>REES01000033.1 GCA_007694935.1 Rhodospirillales bacterium
AAGCCGCTGCCGGGCCTGCGCCTCAAGGGCCAGGATCTCAAGGCCGCCCTGGACCAGGAAGCCAGGGCTCTGCCCAGCCTGACGCTGCCGGCGGAACCGGCGGCGGGGCGCACCCGCGAGGCCCGGTCGATGTCGTTCCCCACCTACGTCTGGCAGTGGCTGCGCCAGCAGTCCAAGCTGCACGACGAGCCCCAGAACGTCATCGTCCTCAAGGCCCTCAAGGACGCCGGCTGCCCCATCCCCGACCACCACCTCATCGACGGCCGCCTGAAGAAGCCGCGGGGGCGGGCGACCTGAAGGGATGAGCGCCTCCGAGGAACACAGGGACGAAACGACTGGCCGCGCACAACGTCGGATTGATGTGTTGCAAGCCTCGGACTCCGGCCAAGTCCAGGTACACCGCCGAGGGAGCGGATTTATCCGGTGGTTCGATCGTCCGTGGGCATCGGACCGCCGGGCCGCCGCGTCGCGATTCACGCTGTGGCATCGATGGAAGCATCATGCAAAAAGCCACGAGGGGCTTGCCTGCGGTGCGAATTTTTCGTACTATTATTTCGTCCGAACGGAGGGTGGCATGGGTGCCAAGATCAGCATTTCCCTGACTGACGAACATGCTCGTCTCGTCGAAGACGCTGTGGCCAGCGGCGATTACGCCTCCTCAAGCGAAGTCATTCGTGAGGCGCTGCGCGATTGGCGGAGCAAGCGGCTGTTGGGCCGGCTTTGGGATGAGGGCATTGCGAGCGGCCGCGCCGACCAAGACGAGTCGATCGAGGATATCAAACGCGCCGCGCGGCATCGCCAAAGCGCCGGATGAGCGGGCGCCGCCGGCTTTTTCGCACCCTGCGGGCGCGGCAGGATTTGATCGAGATTTGGGAGCACGTCACGGCGGATAACCCGGCGGCCGCCGACGCGTTGCTCGACCGCATCGATGACGCCTGTTCCCGGCTCATTGATCATCCCCGGCTTGGGCCTGCCCGCGACGATATTCGACCTGGGCTCAGATACCGCATCGTCAGCGATTACGTGGTTCTCTATCGTCTGATCGATGACGACGTTGAGATCGTCCGTGTCGTCCACGGCCGGCGCGATCTGTTTCATCTGTGAGGCGTTGATCAGCTTTCTGGTCAGTGCGTTGCGTCGCCGAACGCGGCGGTGTCGGCCGTCAACCCAAAATCGCCCGGATTTGGCTCTGGAGGCGCTGCCGGCGACGTTCAATCATTTCGGCTTCGGCCGCCGAAGCGCCACTACCACCGTCGTTGAGGGCCTGCAGGTCGGCGCGCAGCTGGCGCTCTTCCGCCAGCAGCTGTTGCAGCTCTCGCTGCTGCACGACCCGCTCAGCGCTGCTGCGCTCCAACTCCGCGACAGCCTGAGCGTGGCGCTCGTTCAACGCCGCGAGACGCCGTGCCGCCGCGGCACGCTCGCCCTCCAGGCGTTGCGATTCGGCGCGGAGCGCCGTGGCCCGGTTCTCGAGAGCACGTGCTTCCAGTCTCGCGATCGCCAAGTCCTCGCGCATAAGATCGAGGCAGCGATCGTAGCTGCCGCCGACGCTCGCGCTCAGGAGGTTGACGAATGTGATGGGCGCATTCGCAGTGGCGCAAGGATCGCCGGTGGTCGGCGCACAGGCGGTACCGGCCAGGGCAGAGACGACGATCGAGGTCAAGGCGAGACGCATGGGCCACGTCCTCGGCTGGAGTTGTGGGCGCCCGGGTGCCGGGTCGGCAGTCATGATGACACCACCGGCCGCACGTTGGCGGGCGTGCGGTCGATGACGGCGAGCATGCTGCGCTCGATCTCCCGCAGCCGCTCCGCATGGCGCTTCTGCTGTTCCACTTCTCCCTGAAGCTCCGCCGTCGACACGTCTGCCTGCTGATAGGCAGCGATCGACTGGTTCAGATTGACGACCCGGCGCTCGCTCTCCTCGGCGAGCGCCCGTACCGCCTGAACGTCCGCAGCGGCATTGTCGGCCATGCGCCGCGCTTCCTCCTCCTGGATCCGGCCGGCGCGAAGGTCGGCGTTCAGTTCGTTCAGCTGGGTGCGCTGCGCGGTGAGCGCGCCCTCGGCGACCTCAACGTTGCGCTGCATCCGCGCCGTATCCGCCCGCGCGGCGACGATGTCGGCTTGGAGACTGTCGCGGGAGGCGACGAAGCGGCCGTGGTCGCGGGTGAGGTAGCTGCCGCCGACATAGCCCGCCGTTCCGCCCACACCGGCACCGATCCCGGCCCCGATGGCCGCCCGTTTCGCCCGATCCTGTCCGCTGCCCGTGGCAGCACCGATGACAGCACCGATCACCGCCCCGATCCCGGCGCCGGCGGCGGTCGCCGTCAGCCGGGCCTGGGAATACTCCCGCTGCTGCTTGCGCAAGGCTTGCTGCTCAGGCGTCAGTGAAGGGTCGTCGGAGCCGCCGTACGCCGTGCCCAGGTCGGAGAAGAAGGTGGCCGTCGTCCCATCCGGATTCGTGGCACAGCCGCCGACCACCAAGGCTGCTGCGGTCATCACCGAAATGGCCAGTGTTCGCGAACGATGAATGCTGCTCAGCATGACTCAACCCCCCCTGTCTTCGTCAAAGGCTCAGCCCATGACTTTATCACACCGTGCGCCGTAGTCGAACTCTTGTTGCCGGTTAATCGAGTTTTTGTGCGTTCATTGGCACGTTCGACCGACCTCAGCGATCGATGACAATCCTGATGACGTCCTCCAAAGCGGTACCGGGCTCTGCCGCGTATGTCTCCGCCGCGCCGACGAAGCGCCGGACCCATGTGCGCATGTTGGTCAAACCTTCGCTTTCGAGTTCGAGATCGAGCACGTCGCGCGCTTGGCGGCGCAACGTGGCGGTATGGTCCGGGCTGGCGGCCGAGTTGAGCAGGCGCTCGAAGCTCGCGGCACTGAGCCGGCGCGACTCGCGAAAAACGCGAAGCCGGTCTTCCGCCACTGCCAACTGCTCGGTATAGAAGGCCGCCTCCTCCGCATCGTCGTCCGCAAGCGCCTCCTGCACAAAGCCCTCCAGGTTTGCCTTCACCTCGGCGACCCGATCGAGCTGATCCTCAATGTCGATCAAGGAGACGATCAAGACCGCACCGCCGAACAGGGTGGCCTTGAGCGACTCCAGGCTGGCCTCATTGCGAAGCCGCTCGGCGCCAAGAAACTCACCGCGGACGGCCTCCAAAGCAGCACGCCGCTCGGGCTGGGTTTCGTCATCGATCAGTCCGGCGAGTTGCCCGACCGGATCGACGACGGCCTCCGGGTCCGCGGCACTCCGCTCCAGCCAGCGGTGGCGGATGTCGTTGATGCGCTCCAACGTCACGGTGACGTGGGTGGCGAGCACGAAGCGGGCACCGAAGCTCTCCTGCGCCTGGGCCGCGCCCGTCGTGGCGTCGTAGGGCGACCATTCCTGGCGCTGCGCCGAGTAAATCGCCCCGGGATCGCTATAGATCGAGCCACCGCGGGTGACGATACCCCCCACCTGCCCGCCGGGCCGCCCGAGGTTGTTGATGCGGAACGGTTCCAGCATCAGCTCCTCGGCATTACCATAGATGTCGTAGAGGCCGAGCGGGTTGGGGGCGAGGCGCCCGACGGGGCGAAACTGGCCGCGGGCGCTGTCGGCCCCCTGGTGCCACGCATGATCGCGGAGCGGCCCGTCCATCGGGTAGAGGCGGGCCTGAAACTCGGTCGGTGAAACCTTCGCCCCGCCGCGCGCGGCGTATTCCCATTCAGTTTCCGTCGGCAGGCGGACGAAGCCGGGGGTGCCCTCCTCTGTCGGGAGGCCGGCCGGGGCCACCCGCCGAAGCCACTCGCTGTAGACGCGGGAGAGATCGACGGCCTCGAACCAGCTGAGCCCGGTCGCGGGCAGGGTGCCGCGCAGATCCGGGCCGGCGCAATCCTCCTCCAGGGCCCGCGCCTGCAATTGGGTCAGCTCGTAGCGGCTCATGTAGAACCAGGTTTCGCCGGTGCTGGCCTCGGTGAAGCTGCCGCGCAGGTGGTCCTGGCGGAGATAGTCGACGTAGCCGGTCTCCGGCTGCCCTGCACCGAGCCGGACGCGGCGGTCTGCAAGCGGATCGTCCGGGGCCACAGGCGTAACGATGCGCTGGAACGCCATCGCGCCTCCGCAGGGCATCGGCAGGATCAAGTCGGCGTCGCCGGCCGGGTCGTAGAACTGGCGCTCCCAACTGATCTCCCGGGCCGCTGCGGGCAGCGCTAAGACCAGGAGCCAGAAAGCGAGAACGTGTTTCACGCACTTCCCTCCCGGATCACGATTGCGGGATCCAATTGGGCTGCGGTGCGCGCGGCGAGGAATGCGGCCAGCACGGCAAGCAGCACGACGCCGGCCATGATGGCAACGAGCGTCATCGCCTCCAGCCGGATCACCGCAGCCCCGCCGGGGAGTGCTCCCGCGAACAACACTTCCGCCACCAGCGCAAAGACCGCGAGCAGCAGAAGCGACGCCGCGGCCCCGATCAGGGCCGTTGCAGCGGCCTGCACCACCGGCACCAGGGCGAGCCCGAGCGGTGGCACGCCGACGAGGCCGAGTGTCGCCAGCATCAGCCGCTTGCGCTGCACCACGGCCCAGAAGCTTGAGACCAGCGCCGCGAACAAGCCCCCGAGCGCGGCAAGGGCCACGAGCGAAAGGGCGAGATTCAGGTTGCGGCCGAGGCTCAAGACCCCTGCCACCTGGGCGGCACGGGAATTGGCGGCGACGTCGAACCGGGCACGGAGCTTTGCCTCCAAGGGTGCAACGTCAGTGAGGTCGCGGGCGTAGATCCGAAGCGATTCATACTGGACGTGGCGCTCAGCCAGCGGGCGGCCCGCGTCCAGGCCCCATTCCGGCAGTGCGTAGCCGTCGTAATAGGCCTCGAACAGGTCCATGGTGGCAGGGTCCATAAGCACCGTCTCGCCGTCGAGGGCGATGCGCGGCAGGACCCCTGCGACTTTGAGCGACACCGCCAAGCGATCGGTGATGGGCTCGCCGCGGCCGATTGCGGTGACCAGCCAGTCGCCCGGCGCCAACTCCAGCTGGGCGGCGAGGGCAGCTGAGACCGCCACTTCCAGCCCGGTGATGACCGTGCCCGACGGCAGCAACGGGTCGCCCGGGCCGGTCGGGACCAAGCCGATCCCGCGGATACGACCGCCGTCATGCCGCTTGACGTTCAGCCGTCTGGCGATGGCGCGGGTGTTGACGACAACGAAGCCGGTCTCGGCCCAACTACGGACCTCGGCGGCGTCGTCAAGCGAGAAGCGGTGATCGCCCGGGATGGTGACCCGCAGGATTTCCCGGTCGGCTCGGAGATCATCCATCAGGGCCGCGAACACGCCGGTCTTGACGCCAAGCAGGATCGTGAGCGGCACCACGACCCCGATGATTGTCGCCACCGAGCAGGCAAGATGCACGCGCTCGTTCAAAAGGTCGGCAAGGGCAAGGCGAACGAGCTTCATGCGGCCTCCAATGCCCCCACGTAATGTCCTGCCGCCGCTGGCTGCGGCACGATCACCGCCCGTCGTACTGCGTGGCGCTCGATCAGCGCATGGTTGTGCGACGAGAGGATGACGCCGGTCGCCTGCTCCGTGGCCAACTCCAGGAAGAGGCCCAGCACCGCATCGGCGCTTTCCGGGTCAAGGGCAGACGTTGGCTCGTCAGCAATGACGAAGGTGGGCTGATGCGCAAGGGCGCGTACGATCGCGACCCGCTGCCGCTGGCCGATCGACAGGCGGGCGGGCCGAAGCGCCGCAACCTCGGCGAGCCCGAGACGATGCATAAGCATCGCGACCCGATCCGGGGCGGGCGCTTGGAACAGCTCCGGCGAGAGAGCGGCGTTCGCCCGTGCGTCGAGAAAGCCGAACAACCCACCGGTCTGGAGGACGAAACCGAACCGCTGGGCGCGGAGGCGGGCAAGACCACGGCGATCTCCGCGCGTCCACAGTCGCCGGAGGTCGACATCGCCCCCGCCGCCTTCCAGCCGAAAGCTGGCAACCTTTCCCGGCGAGGCGACGAGGCCCAGGATCTCCAAGAGCGTCGTCTTGCCCGAGCCGGACGGTCCAACCAGGGCCACGGTCTCCCCGCTTGCAACGGTCAGGCGCGGCACCGCCAAGGTGAAGCGCCGCGCGCCGTCGCGGAGTGTCTTCTCTAAGCCCTCGACGACGAGCTGCATGACGCCACCTCAGGGCAAAGCGGAGAACGGCATGGCGAATACGTGGTCGCCGTCCGGTGCATCCTCCGACAAGGCTGTCCAGTTGGCGGGGTCGTCGTGCCAGCGCTCGTAGAGCAGGAGCCGCCCGCGCAGCCGGTCCAAGACCTCGCGCTGCAGCGTGCTGGAGTTCATCCACCGCGATTCGGTAATCTCCATGATCTCGGATTGATAGGGAAGGTCGGCCAGCACCTCACCAAAGGCGCCGCCAAGGGTGTCGAAGTCGGCGTTCACGAGGGTGTCCGGGTTCTGTGACATCCGTACCATGGCGTCCTTGATCTGACTGAAGAAGCTCACCTGGTCGGTCGCACCCTGGCCGCGCTCGGCAATGTCCAGGACGGTGCTGACGACGGTGCGCAGCGTGGAGAGCTCGTTCTTCGTGATCAGCAGGCGCGGCTGCAAGGCGCTCACCCGTCCGTCCTCGAGCGCTTTGTCGGCAACCCAGGTCTCGAACACCGGTGGTGCGGCGGTCCCCGTCCGCTCCCCCAGGTAGGCGAGTCGCATCGCCAGACCAAGCCGGTCGAAGGCCGCGTCCTCGACGCCAGTTGGCTCCGGCGCTTGGCCCATCGCCTCGCGAACGTGATTGGTGAAGCCGTCGACGAAGGCCCGCACCTGGCGGCCGAACGCGGCCCGGTTACCGCCCTCGATCGGGTAATAGAAGGCGGCGTCGTCGAACCGGGACAGGACGCGATACGCGCTCTCGGCGGCGGCATGGTTGGCCCGGCCGCTCGGCGTCTTCAGATGCAGGGTTATGATGGCAATGCCCGACTCGCGGGCGCGCTGCTGCAACGAGGCGGGATCGAGGTCCGAGCGCGCGTTGGGGTCTCCCGGCGCCTTGGGGCTCGCGTCGGTCACCAGCACCACATAGCGCCCACCGAACGATCGACCCTCCGGCGCCCAGTTGGTCTTCTCCACCGCATCCTCGACGCCGGCGATGCTGTCCTCGGGAAAGCCCGGGCTGTTGGTTCGGGTCGCCTCCATGCCGCGAAGCGCTTGGATGATGGCGTCGAAGCCATCACGCCGGGCGAGCGGGAGATACTCGCGGGTGCGGTATACCAGGCCGGGTGCGGCCTCGGGATTGTCGCGATAGCCCCAAAGGCCGAAATGAACGCGCTCACCGATGTCCGTGTCGCCGATCCGGGCAACGACGCTCTGCATCTGCGCCAGGGTCTCGTCGATGAAGGGGTCCATCGATAGCGTGGTGTCGATCACGAAGACCACCCCAACGTCGAAGCCGGCCATTGCATCGGGCTCCGCATCGCCGACCGTGCGGGTAGCGTCGAGGGGCAGCGAGGCGACCTTCAGCATCAGGAACGGCTCGAAAGTCGCGGGGTGGAAATCCTCGACGAACTCCAGGATCGGCAGCAGGTAAAGCCGACTCCGGATATCGACGAACTCACCCGGCTCAACGGCGAGGACCCCGCTTGCCGGAATCGGACTGCCGGCAATCGATGCCTGCCGGTAGCGTGCGGCGGTCTCGACGCTGGCCTCATGATGGAGGACAAATTCGAGCCTTTCGCGATCGTCGAAGAACAGGTTGCGCTCGCGGCCGGCGGGGTTGGTGAAGGCGGCGACGATGTTTTGACGCCAAGGCACCGTTGCGTCCTTGCGGACCCACCCGTCCGGACCGCGGAACATCGAGCGTCCAACCTCGAGCCAATCGTCTTCGTGCGCGTAAACGTAAAAGGGCTCGAATGGCGATAGCGGCGAGGTCAAGGGGCCGTCGGCCTCAGCGTGGAGGGTCGCGCGCGGGCGGGTGAGGACCCGCTGAAAGATCGTCTGGCGGTCCTCGACCAGGAGCGGACGCCGATCCTGGGCCGAAGCCGGTGCGGCGAGCCCGATGCTCCAAACGAAGAGGCCGGCCAGCGCGATGCGGAGCAAAAAAGCCATGACTGTTGCTCCCTTCCGTTCGTCTTGTGTCAGTTGCAGTAGAGATCGCCGGCAATCTCGTGAGTCGGGTCGGTGGTCGGATCCAGCGCAGCGCAGGCGGCGGCGAGAAGCTCGCTCGCCGGGGCGTAGCCGCCGAGGGCAGCCTCCTTGTAGTAACGTGCCGCCTGGGCGGGGTCGCGGCTGGTGAAGCCGGAGCCGACCGCCTCAGCCTGGCTCGGATCGTACCAACGGCCGATCATGGCGATGGCTTCGGCAAGACCGCCATCAGCCGCAGCTTCGATCACCTGGAAGCGGAGTTCTGGATCGCCTTCGGCGGCGCAGGCTTTGACGCGAGCGAACCCTTCCGCCGGTGGCAGTGCCCGGGCCTCGCTCAATCCGGCGGCATCGCAGCCGACGGCGACCGGTGTCGGCGGGAACGTCGGTTCTAACCGTTCCGAGCCGTTCTGGGTCAGATACCACCAAGCGCTCCCGGCCACAACAACCATGAGTGCAGCCAAGCCGAGGAGCACCGGCAGCAGCGAGCGCGAGCGCGGGGGCGGGGACGGAGGCGGAGGTGGCGGGGGTTCCGCGGTGGGCGTGGACGCTTCCGGCGGCGATGCAGGCGCTGCATCCGTCGCCGACAGGACACCCAAGCCACCCAGCCCGGCCCGGCTCGGCGAGGTGCGCACGGCGTCCGGCCAGGACAGATCCGCGCTCACGCCGGCCACCGTGAGCCGGAGCATGGCGAAAGCCTCGATACGGTCGACGATCTCGGGGCCGACGGGGACCACCAGCGCTCCTTCTTCGTCTCTTGCCGCGTAGGGGCCCATGGTCACCGGGGCCGGTTGCCAGCCCATCGGCCCCAGGTGGCGGTCCTCGTACAGATCCGTCACCCCGACCATGACCGGTCCCGGCGTCACCGGTCCGTGCACCGTCAACAGGGCGTAGCCCCCAAGCGGGTGGTCGGGATCAGGGCGGACGGAGATGCTCATGGCTCGATCCTCAGGCCAGAGCAGCGTCGATTGCGCGCAGAATGCCGCCGAGCCGGCTGTTCTGCTCGACGTTGATGCTCGCACTCTCGGTGCTTTTCGCGTTGTCCTCGTAAAGCTGGTACAGGGAGAACACCCAGTCGGTGAGATAGAGCGCCGCCATGTTGATCTCGTGCTCGGGCAGATCGTCGGCGCCGAAGCGGATCGTGCGCGCCTGGAACACCGGGGCGGTACTGCCATCCTCGTACTGGACGGTGGGGCGTCGATTGGCCGGCAGGTCGTCGACGCCGAGGCGGGCGACGAACCGGTTGATCCGCTCTCCGGCGATCAGGGCCACCGGTCCAGACTGCGCCTCGGCGCGAAGCGCGAAGTTGAGCCGTGCCAAGTCCTCGGTCAGCCGGCGTTGCATGGCGAAGCGCCGTGCCGCCGCAACGAGCTCGGCGATCAGGTTATCCGCCAAGTCGGGTGCGATGCCGAAAGCGGCGTAGAGGTCGGGCCGCCGGACAAGGTCATGCATCGACTCGATCCAGGTCTGCAGCGCCACCTCGGCCTGGAAGGCTTCGCGGGTGAGGTTTCGGACCTCCGGCGTGGGTGCATCCGCGCGCACCTCTACCCGCTCCGCCAGCCGCGTACCTCCCGGCAGGATCGGGCGCGGCGCGGCAGCAGGCGCGCCGGGCATCACTGGCCGCGGACCGGGCATCGGCAGGGGGGTCGTTGCCGGAGCCCGGGCACCGTTGCCGGCGACGATGCGGATGCTGTCCGGCACCCGGAGGATGCGGTCGGAGATGCGGTCGGGCTCGACCATCAGATGCTCGAGCACCTCCCCGAACTTGTTCAGCGTAAAGGCGTGATTGAGTGCCTCGATCACCGCGGTCGCGGCCGCCCGCTTCTCCTCGAGGCGTGCCTCGATGTCGTCGGAGACGTAGAAGGGAGCGAGTTGCTGGTGCAGCTGGCGGCAGACGGCGGCGAGTTGCGCTCGCACCTGCTTCGCCTTGATTTCCGGTTTGCACACCGGGGTCAGCTGCTCGACCAGATAGGAGACGCCGCCGTCGTTCAGGGTCATCGCGGCCGACCAAGCCCTTTCGGGCTCGGCGAAGTGCTTCTGCACCGACGGCACCGAGAGACAGCCAGCCTTGAGTTCTTCCAGCCGCTTCTCTTCCTCCCCGACGAAGCCAACCTCGCGCATCTCTGCGTCGTAACGGAAGAAGGCTTTAGTCGGGTAGTTGGGATTGCGCAGCCAGAAGGAGTTGCGGAAGGGCCGGCCATCGGCCCAGTCGTTTACCCAGCTGTCGGAGAGCTTGCCGAACGGATCGGTCATCGAGGCGGCGATGCGCCGCTCGTAGCGCGTCACCGGATCGGTGCCCGTCGCCGCGTTGTCCGGCAGATGCATGTCGAACTTGGTGAAGACGAAGAACAGGATGCACTCGGTGCGCGCCCGCTCCGCCGGCGTGCTGCCGTGGGTGGCGCTGACCCAGTCCTCGACCAGCCCCGGCAGGTCCGTAACCTCCATGTTCGAGGGCGGGATGCAGAGGAGCATGGAGGTCAGTTCCTGCTCGGCAACGTAGCGGTCGAACAGGTAGGCGACCTTGCCGCGGAGGTAGGTGTCTTTGCGCGGTGTCTCCGCCGACTTGAAGGTTTGCTGTATGTTCGCGGTGAAACGGGCGCGCGCGCCGGGGAAGTCTAGCAGGTCGGTGCCGGCGAAGAGGTCCCAGGGCTGCTCGGCCATCGGCACGATCAACTCCGCCGTCAGCGCCGTGACCAGCGGCTTGGCAAGGCTCGCGGTGATGCCGGTCGGGGTGCGCAACGCCACCTCGTCCTGAATGCCGCCGCCATCGAGCCCGGCCAGCAGCTTGACGTCGATGATCGACTGCTCGCGCGGGAAGAGCGCTTCTTGGCCCGCGTGCACCTCTGCCGCGTGGCCAAGCTTGGCGAGGGCACCCGCGAGCATGGTGTAGACCTCGGTGAAGGGCGCATGCCGTCCCCACAGAATGGAGAAGAATGCCGCACGATCGGTGAGCGAGAGCCGTGGTGCGATCTCCGCCGCCTCGTGCCAAAAGGGCTTCAGTGCAGCGACGTAGGCGGTGCGGGAGAACCCCTTCTCGAAATACTCGCGGATGTCCCACACTTCATCCGTCGACAGTCCCGTCCCAGTGCCGGCCTTGGCGGCGTAGGTCGACAAGAGCGAGTTGATCTCATCCGCGGCCGGCGGTTCCTCGCTCTGGTCGCCATCCATCAAGAAGGTGTTGGCGAGCACCCGGACCAGATCGGCCTCGGTGAGGAGGCGGAGGCGGATCGGAAAGCCCGGGGGGCAGGGATCGCGGCGCATGGTGAAACGAGTGACGAGACCGGTTGATTCGCCCTCCCCCGGCGGGTTGATCTCGGAGATGAAATCCCTTCGTCCGGCGGGCGCATCGAAATCCGCGGTAAGCCGGCCGCCGGGCGGCCGAGCAAGCACCGAGACGAGAAACGACTTTCCCGCCTGCGAGGGACCGAAGACGCCCACGCACATGTTGCGTTCGGCAGCGGCGGCGAGCTTGCGTGCCCGTGAGGCGGCGCGGCGCAGCTCGCGACCCAGCGCAGGAACCTGGCTGCCGACCGTATCGGCGTTCTCCGCATCGCCGATCCAGGCAAACGCCTCGCCAGAGAGGTCAGCAACACGGCTGCAGGTGGTGGCAAGGTCAGGTGTCCCCATCATCCGCTTCCTCAAACGACCCGGAACACGCCGGTATCCAGCCAATAGTCGTTGTCGAACCCGATCGTCTGCAGCGACAGCCGAACGTCGGTCCGCAGACACGGGACCTGCGCTGCGTCCTCGATCTCGGCCACCTCGAAGGCCTCGCGCAGCGCTTGGGCTTTCAGGTTCTCCTCGGCCGTCTCAATGTCGGTCTCGAACTCGGCACGACGGAGCGTGACGGTGAGCGGTGCCGGCCGGTTGGCCGCCTCGGGGTTGGCGAACTCCAGGCGGTAGAGCGGGGTCGTCGTCCAACGCTCCAGGGGCAGTTGGCGAAAGCCGATGTGGATCGGCGTGTAGAGCTTGACCTTGACCTCCTCGCCGCCCTCGCTCTTGTCGAGGTCGACGTCACGCAAGAGGATGCGGTCGTCGTGGATCTGGCCGTTCAGGGCCATCTCGCCAATGAACCGCGCGGTCGAGCGCATGCCGAGCGCATTGGTCATCAGACGGAAGTTCTCGATCCTGCTGCCGGACAGGGCGCAGAGCATGCCGCCGACCGCCACGGTCGATTTAGGGTCCCCGATGCGGTTGGTTACCGGGTCACGAAAGGGGTACCAGCCGTCGACCCGATAGCGGTGCATCGAAATCAGCCGATCCGGTGAGACCGTCAGCATCTCCCTGAGGATCGATCGCACGGGGGGCAGCCGCGACGGCCGCCCGGTCAGGAGCACGACGTCGCAGTCCAGGTGACCAATGACCTCGACCATGTTGCCGAGTGCCTTCTGCAAGACGTTGCGCACCACGGCATCCACCTCGGTCCGACGCACGGCGCATTCGAAGCGGGCGAGGGACCAGTCGTGGGCGCCCCCTGCGCGCGCAGGCGCCTCCAGATAGTCGAGCAACACTTGGGGCAGGGCGATCCGGGGCGGTGCCTGCTCGCCTTCTACGGCCTCGGCGTTGGGCGCCTGATCCCAGCCGAGCACGTCGCCCGCGCGAACGGCGACGACATCGTTCTCGCCCACATGCTCGCAACGCTCGAGGATGGCGAGACTCAGCGGCGTCAAGACCCGAAGCGCGAATTGACGGCGGAGTTGACGGGCCTGCTCGTCCTGGCCGCCGACATTGGCCCCGAACAAGGCCTTCAAGCGCTCCTGGGCGTATGTCCCGCCCGCAGCCTCGATCGCGTCGCGCAGGCGCGACAGGACCAGCACCGAGACCGCCTCCCGGAGCAGATCGTCACCGGCCACGCGAAAGCCCTCGCGGAAGGTCTGCCGCGGGTGCACGACCCGGTTGCCCTCGCCGTAGAAGGTCGTGACCATAAGGTCGGTCGTGCCGCCGCCAACATCAATGCACGCAATGCGAAGCGACAACTGCGGCTTGCTGGTGGGCGCCTCCGGCAGGGGGCGAGGTTTTCCCTTGAGCTCCAAATAGCCGTTGATATCGCCGTCGAACTTGCGGGTGATCTCGTTGTAGAGAAACACTAGCTGGGTGCAGGTTGCCTCGTCCCACTCGACGATCAGGCTCGGACGGCGACAGGTGCTGGCCGTGTTCTCCCGGATGTCCAGGATGGACCAAATCAGCTTGAGCGCGCCCTCGGCGCGGGAGCGGATGATCGCCTGTTCCTGCACCGGCGTCGCCGATGGCAGGGTGAGGATGATGTTGCGCAGCCGGCGCGGCAGGCTCGACTGCGCCCGGCTCGCCCGCGCGGCCGGATCATTGATCTGGACCAGGGCGTGGCAGAAGATCTCGGCCAGCATGAAGCAGAACATCGAGGAGCGGGAGAAGCGCGGCCGGATCGCGGGTTCCTTCACGGTGCGACCGCGGCGGCGGAGCCCGCGCTTCTCCTCCTCCTCAACCTGACGAATGACATCGCCGCTTTCGTTGAGGAACCGAAAAGCGGAGCGGGCGATCAGCGGCAGGGCTTGATTGGCACCGATGTTCTGAAAGCGCCAGTTTTGATTTACGGGTGCCCCGTCCCACAGATACCGCTTGGGCGAGGACAGGCCCGAGGTGATTTCGGTCCCCGCCTCGCGCCGGATCATGTTCATGGCCTCCGGTCCGATTCGGACGAAGGACGGCCAGACAAAGGCACTGCGGCGCCCGGAGCGGCGGGCGATGTGATCCTTCCCGAAGGTAGCCTCCGCGAACTCGACACGGCTCTCGAGGAGGCTGGAGTAAGAGCGCTCAGGCCGGGTCAGGTCGCGCACCTCCAGCGCGTAGCAGTGGTCGAGATTAGCCCGCGTTTCGCCCGGGAAGTGCTCGATCAGGATGCCGCAGGTCCGGCTGTTGCCGACGTCGAGCACGAGGTCGACCTCGACCGGCGCGTAGCGGTTCTCCTGGGAGACCACGTCGAGCAGCCGGATCTTGGGAATGCCCGCCAGGGCTTCGACGAGGGCGATAAGGGTCAGGTAGCGGGCCCAGTGCTCGAACCGGTAGGGGAGATCCTCGTCACGCAGTGGCTTGCCCCGCCGCTGCGCCCGCTTGAAGTCGAGGAACTGCTCCTCCAGCCACTCGCTCACCCAGCTTTGGACGTCGACTTCCTCACCCGTCGGCAGCTTCGCCGGGCGGCGCAGGAACCACGCCATGTCGGCTGGCTCGGCGACGAAGCGGAACTCGCGCTCGTCGGCCGCATCCTTGCGCGTCGGGATCAGGTAGAAGGCATCGTCCTCCGCCACCAGTGCGGTGTCGATGGCAAGCTGGACGCGATGGGTGTTGCCGCCGGCATCCGGCGTCGACAGGGCGATCACCCGCAGCCGCGTCCAGGTCGAGGGACCGGCGTCGAACTGCTCGCGGCCGTCGGCGCCGCGCCCGGGACGGATGCGCAGCAGTGGGGCCGGCAACCACGCGCCGAGGAACGGCTCAAAAGCTTGCTTGAGGGTGATGTCGTAGGCCGCGTCGTCGGGTTTGGGGGCGTTGAGGACTTCAGCATCGACGTCGTCGTCGCCGGTGAGCGGCAACAGCGTGCGTACGTCGAGATCTCCCTCGCGCCCTGTCGTCCGCTCGATAAAGCCCTTGGTCCGAAAGGGTGCGCGATCCAGGGCGAGGCCGAAGTCGAGCACTTGGATGCCGCTGAAGGGCACAAGCGTGGTCTCGCTCTTCCACGCGCAGAGCCGCCGCAGTTCAGGTTCGGAGCCGGCCATGTTCATCCTCGATACTCGAACGTCTGCTGCCAATTCGGCCGAGCGTTGGTCACCGTTCCACGGAAAGTCTCGGTGCGGTCCCCGGTCTGTATCCTAACCGTAAAGTCATGCGTGCTGCCATAGCGGCTGGGCGCGTCGTACAGGTTTACGCGCACCCGGTAGCTGCCATGCGGGGCGCCGCCTGGAAAGAAGACGTTTTCCAGCGGCGTCCGTGTGCGGTGCCAAGCATTGGCATCGATGTCGAGCCGGCCGCCATTGCATCCGGTTCGATTGCGGAAGTTAATCGTTTCGCCACTCGGGCAGGTGACGTGCAGGTCGAGGTCGGTGAGGCTGTCCCAGACCAGGGTGACGGTCAACTCGCCCTGCTGGCCGCCGGCCGCATCGCGCCGGCGATCGATTTCGTCAGGTGCCCGCGCCGGCTCGCGCGGGGCCGGGGTGGGCACCGGGTCTGCTCGCGGCTCCGCCACCGGATCGGAGGTCGGGGTCGGCACCGCGTCCGGCTCGGCACCGGGGGTCGGTACCGCCGACGGGGGTGGTGCCGCCTGTGCCAGTTCCCGCCGGCAGGATCGCTCGGCCAGAAGGGCCTGTCGCTCCAGCGCTGCGATTTCCGCCTCCAGCTGGGGGCGCCGCGCCACGAGGGCGGGATCGACGGTGGCCGTCTGCGCCGCACGGGGACAGGCGTTCAGCCAACCGGGGCCGGCGAGCCCGCAGGGAGCGATCAACAGCCAGAGTACCGCGGCCAGCACCCCGGCCGTCACGGCGACCGTCAGCCACCAGAGCCAATCCGGGGGCGTGCGGGCGGCAACAATAGTACCGCCAGCGCTGACGACCGCGCCGCCGGGGGCGGGCATGAGCGCCGCGCTTGGCGTCGCCGGCGAGCGACGGACCGGGACCATCGCGCTCAAGATCCCTTTGGGTGCGCGCTCCACGTCCTGCTGGTGCGCCCAGTTGGTCAACACCGGCCGACCGTCGACGACGAAGATCGACCCCTCGTCCGGCACCTCCAGTGCGTTGCGCAGCGCCTGCGCGAGCCGTTGGCCCTCGGCATCCTGGCCGGCCACGAGCCGGTCGGCCAGCGCCAACACGTCGCCGGCAAGCTCCCCGAGTGCCGCTCGAACCGCCTCTTGGGTTTCGGGATCGAGTTCGGCGAGGCGCTTGGCGGTGCCGACCACCGGTGCGTACCAGTCGGTCGCATCGCCGAGCGGAGTCGCAACCGGCTCGGCGAAGAGCTGCGCGTGCCGCTCGCCGAGCCCCCGCTGCACCGCCGGCACGATCAGCTCGTAGGAGCGCTGCCCCGGGGCACCGAGCGGCTTGAGCCCCGCCGAGGCGGTGGTCGCAAGCTTGAGTTGTACCATCGCTCAGCTCACCCCCGCCGCCACCCGGTTCACGGCCTTGTCCCCGGCTCGGGATGCTCGGCGATGCGGGGCAGCGGTGCTGCCGGGCGTACATGCGGCGCGCAGGCGGTGCCGTCGGCGGCGGCCTCGACCCCGGCGTCGCCAAGGAAGCGAAGGAGGTCGGTGGTGGCAAGGGCGAAATTGAGGTGTCGCTGATCGGCGGTGCGGCCGAAGGTGTTGACGCCGACGGCGCGGCCGCAACCGTCCACGAGTGGACCGCCGGAGTTGCCGGGTGAGATGACCGCGGTATGGATCAGTGCTCTGGTCATAGGGCCGAGGTCCTGCTCGGTGTTGACGATACCGGCGGTCACGCTCACGTCCGGGATCGCCGACATGTCACCCTGGCGCAGCGCCTGGAAATTGGCATCGGTCTCCAGGATCGCCCCCGGATAGCCGGCAGCGATCACGTTCTGTAGCTTCATTGTCTCGACGCTGTAGCGCAGCGTGTAGTAGGGCATCGAGATGCCGTTCACCCGCAACAGCGCGTAGTCGCCGCCGGTGACGGTCAGGGGCCCCCGCGTCGCGATGACCTGCGCCTCATGCAGGCGGCCGAGTTGCCGGTTGGTGACGTAGACGGTGCCGCTCTCCTCCTGGGCCGCGACGATCACATGGTGGTTGGTCACCACGAGGTCGGGCCCGATGAAGAAGCCCGAGCCGGTGCCGGAGCGATCGCCCGCGAGGCTGACCACCATGACCGTCTGATCCTCGATGATCTCGAGCAGCGTCGTCGCCTCGGCAGCGCCGGTATCCGGATCGGCCCGCCGGGGCACGGCGACCCGGGTCGGATCGGGTGGCACCAGGGCGGTCGGCGCTGCTGGCCGCGGTGCCGCAGCCGCCTCCGGGCTCGCCCCGGGCTCCAACGGCAGAAGCCCCTCTGCGGTGCGGCCATCGGGCAGGACCAGCACTCCGTCGGCCGTGCACACCGCCCCGGCCACAGCGGCGCGAAGTGTCCGCGCGCGCTCCTCCAGCGAACGGTTCACCTCGACGAGGATGCGCTCGGACTTGGCGTCCGCCACCAGTTGTGGCGGCGGTGGTGCGGGAAACAGCCGGGTGCCCGGCATCAGCAACCATGCCAAAGCAGCGAGCGAAACGCCCAAGAGCACCAGGAGCGGCACCCAGCGCCACCGCCCCACCGCGGCAGCGGGCGGCTGGGCGGCGAGCACGGGCGAAGGCGGTGCCGGCTCCAGCAGCGCCCTCGACCTCGCCGCCGGCGCGGCAGCCGCCGCCGCCGCGTCGACGCCTGCGGTCGCGGCCACGCCCGCCGCCTGGGCCGCAGCACCCCCGCGCGCCCGCCACTCCGCCAGCGAAATCGGCGGCGCTTGGTCCAGCGGCAAATATGGCCCGAGCGTCGCTTGGAAGTGGGCGGCACGCGTCGCGGCATCGGTCTGGGCCAGTGATGGGGCAGCACCCCAGTTGACGAGCACCGGCTCGCCGTCGATCACCCAGATATCATTGGGCTCCTCGATCAGGAGCGCGGCGCCGAGCAAGGGGGCGATCTCCGCGTTTCGCAGCGCCGGGGCGATGGCCGCCAGCCGTTGCCGGAGGAGCGACTCGGCCTCGCCCCGCGCCTCTTCGTCCAGTTCGGACAGTCGGCGACCGGGTCCGCGCCATGCCGTATACCAGGCGACCGTCCGTCCTTCGGGCCCGGTCACACCCAGGACCGGCTGCGCAAAGAGATCGGCGGGGCTGCCGTCGGCACCGGCGTTCAGGGCACTCTCCAGGGCCGCAAACTGCTCCAGCGCCAAGGTGTCGCCGACCTCCACCAGGTGGGTCGGGGTGATGACGGTCTTGGTCAGGAACTGGCTGGCCATCGAGGGCTCTCCGAGGCGGCTGGCGTTACGCGGCGGCGCGTGGCGAGGCGGGGTGCGGTGGCGTCATCGGCGCATGGTGAAGTGGGCTTGACTTGGGCGGGCGACGGTGCGGGACACGCAGTCGGCGCGGCCTTGGCGGTTCAAGCTGCAGGTGGAGATGCGGCGGAAGATGATGCTGCGATTGGTGCAGGCGACATTGGCAATGTCATCGATTTCCAGGTTGCCGCCGGCGTTGAAGGCGCTCCGGATTGCACCGCTGCAGGTGACGCCGCCCAGGAACTGGAGCGTCTGCTGGCCGCGGCCGTTGCCGTCGAAACACATTTGCCACGCGCTCACCGGCGTTACGACCCGTGTGTGAACGTCCTGCACCGCGTAGTCGCTGTCGAGATTCCAGCATCCCTCCAACAGCGACAGGTCGCGTTGCTCCCAGCGGTCGCGGGGGATGTCGGGCGGTGATGCAGGTGGTGATGCAGGTGGTGATGCCGATGGTCGTGGCGGAGGGATGGCGGCGACTGGCTCGACCACAGGGTCGGCGGCCGGATCGCCTGCCGGCACCTCGCAGGCCGGGAGAGCGGCGATCCGGCGCTGCAGTGCCGCAACTTCGGCCTCCAGGGCGGCCCGCGCTGCCGCCAAGTCGTCGAGCCGCGCAGACCTCACTGTTGTCGCTTGTGGGCACGCATTCGACCATGCGAACCCGCCGATGGCGCAAGTCGGCAGGACCAGAGCCGCAATCGTTAGTGCCATAAGCCCGATCGCGACCGGAAGTAAGACGAGTCCCATCCGGCCCACGGGTCAGCCCGGTCGCAGATCGTGAAATGGAGGGCGGCTCTGGCCTTGTCGCGGCGCGACGGCAGGCCACCAATTCGGCTCGCCAAACGTCAGGTGCCTCGGCAACCCGACGACAGACATCGTTGCCCGAGCGAAGCGACCCATCGTGCCGGTTTGCCCGGGCCCCAAGCCCAGGACCAACCGTAATGCGTATGAACGACACAGTTGATTATCCAACATCATGATCTTCTTGCCAATCAACGCTTCATAATACGCCTTTATTGACGATCCGGCGGCGCATGTCTAGACCGGAAGCACGTCCGCCGGAGGAGCGTGGCCGGACGGCCGGGACTGATCGGAAGGCGTTGCTCCGCGCCTGCGTCAATGGCCACGCATCACTGTCGCCGGCGCAGGACGAAGGTCTGGCGTAGCCGGTCCGATTGCCGGATCGAGGTGCAGGCGGCGCGGCCGTCGGGGCGCAGGGTGCAGGTCGCATTGCGCCGAATGATTTCCCCGCCGGGCCTGCAGCGGGCGTTCTCGGTGAAGTTGATGTTAAGATCACCGGTGCCCGAGAATTGGCCCCGCACGCCCCCGGAGCAGGGCCGCTGATCGCGAAACGCGCGAAACTCCTGCCGACCTTGCCCGTTTGCATCGAAGCACATACTCCAACTGCGCACCGGATGGCGGACGTTGCCCGGTTGCACCGTCTCGAAGTTGCTGTCGAGGTCCCAGCATCCCTCGAGCAGCGAGACGTCGCGCCGATCCCACTGGTCCTGGCGGATGTCCGGCTGGGGCGGCGGTGGCGCGGGCGGCTCCTGACGGGCAAGCGGTGGTGGCGGAGACTCGGGCTCGGCGGCCGGCGGCGGGCGCTCGCAGATCGGCAAAGCCGCCACCCGGCGTTGCAGTGCCGCAACCTCCGCTTCGAGCGCTGCCCGCCGCGCCGCGAGGTGGTCGAGCCGACCCTCCGCCCGGGGCTCGCGCGTGGGCGGGCAATGCTCCGTCCAAGGCAACCCTGAGAGACCGCATGCCGGCAAGATCGCCCAAGCCGACGCCACCGCTGCCATGGCAACCGCGAGCGGCAGGCCGATATAGGCAGCCTTGCGTTTCAAGGGCTCCACACCGGCGCCAGAGGGCCGGCGCTGCCGGCCAGGTCCAGCCCCTTGGCGGCCTCGGCATCGTACACCGCGGCAAACTCGGTTGCCGCCCGGTCCGCCACCGTGCCTTCCCAGCCCAGCACTGCCGGCAGGCCGCCGGTCACCAGTGCCGTCGCCAGGGTTGGCACGCCTGCCTTACCGCGGTTTCCCCCGACGGCCATCGGGGCCTCGGCCTTTACGCGGCTGGGCGGTGCCGCCCGCGGCGGGCGACCAGACCGAGAGCGATCAGCCCGGTGGCGAACAACGGCAACGCCGCCGGGACCGGCACCACCTCCAGCGTGCCCTGGGCCACTACGTTGAAGGCCGGATCGAACACGTCCAGGCCATCACCGGCGAAGTCGGCCAGAACCAAATAGTCCAAGCCCAGGAACGGCACGGTGGCGTCCAGTTCCAGGCGGTACCAGCCCCCCACGTACCAGACCTGCGGGGTATCGTTGAACCGGGGGTCGGCCTCGGTCACGGTCTCCGACCCCAGCGGGAAGCCGCCGGCGCCGGACAAAGACACCACGAGGGTCAGGCCGTCCACCGCCACGAAATCGAACTCCCCGGTCAAAACGGTGTCATCGAAGGTGACCTCGCCGGTGATGGCGGCGAGCGCCGTGCCATCCAGCAGCGCAAGGCTGCCGCGCACCGGCAGGGTGGCGGCGTGGACGTTGGTGGCGGCGGACAACAGCAGCAAAGCACAAACCAACAGCACAAGTCGGCGCATGAGTTGGGTATCCCCTATCCTGGTCAGGCTGGCCTTCTCCGATGGCCGGTTGCAACGGGCCCTGTTCTTCAGGCCGCTCAGATCACGGTGGTTCCGCAGTCCTCAAGCCAGCAGCAGGTCGTCCATCTCCGGCGACCGGCCGAACAGGGTTTCGAGGTCGGTGTCGCCGAGCCCCCGCAGCAGGGCGAGCGGGATGTCCTCCCCGTCCATCTCGCCGGAGAGGCGGTGGAAGCTGCCCTGGCGGGTGAGGGTGAGCAGGTCCAGGTCCACCTCCCCGTCGCGGCGGAAGGCGGTATCGGCGATGTCCAGCCGGTCCCCCTCGGCGGCGTCGAAGTCGTAGATGATGCTGATGGAATCCCGGCCGTGCAGGACGAACAGGTCCGCCCCCGGCCCGCCGTAGACCTGGTTGCGGCCCGGCCCGGCCACGATGATGTCGTCCCCGGCGCCGGCGTGGATGATGTCATCGCCGCCGAAGCCGAAGATCACGTCGTCGCCCTCGGTGCCGATCAGCCGGTCCCGCCCGTCCGTCCCAGCGATGGTCGGCGCCGGCAGCACCAGCTCGGGCTCGAACACGTTGAGCGTGACGGT
>REES01000017.1 GCA_007694935.1 Rhodospirillales bacterium
ATGGATCATGAGCGCTTGAGATAGCGTCACCCGCCGGCGCTTGTCAACGCCGCCCAGTCCCGGATCGCATCCCGCGCTTGCCTCCGTTTCTCAACGGCGTCCTCCCCGCCATGCCAGAGACGGCAGCCTCCCGGGGGATCATGCCACAAAAAACAATCGACAGAATTCCAGCGCGCTTTCGCCGCGAGGTCGTCGGCATGCCATTGACCGGCCGCACCGCCCGGGTTGACAATGGCTTAACCACAACAACCCTGAGGGACGGAGGGCGGACCATGACCAGGCCGGAAACCAAGCCGGGCGAATTTCGCGCGCTGGTGCTGGAGGAAGCGGACGGGAAGGTGTCGTCACGCATCGACACCCTGGCCGACAGCACCCTGCCGGACGGCGACGTGGTGGTCTCGGTGATGTACTCCGACCTCAATTACAAGGATGGCATGATCGTCAAGGGCCTCGGCAAGCTGGTCCGGCGCTATCCCCACATCCCCGGGATCGATTTCGCCGGCGTGGTCGAGGAGTCCGCATCACCCCGGTTCCGGCCGGGCGATGAGGTGATCCTCACCGGCTGGCGGGTGGGGGAGGTGCACTGGGGCGGTTACGCCACCCGGGCACGGGTCAAGTCCGACTGGCTGGTGCCGCTGCCGGCCGGCATGACGCTGAAGCAGGCGATGTCCCTCGGCACCGCCGGGTTCACCGCGATGCTGGCCGTCATGGCGCTGGAGGAGCACGGGCTGAAGCCGGACAATCCGGGAGAGGTGCTGGTGACCGGGGCGGCCGGCGGCGTCGGCAGCGTCGCCGTCGCCGTGCTGGCGAGCCTCGGCTATCGGGTGGCGGCCGGCACCGGCCGGGCCGAGACCGCGGGCTACCTGAAGGAGCTGGGGGCGGTCACCATCGTGGCGCGGGAGGAGCTTGAGACCCCGCCCAAGGGACCGCTCGGGCCGGAACGCTGGTCGGGGGTGGTCGACAACGTCGGCGGTGCCATGCTCGGCAATGTCCTCGCCAGCCTCGCCTACTGGGGTAGCTGTGCCGCCGTCGGCAACGCCGGCGGGATCACCTTCTCCGCCTCGGTGCTGCCATTCCTGCTGCGGGGGGTCAACCTTCTGGGGATCGATTCCGCCACCTGCCCCACCGAGCGCCGGCTGATCGCCTGGCCGCGGCTGGCCAAGGACCTGCCGGTGGAGAAGCTGGATGCCATGGCGACGGTGGTGCCGCTGTCCCAGGTTCCGGACCTCGCCGGCAAGATCCTGAAAGGCCTGGTCAAGGGGCGGGTGGTCGTCGATGTCCGCGCCTGAGCGGGCAGGGCAATCGCCGTCGTGGGGCGCGGCCTGCTTCCCCGTCCTGGCCGTGCTCATCGCCGGCTGCGCGACCCCGCCGCCGGCCTGGTCGGAGCACGGTCTCTATTGCTACCGGAGCCTGGCGGACATCACCTGCTATGCCGAGCCGCATCCGCGGGACGCCAGGCGCTTGGTCGGCTACATCGGGGCGGCCCCACCGGGGGCTCCCGCCGGCCGGCCGTCGCCTTGACCGCCTCCGGGGCATCGGACATATTCCAAAGGTCTCGCCGGATGGCGGAGTAGCTCAGCTGGTTAGAGCAGCGGAATCATAATCCGCGTGTCGGGGGTTCGAGTCCCTCCTCCGCTACCACCGTGGCGCCATCCGGTTTCCAGCCCAGATCAAGCGGTGGCCATGCCGGCGGACGGATGGTGCTGGATGGCCGGCAACGTCGCCGCGGCGCGGCCCTGTCGGCCGGCAGCGCGCCCGCCCTCGACAATTTTGATCAGGCCGACTGGATGAGGATCGCGACCGGCGATGCCACTGCAACCCAAAGCCATGTCTCCGGCCAGCGGCTCGGCTCCGGTCCGCCGCCTGCGGGATCCCCCAGGAACTGGAGCGGCTTGGCCACACCACAGGCGCGGGCAAAGCCGTTCTCTCCATCCCAGGCTCGTAGGCTGGTTGGGAAGGTTACTTGAGAACTATAGGAACGCCCTTGGCATGGGAAATACCCCAATTAAACATATGCCTGCCCTCTTTGTCATAGATCTGTTGCGGCTGGTTCTGGACTATTTCAAAAAAATTCATAGTCTCACCCGGAGGCAGCCAAACATTCCTCAGGAAAAAATACTCTTTGTATAGATTCTCATCTTCATGCTCAACCCACACTGTGATTTGTGTGTAAACAATGTCGCTGGTATCGTTTTTCAGCGTCCCGCCAAATGTACGGCCAGTGCCCCGATCTGCGTAGTATGTGGCTCTGCCATTCAGGTTCCAGGTTGGCATGTCCTTTGAGTGCTTTTGCGCACAACTGGTTCGTATATCCGCCTCAGAGACGAGGTCGGAGCGGTTGTGTTTCACGCAGTGCTCGACGCCGCGAATTGTGCCCGAATGTCGTCTTTCCTGGATGAAATCAAGCTCCAAGCAGCCCGAAACAGCCACAGTGACGACGCTAATAGCCAGCGCCCGGCGCATGAGAAGGCCCCCCATCTGCAATTAGCGGATAACAAGATCGCCCATCATGCGTCGTCGGTCAACAGCCCGAGGCTACCTTGTGTCGCTAACACGTGCTCTGTCGGGTTTAGAGCGAAGGCCTGGAGGAGGGCTTCGATGAGACGGACGAACGTGTTGTAAGGGATTAGGCAGATGAAGTTCGAGGAGGGTTAGCCCTCGGCGCGCTCGTGGCCAACCCAGGTGCGCCTCACGGACGACGGCGTCCTGCTGCCGGACGGCTGGCCCGCCGGGGTCGAGCCCGCCGCCTGTGGCCGTCGCTACGTTGAGACGATGGTGGGGCGCCGGAAGCTGCTGGCCAAGCTTGAGGCCCTGGATGAGTGAGCCGCGGCTCCCGACCGGGCCGGGCCATCGCATGTGCGACCGCCGCGGGCGGGCGGCGGCTCAGCCCCCGTCCCGCTTCTCAATCGCCTTCCGTGCGCCCTCGGGCAGGCCCTCGAACATCTCCTGCACGTGCTTCGGCTGGCTTATCATGATCTCCGCGATCAGGTTCACCAGCCCGAACAGAGTCTCGGCGGTGGCCCGGTCGTCCCGCAGCTCGATCTGCCCGGGGTGCACCGCGTGGTTGCCGACGACGCGCACCACGTCCAGCGCCTGCTGCACCCGCACGGGGAGGCCCTTCTTCACCAGTGCGGCGATGTCGTCGTTAATGTTCTTGCCTTGCTCCCCCAGCTCCTTGCACAGCTTCTGGATCGAGAGGCGCAGCAACGCGGCGGCCCCCCTGGGCGACAGGTCGAGGATGGTGCTCGCCTCATCGTAGTCGCGGCGGATGTCTTCGGGCAGGTCCGGGTTGGGAAGCGGGGCCTCGCCACGCTGGGGCCAGACGAGCCGGTCGTATATCCAGATGGCAACATCCTTGCAGCTGAAGCATTGCGAGAGAAAGACGTTGTGCAGATCGTAATCGCGCGGCTGAGTGTAGCGCACCAGGTATGGTCGACTCGGGGCCAATTTCTCGGTAAATGCCTTGAGGGTCTCCCGCTCCTTCAAATTTTTGATGTGGTCAAGGGACAGCGGCTTTGGCCGCGCGGCGTCGAGCATTCGAGGCGTCGTGTCATTCTTCATCGGATTCGTGTGAGCGGTGAACCAGAATTGCTGTGCAAGGGCACCACAGTGCGGGCAGTTGAACGCCACTTGATTGATCGCGGGTGGGACGTACTTGGCGCGCACATCAGCCATTGGGCGGCTCCCCCTGCCAGCGCCGCCCCAACTCCTGGGCTAACACGGGGTTGGACGGCCCCGCGGCCGTCGGGCGATAGATCGTCACTGCGGTCATACGCTGCCACTCCAGAACCGAGCCGCCGCAGGCCCTCGGATGGCGCAACAGTATCCGGCTTTGGCCACGACGGAAAGCCGAACCGGACGCCCGAGTCAGCTCCGGCGGACCGCAGCCCGGGCCGGTCGGGATGCTGCCGGCTGTCGCGACAACCGCCCCTTGACCTGTACCCAGCCCCCTGCGAAGCTGTACCCTCATTTGTACCGAAACGGAGGCGGTAGGCCCTCGTAAGGCATTGATCTTGCTCGACCTTGCAACCTATGGGTGCGGCTCCCTCCTCCGCTACCACCGTGACGCCATCTGGTTTCCAGCCCAGATCAAGCGGTGGCCATGCCGGCGGACGGATGGTGCTGGATGGCCGGCAACGTCGCCGCGGCGCGGCCCTGTCGGCCGGCAGCGCGCCCGCCCTCGACAATTTTGATCAGGCCGACTGGATGAGGATCGCGACCGGCGATGCCA
>REES01000054.1 GCA_007694935.1 Rhodospirillales bacterium
GGCAGCCCCAGGAACAGGGTGCTGAAGGCGAGGTCCACCAGCATGGCCTTGGTGGTATCGACCACGGCGGTGCCGGTGAGCAGCATCAGGGCGTTGGTGAGGCTGTTGCCGGCGGCGTCGTGGAACACCGAGAGCATCACCTGCTCGCGGCTCCACTCCACCATGTGCCAGATCGGGATCCAGAACGACACCGAGAACAGGGCGATGGCGCCGGTCATCAGGAAGCTGGGGTTGTAGCTGGCGGCGATCACCCCGAACGGCAGCAGCATGAACAGGCTCATCAGGATCAGGGCGTGCATGATCGGCAGGCCCAGGGTGATCATGTCGGTGAACAGGTCGACGAAGATGCGGGACAGGAAGATGCCGAAGTTGACGGCGGTGTTCTGCAGGCGGTCGAACACGCCGCCGGCGGTGCCGCGGCTGTCGTAGAGGCTGGTGTCGATGCGCGACGGCGGGTCCTGGCTCAGCACCGCGCGGATGGCATGGTCCTCGACGAACGTGGGCGTGACGGCGCCGGGGAGGATCGACACCAGCTTGCCGGTGAGGCCGGGGGCGGTGGTGTGGATCTCGTCCAGCAGCAGCTTGCGCAGGCCGCCGTGGCCGGGATCGGCCCCCGCGCCGGTCCACCACTGCCGGCAGGTGGGCTTGCCCCAGCCATGCCCGGGCGGGCTGGTCCACTCCAGGTCGCGGGCCGGGTCGAACGGAAAGCCGCTGACCGCCGAGGCGGCCCGGACGTCGCCGTAGTAGGTGTCGATCAGGTGGCGCCCACCCAGCCAGTTGACCTGGTCCGGGTCGATGCCGTGGGGGTTGTCGTCCACCAGCCGCGACTTGGCCGGGATGTAGCAGTCGGTATAGAAGCGCGACGCCTCCAGGCGCAGACCCGGGTCCTGGACATAGGCGATGCGGGCCAGCTGTTCGATCTCCTGCAGGCCCTGCAGGTCGGGCATGGCCGCCAGCACCGCCCGGTTGATGCCCTGGGAGACCGAGATCACCAGGTACCACCAGGGCGGCACCGGCACCGAGGCGGGGCCGGCGGCGAAGCCGGCGCTGCCATAGGTGCCGGTGGAGGGCGAGGCCGGGCTGGCGGCGGTGGCGGGAGACGTGTAGCTGAGGCTGCCGGCGGTGAGCGGGGTCAGGCCCGAGGGCACCGCGCCGACCATGGCGGTGAACAGCATCAGCCAGATGCGCGCCTCCACCCGGATCAGGCTCTTGCGCGGCGCTTCCTCCACCGCGTCGCCCTGCATCCGGTCGGTGACCAGGCTCGCCAGCAAGGCGCCCAGGAACGGCAGGAAGACGATGCCCACGCCGGCCAGCACGTCCCAGATGTGGTTGTAGAACTGCCAGCCCAGGAGGGTGGTGTAGAGGGCGAGCGGGGTGTCCACACTCATCGCCGGGGCTCCAGGCGCGGGGTCCGATGGCGGGCCGGTCGCGCCGGCGCCGACCTGTGGCCTGAGGGCCCCGGGGCGGTGGCCGCCGGCGCCGCGAAGACCGCGAGCCGGGCCAGGATGATCAGGGCGGCCAGCAGCGGCTGGTCCTGGCACACCCCGATCTCGACGATCAGGGCCACCAGGGCGATGCGGCCGTGGGCGGCGGCAAGGCGCCGGGCGTGGGCGGTGCCGAGCCACCCGGCCCGGGCCAGCCGTTGGAGGCCGGGCCGCCAGGCGGCGATCACCCCGGCCAGCAGAAGCGGGCGCACCAGGTCGAGGGTGGGCCGGACCAGGGCCAGCTGCCGGCTCACATGATCCAGCGAGGTGAGCCCGACCCAGGCCAGCAGCACCAGGGCCACCAGGGTGATGGCGGCGATCAGCGTCAGCACCCCGAGGCCGACACCGGCCCAGGGGCCGGAGACGAGAGGATGGTGCCGCCGCCCGGTCATTCCGGCACCCCGCGGATCAGCCGCGGCCCCGGGGTCGCCGGTGCCGGCGGGATGCCGAGGCCCTGTTGGCGGCGGCGCAGGTGGTCCTCCAGCACCGTCTCGGCGGTGCCGGACAGCATGCGGCGGCGGACGTCGTGCTCGTAGAGCAGGGTCTCGATCTCCCGCTCCAGTTCCGCCACCGCGTCGGCCAGGCCGGCGGCGGCGGGGGCACTGCCGGCGATCTCCGGCACCCGGCGGCCGGTGAGCAGCAGCCGGCGCAGGGTGAGCGCCTCCTCCACCGCCCGGGCGGCGGCGATGTCGGCGGCGAGCCGGCCGGTGATCAGGCCGCGGTCCTGGTCCTCGGGCACCCCCTGCACCGCGGCCAGCAGCTGCGGCGTCACCATGATGCCGGGGGCGGAGACATCGGCCAGGGCGGCCACGGTGGGGGTGGCGGTCCCGCTGACCAGGGCGGCCAGGGTGGCCTCGGTGGCGGCGTGATGGCGCTCGAACTCCGGCAGCACCCCGGCGCCGGGGGTCATGTCCGCCGGCGGGCAGCCCTCGCAGGTGCGCACCACCGCCTCGCCCACCACCCGCCTGGCCCAGGCGATGGCGTCGGCCGGCGCCGGCCACAGCTCCACCAGCCGCGGGGTGGCGCCCGCCGGCGGGGCGGGCGGGCCGGTGTCGGTGAGGCCGCGGCCCAGCAGCAGGTTGTAGCCGGCCTGCACGGTGTCGGCGATGATGCGGATGGGGTCCTGGCCGGCGCCGCCGCGGTTGCCGCCCAGCCACGGCACGCCGTCGTCGCCGTTGGCGGCATCCACCGCCCGCTCCGCCTCCACCGGGCCGAGGCCGCCGCCGCGGATGGCCTCGCCCATGCTGAAGCGGCGGGACACCCGGATCCAGTCGCGGAACGGGTCCTCGCCGCGTTCGGCGGCGTCCACCAGATCGCGGCAGTTCTTCACGGACAGGTCCACCAGGGCGCGGGCCTGGGCCAGGGCGTTCTGGAAGTGTTCGTACAGCCCCGGGTTGGCGCGCTGCAGGACGATCGCCGGCAGGGCGGCGATGGCGTTGTTGGCGGCCACCACCATGAGCTGCTCGGCCTGGTCGACGCCGGAGCGGATCTGGTCCAGCACCCCGGCCATGGACAGGGCGGGGTCGAGGCTGGAACAGGCCTGGGGCAGGCGGATCACGCTGGTGAGGTCGACCCCGAGGCTGAGGGTGTGGGCGTTGGCGGCGGGGGACAGCGGCCGCGCCCCGCCGATGCGGTAGTACCACGCGCCGCTGCCGGCCACCGGCGGCTCCGCCGCGGCCGGAGAACTCAACCCGAGGGCCAGGGCCACGCACAGCGCAAGCACCAGGGCCGGGCGGCCACCGGGGATCCTGGGACAGCGGCTCCTCATGGCTCAGAACACCACCCGGCCGAGGAAGATGCCGCGGCGCTGGCAGCAGGTGTAGGGCCGCCACAGGGTGAAGGCGGCGTTGCCGCCGGCGCCCTGCTTGCCGGCGGCCCAGCCGAGGGCGCTCCAGGTGTCGTTGCGGCCGAACAGCTCGCACGGCCCCGGCAGCGGGCGGAGCATCTGCCAGTGGTGGGTGGCCGGGTCCATCTCCCGCACCGGGGCCGACGGCGGCCACACCCGCATGCCCCCGGCCGGCCAGCCGGGCACCGCACCCACCGGGGTGTAGACATGGGGCTGGTGGCGGCGGGTGACGATGTCGGCGGTGCGCTGGGCGATCACCGCGGCGGCCTTGGGCTGCTCCGGCTGCACCAGCATGCCGGTGCGGGGGAACACGCTGCCCCAGGTGTTCAGGGGCCAATGGCCGATCTCCCGCTGTCCCGGCAGCCAGGAGGCGCTGTAGGCCAGCTCGGTGAGGCCGCCGGTCCAGGCGATGGCGTCCAGGCCGGACAGGAAGTAGGGGAACAGCGGGGCCACGTCGGTGGCCGGGCAGGCCAGGCCGAACAGGCCGCCCACGGTGGCGACCGGATTGGCGGGATGGCCGAAGGCCTCCGCCGGACGGGCCCGCACCCGGGGGCCGGTGCCCGGTGTGCCGGCGGAAGCGGCATCGCCGCCGGGCAGGGCCGACGGCACCGCGCCCACGGCGCCCCAGGCGGCGGCATTGGCGGCCACCTGGGCGGCACCGAAGGCGGCCGCCATCTCCAGCCACGGCGAGGCGCCCAGCGCGTTGGGGGCGGTGACCACCAGCACCGGGTTGAAGTGGCCGACCAGGACGCTGGTGCGCACCCGGCAGCCGCGGGGGCGGCAGTGCAGCCAGAAGCAGACCCCGGCGATGCGCCACTGCATGCAGTC
>REES01000090.1 GCA_007694935.1 Rhodospirillales bacterium
GAATCGATGTTCAGTTTGGATTGGAACGACCGTTCATTTTGAACCGGTGTACGCAGTGGCGACCGCGGTTCCCCGCCTCGAAGCCGGCGACTTGTGTATCCTGAACGAAGGAAAGAAAGATCCCACGGGAGTCATCGGGGTCATCGCCCCGGGGACGGGTCTTGGCGAGGCGTTCTTGACCTGGACGGGCTCACGCTATCAGGCGTGGCCTTCCGAAGGCGGTCATGCGTCGTTCGCGCCGGTCACGCCGGAACAACTTGAACTGCTCGAATACCTGGAGCCGCGGTTCGGGCATGTGAGTTTCGAGCGTGTCTGCTCGGGCAGCGGCTTTCCCAACATCTACGACTACCTGGTTGCGACGAGCCGCTACGAAGAGCCCGAATGGCTGCGAGAAGGGATCCGCGATGCCAAGGATCCGACGCCGCTGATCATGGACGCCGGGTACGAGCGACGGGCGCCGATCTGCATTGCCGCTCTCGATCTCTTCGTGCGCATTCTGGGTGGCGTGCTCGGCAACATGGCCCTCCGCGTTCTGGCGACCGGCGGCCTCTACCTCGGCGGTGGCCTGCCGCCGCGAATACTCTCCCGGCTGCAGAAGCCCGATTTCCTCGAAGCGATCTGCGACAAGGGCCGCTTCCGCGACTGGCTGGTGAACATCCCGGTTTCGGTCATTCTCGACCCGAAAGCTGCGCTTCATGGTGCTGCGTGGGACGCCCTGGACGTCCGCCAAGGGTAAGCTTGCAGCGCCATGAGCGCCAAGGAACGGCCTCAAGGGCCGACGAGTAATCGCAGCAGAGAAATGCGGGTGGATAAACACAAGGCCGTGGCCAAACCGGAGGGCTCCCGCCCAGCCTCCAATGACGTCCGGACGCGGTTCGAAAATCACCCAAGTTAGCTTTTCAGGGCTCCGCCTGTCCGTGTTGAACCTTGACAAGGCGCAGGACGTTGGTGACGCCCATCGTGTGCAGGGGCAATCCCGCGGTAATGACGAGGTGATCCGCGTCTTTGGCGAAACCCGCTTCCGTGGCCACTCTCACCCCCACGGCTTCCATGTCTTCTCCGTTGTCCATCGCATCAACCTGCACCGGGTGAACGCCCCAGGCGCAGGTCAGGTTGCGAGCCACGTCCAAAGACGGCGTGAGGGCCAGAATCGGCACGGGCGGGCGCCGGCGCGATGCCCGAAGGGCCGTTGCCCCGGACGTCGTAAACGTGACGATCGCGGCCGCCGGCAGCGTCATCGATGCCTGGCTGGCCGACTCCGTGATGGTGTCCGCGGTGGTTCGCTTCGGCTTGGCCTGACAGGCGTTCAGCAGTTCCCGATAAGCCGGATCATTCTCGCTGTGTGTTATAATCCGCTCCATCATCCCAACCACGGACTCGGGACGTTTGCCGATTGCGGTCTCACCGGACAGCATGACGGCGTCAGTCCCCTCGTAGACGGCATTCGCCACGTCAGAGGCTTCCGCCCGCGTCGGTGTCGGCGCGACGATCATCGAATCCAACATCTGCGTGGCAACGATGACGGGTTTACCCGCTTGTCGGCATGTCCGAATGATCCGCTTCTGGATGGCCGGCACCGTTTCCGGAGGCAGTTCGACACCCAGGTCGCCGCGGGCCACCATCACCGCATCCGTCAGTTCGACGATCTCCTCAAGGTGCTGAACGGCGGAGGGTTTTTCGAGTTTCGAGATGAGGCGGGCGCGGCCGGCGATCAGCTGCTTGGCTTCTTCGACGTCCTCAGGGCGCTGAACGAAAGACAACGCAATGAGGCTGATGCCGATCTCCAGCGCGAACTCCAAATCTCGCCGGTCCTTCTCGGTCAGTGGAGAGAAGTCGAGGGCAACGTCCGGCACGTTGACGCCTTTGTTGTCTGACAGCGGCCCGCCGGTGACAACCTTGGTGTCGGCGAAATCCGGGCCGCAGTCGGTCACACGCAGACGGAGCCTTCCATCGTCCAGAAGCAGTTCTGCACCCGGGTGAAGGGCGGCGAAGATTTCCGGATGCGGCAGTTGAACCCGTTCGGCGCTTCCCGGTTGTTCGGTCAGGTCCAGGCGAAACGAACTGCCAGCTTCCAGATGCACCGGGGAGCCGGCAAACGACCCCACCCGAAGCTTGGGCCCCTGCAGGTCGGCAAAGACGCCGATGGGTTGCCCAATGCGGCGCTCGAGCGCGCGAACGCTCTTGAGCCTTTCGGCGTGTTCCTCATGCGTGCCATGGCTGAAATTGAACCGGAAAACGTCGGCGCCGGCGTGGACCAGTCTGGCGAGCATGTCCGCGCCGCCACTGGCCGGACCAATCGTCGCAACGATCTTGGTTTGTCTCGATCTGCGCATGCTGACGGTTCCTCTTGTTGGAGTCATCTGTCGGCGGCAGATGGGTGTGCTGCCGCTGCGGCCTTCCACGTACTTTTCTTCGCCAACACACTGCGATCATCGTCGCACCCGGCGACCCGGATCAAGTTGCATGCCGTTGACCAAACCGTCCCGCTCCGCCAAGGGCTATCCGAGTTCGGCGCGGACCGCGTCGCACACATACTGAAAAACATCGACAATTCTCAAGACTCCGACGGCGCGGGTTCCTCGCATGGCAATGAGCGAGAGGGTGCGGTTATCGAGGAGCCGCCGTAGCGCCTCGTTGATCGACGCCTCTTCGTCGATGAATTCGTGCCTCGGAAGGGCGTTCACCAGATCCCGCGCGCGCCGATGCCGGGCTTTGGACGCAAGGTGTGCGAGCGGCTGATCCCACGCCTCGTACCCGTCCACCATGGCCAAAGGATCGACACGCTTTTGCAACTGGGGATCGAGCCCGTGCAGGACATCCCACACGCCGAGCCGGCCGAGAACCTGCTTGTTCTTGTCAAGAACCAGAACAGCGAAATCGCGAGCTTCCGCCGGATCGGTCTTGCCGCGGCCTTTCAGCGCCCCCTCCAAGGCCAGGAACACATCCTGCAGCGCCGCATCCTCGGACACGTTCGTGTACCGCTCGAGCGGCAACATGACGTCCTTGACCTTCGTGATCGGCATATCCTTCCTCATCAGGACGAGACGGCAAGACGAACGTCGCACCCCGGGCGCCGCCCCGTCCGGGGTTGAAGACGCCCCCCGCGCGGCCGGCCCGTCCAGGCCGGCCTAATCGCTGTGGTCAAGGCGTTGCATTCCGGCATCGTCACAGCAGCAGCCCGGCAGCGCCGGCGAACACGGCGTAGACGATCATCGGCGGGAACGTCTTCTTGAGGATTGCGCCCTCCTTGTTTGCGATACCCAGGATCGAACACACCGCGACGACGTTGTTGATGCTGACCATGTTGCCCATGGCCGCACCAACGGACTGAAGGCTCAGAACCAGGATCCGATCCAGGCCGAGATCGGTGGCGATCGAGTCCTGGATCGCGCCGAAGGTCAGGTTGGAAATCGTCGCCGAGCCTGAAAAGAAGGTTCCGAGCGCTCCAAGCAGGGCTGCGACATACTGCCAGTGCGGGCCGGTCACGCTCGCAAATCCCTGGCCGATGCGAATGACCATGGATTCTTCGCCGACCATCAGCAGGGACACCAGGACGAGGGCGGCGAGCAGCGCGATGATGGTGTTCACCATGCGTCCGTATGACTCCGCGGCGACCCGGATGATGACGGAACCTCTGACCCGAAAGAGGGCAAAAGTCATCGCCGAGACCACGAAGAACGGAATGATCGCCGGCACGTAGAGGGCCTGCAGCACCCACCGGCTGTCCGCCTCAAAGATACGGTCCAGAACGAGGACCAGCGACCAACTCGTGCTGAACTCGGCGAACGTCCCGAGTGACACCTGCAAGGCGGGCGTCGCATCGGTCAGGAACGCTTGAAGACCGATGGGTTCAATGCGTGTCACCAGCAGCAGCAGGACGGTGGCCCACAGCGGAAACAGGGCCTTGACCAGCTGTCCCGTGGAGATGCGGGCACCGCTGGGGGTGGGGGTGGCGGTCCCGGCGCGGGACAGGCCCACGCCGTTCCTGGCCAACACGATCGACACGGCGAAGCCGATCATGCCCGCGAGCAGCGCCGGAAACTCGTAGTTGTACAACGCGAGCAGGACGTAAGGAACGGTGCAGGCCAGAATCGAGAGATAGACGAACAGCAGATTGCGCCGAACCTCGCGCCAGCCGACCACGGACAGCAGGGCAATAATGGGGATCACAAGCGCCGCCGCGGCATGGACCAGGGCGGTCTGAAAGCCGATCGCCAGCAACTCCGCATCGCTCAGGTTCAGTTGCCCCAGGCCAAACCATAATGGCGTGCCGACGGCCCCGAACGAGACCGGAACCGAGTTCATGATCAGGGCGAGAACCGCCACCTTGAGGGCCGGGAATCCGAGGCCGACGAGGATCGGGGCCGCGAGTGCCGCCGGCGTGCCGAAACCGCTGGCGCCTTCGATCATGAACGAGAACGCCCAGCCGATGATCATCAGCTGGGCGACGGGATTGGCGCTGACGCCGTTGAGCCACTGGCTGACCATCGCCATCGCGCCGGAATGTTCCATCGTCTTGAACATGAAGATGGCACCCCAGACGATCAGGATGGGCGTGAGCGCCGTGAGCAGTCCATTGACGACGGTTGCGTTGACCAGGTTGGCGTTCTCGCCGAAGTACACGAGCTTGATAGCGTAAACAAGCGCGGCAACGAGCGGCATTGCAACGTGAGACGGCATGCTGCTCTTCTTGGTCATCAAGAAGATCAGAAGAATGATCGGTGCAATGGATACGATAAGGTCCATTTCCAGGCGCCGGCCGTGCCGAGTTTTTCGACCCCGCGCTTCCCGTATTTCAGAAACGCGGTGAGCTGTATTTTATATTATCAGGCTTCAATCATCTATGAAAGGCTGACCGCGTTGGTCAACGCGCTGCCGCGCTTGCCCTCCACGAACTCGCCAAGGTTTTCCAGGGTTGTTCCGGCGATATTGGCCAGCGCCTCGTTCGTCAGGAACGCCTGATGCGAGGTGACGACGACGTTATTGAAGCTCATCAGCCGTGCCAGGACATCATCCGTCAAGACTTGGTGCGACAGATCCCGAAAGAAGATCCCCGCTTCCTCCTCGTAGACGTCAAGGCCGGCGGCGCCGATCTTGCCCGACTTCAAGCCGGCGATCAGCGCACGTGTATCGACCAGTTCCCCGCGGCTCGTATTGATCAGCATCACGCCGTCCTTCATGCGGCCGATGACCGATTGATTGACGATGTGCCGGGTCTCGGGAACGAGAGGGACGTGAAGGGTGATGATGTCGGACTCCGAAAGCAGTTGATCGGGTTCGACATAGTCGACGCCGTCCATGGCCGATACCGCCGGATCGGGGAATGCGTCGAACGCGATCACGCGGCAACCGAAGCCACGCAGGATGTTGATCACGCATCGACCGATCTTGCCCGTTCCGGCGACCCCGACGGTCTTGCCGTGCATGTCAAACCCCGTCAGGCCGTCGAGCGAAAAATTGCCGGATCGATTGCGATTGTAAGCATGGTGCAGGCGGCGGTTCAGCGTCAGCATCAGGCCGACGGTGTGCTCGGCGACGGCATAGGGGGAATAGGCGGGAACACGGGCAACGCTGATGCCCCGGGCCTCGCAGGTTTCGAGGGACACGTTGTTGAAGCCGGCACACCGCAGCGCAATGATTTGGACACCCAACGATGCCAGAACTTCGACTACTTCCGCGTCACAGGTGTCGTTCACGAAGATGCAGACGGCCTTGCAGCCCTTTGCGGCCGCCGCCGTATCGGGGCCCAGGGCTGCGGCAATGTATCGAAACGCGTAACGATCCGCGTTCGCGTTGTCGAAAGAGGCGATGTCGTAAGACTGCGCATCGAAGAACGCGACCTTGAGTCGTCCCTCGGCATCGTAACCAAAGCGGTCTGCAGCGCGATCCAACGCCGTGACAAGCCGGTCGAACGTGTCCTCGTCCAATCCCCGCAAGCTCTTCAGCCTGTCCGCCAGGGCGGTGAGACGCTCCGCATCGTTCATTGCGTTCTCCCTCAAAAACTCAACGCCGAATTTGGTCAATTGATCTCGAAATCGTGCTTGACGGCTGCTTCAGCCGAACCGCCGGCGCCGGCGCGGACACGGCCAAACCTTTCGCAACTGCGGAAATGGACGCAAGCCTGCCCGCATGGACACTGCCAGTTTTTGGCGACCGGCACTAGCCCGAACTGTTCATCTACGGAAGGCGGGCGGGTGCCGGTCGAGCGGCCGGGCCAAGGGGCTGCAGGGCGAGCCGGTCGACAGCGGCCGGGACGGCAACAGCGTTGTCGTCCCGGCCCGGGCACTGCGGCAGATCAAGGCGGCTCGACTCGCTGGAAACGCCCGGTGGGGAGACGGCTCGTATGACCACCTCCGGGCCGGCGACCAACCTGGGCCTCTGCGGACGCTTCCGACGCTTACCGTTGAGCACCACCAGGATCACCGGTGTCGGCTGTAGGCGGCGTCGGTCGCCCCCAGACCCCGGTGTCACCCCATCAGAGCGGTCAGCACCAGCACGTAGAGCGCCCCCACGGTCAGTTGCGCCAGGGTGACAGGCAGGCCGTAGCGGGCGAAGCGCATGAAGCTCACCCCCTGCCCTTCCCTGGCGGAGATACCCACCGCCACCATGTTGGCGGACGCCCCGATCAAGGTGGCGTTACCCCCTAGCGTGCCCCCGAACATCATGGCGACGAAGACCGGGAGCGTAGCCGCCGGCCACGCGGTGAAGGTCGCCGCGAGGGCCACCTCCGGCACCGCCTCGGCGGCGACCAGGTAGCCCTTGGTCATGATGAGCGCCGCGGCAACCACCGGAATGTTGGCGAGCAAGGCCGAGAGCATGCCGATGCCGGCCAGCATGACCAGGGCCACCAGGGTGAACTCGGCCCCGAACCAGTCGTAGAGCTGGAGCGAGAGCCCCTGCAAGATGCCGGTCTTGGTGAATGCCTGCACCAGGACGAAAATGGCCCCGAGAAAAACCAATGTTTTCCAATCCACGTCCTTGAGCACAGAGTCCACCGGCTCGACCTTGGCCCCGTAGACCGCGAGCAGGGCCAGGGTGGCGCCGACGATCGCCACCTCGGGCGGCACGATGCGCATCGGCAGCTTTTCCCCCACCAGGAACAGGAGCACCATCACCGCCAGCACGAGCAGCGCGAACGCCACGAAGCCCGGCCGACTGATCACGACCGGCGTGGCGCGGGCCGGAATTGCCACGCGCTTGATCCAGACATCGCCCAGAAGGCGCGGCAGCAATGGAATGACGACCAGCACCGTCAACAGACCCCCGAGGCTCACGGTGCCGAGATAGTCGATAAATGTGAGGCCGATGGCGCTGCCGACCAGGAAGGTGGCTGGGTCGCCCACCAGAGTGAGCATCCCCGCGGAATTGCTCACGATGGCAGTCACGATCAGGGGCCCCACGAAGTCAACCTTGAGCGCCCTTGCCACGGAAATGATCAAGGGGGCCACCAAGATCACAGCGGTGGCATTGGGCAGGAAGGCACAGACGACCGCCACCAGGGCGACCAGAAGCAGCAGGAAGCGCTTGCCGCTGCCACCGGTGGCGCTGAGGAACCGGGCGCCCAGCCAGTCGAAGGCTCTGGTCGTCGCCAGAACCCGGGCCACCACCATGCCGCCGAAAAGCAGAGCCAGGGGGCCCCCGGCGGTCACCATGGCGGCGATCAGGTCCTCGGCCTCGAGGAGGTCGAGCAACAGCATGACGCTGACCCCGAGCAGGGCAGCCAGTGCCATGTCGACCAAGTCGAAAGCGATCAAGAGGATCACCGCGGCGAAGATGCCCACGGTAAGGTAGATCTGAAGCTCGGTCATGCCCGATACGGCTCCCCGGCCGGTCTGGTAAAATGGTTGGATCAGTCGATCGGCGGGGCGTACAGGAGCCCCCCCTCACCCCATAGCCGGTTGAGCCCGCGCTCGAGCTTCAGGGGGCTCTCGCCCCCGACATGGCGCTCAAAGAGTTCTCCGTAGTTGCCCACCGCCCGGATCGCACGCACCATCCAGCTTGGATCAAGTCCCAAGGCCTCCCCGATCTGGTCCTTCACCTCCTGGAACAGGCCCGACACGGGGCCGGAGGCAGCCACCGCAAGGGCCTCCACGTTGGCCTGGGTGACGCCGTGCTTCTCCGCCAGCACGAGTCCGAACAGGGTCCAGCGCACCACCGTCGTCCACTCCGGGTCCCCGCCCCAGACGACCGGGGCCAGAGGCTCCTCGGCGATGCGCTCTTCGAGGATGACGAACTGGTCGGCGCCACCCGGCAGCTCAGTCCGGGCCGCGGCGAGCTGGGAGGTGTCGGCAGAGTAGGCGGCGCACCGCCCCTCAAAGAAGGCCGCTGCCACCTCCTGAGCGGATTCGGCCACCAGCGGGATGAACGAGAGACCGGCCTGCGCCGCATAGCGTTGGAGGTTGCGCCGATGGTGGGTGCCTCGCTCAACGCAGATGGTCGCGCCATCGAGCCCGCCGACCTCCCTGATCCCGGACTCGGCGGGCACCAGGAAGCCCTGGGCGTCATAGTAGATGATCGCGGGAAACTGCACTTTGAGGACGGCCTCGCGGGTCAGGGTCCAGGTGGTGTTGCGGGCCAGGAGGTCGACTTTTTTCGCCTGCAACGCCGGGAAGCGGGTGGAGGCGCGCAGGGGCACGAACTCCACCTTCTCAGCGTCGCCCACCACCGCGGCTGCCACCGCGCGGCAGAAGTCCGCATCCAGGCCCTGCCAACGGCCGGAGCTGTCCTGCTGGGAGAAACCGGCGATGCCCTCGCTCACCCCGCAGCGCAGCATCCCCCGGGCCTTGACTGCTTCCAGGACGGCGCCGGCACCGGCCGGCGGGCTTGAGAGCAGGATCGCGCAGAGGACGAGTCCGAAGGCTGTGATTGGACGCAATCGCATCGTCACGGGGCGTCTCCGTAGAGGCAGTGTAGGGACGGTGGGAAATGCCGGGTGCCCGGCGGGGCGCGCCGGGCGGATCAGGCTGCCGACGTCGGCGTCCTGATCCAGGCATCATCGCCGAGGTCGGGCAGCGTTTCCAGGGTCATGTGGGGAGCGTCCTGGACGGCCCATTGGTCGTTCTGTTCCGGAAGGATGGTTGCCCACCAGCCTCCATCAGGCCCCGGCGCAGGCCTTCTCCGGGGCGCCGGGAGACCGGCGGCCGAGACCAGATCACACCCAAACCGGCTGCGGTCAGCCGGCGGTGAGATGCTGGACGCTGAACAGGCGGGCGGGGTCAGTCCAGACGTCGGCCATGGTCCAGCCGGCGCCGGCGGCGAGGGCGGCGAATCGGTCCAGGGAATACTTGTATGAGTTTTCGGTGTGGATGCTCTCGCCGGCCTCGAAGCGGAAGCTGCAGCCGGCGACGCGTACCCGCTGCGCCCGCCGGCTCACCAGATGCATCTCCACCCGCTTCTCGGTGCCGTTGTAGAAGGCGTGGTGGCGGAAGCCATCCAGGGCGAAGTCCCCGCCCAGTTCCCGGTTGATGCGCCGCAGCAGGTTGAGGTTGAAGGCGGCGGTGACACCCAGCGCATCGTCATAGGCGGCATCCAGGATCGCCGCCGGTTTTTCCAGGTCGACGCCGATGATCAGGCCGGCCCCGGGCCCAAGCGCCATCGCCAACCGGCGAAGGAAGGTTTCGGCCTGGGCCGGGGTGAGGTTGCCGATGGTGGAGCCGGGGAAGAAGGCGACCCGCCGCCCCGCCGGCACCAGCCCGTCCAGCCGCAGCGGATCGCAGAAATCGACCACCAGCGGGATCACCGGGGTGGCGGGATAGTCGCGGGCCAAACGCGCGCACGCCGCCACCAGGTGCTCACCCGAGATGTCGACGGCAACAAAGGCGGCGAGCCCCGGGGCGGCATCCAGCAGGTGGCGCACCTTGGTGGTGGAGCCGGCGCCGAGTTCGATCAGCACCGGGCGGTCCGCCAGCGTCGCGGCGATGGCACCCCGGTTCGCGGCCAGGATCGCGAGTTCGGTCCGGGTCGGATAATACTCCTCGAGCGCGCAGATGCGGTCGAACAGCCGTGACCCCGCGCTGTCGTAGAAGTACTTGGCGGGGATTGCCTTGGGCACGACGGCGAGGCCGGCCAGCACATCGTCGAGGAAGCGGCCGTCGGCGGCGGGTAAAGGGATCGCCGCGCCGGCCCGGCTGGTAGCCGTCCCCACGGCTCAGGCGTCCTCGGCCAGGCGCAGGCCGGCGAACGCCCAGCGTTGATGCGGATAGAAGAAGTTGCGGTAGGTTCGGCGGACATGCCCGTCCGGGGTGACGCAGGCGCCGCCGCGCAGCACCATCTGATTGCACATGAACTTGCCATTGTATTCCCCCACCGCACCGCCGGCCGGGCGGAAGCCGGGGTAAGGCGCATAGGGACTGGCGGTCCACTCCCACACGTCGCCGAACATCTGCGCCGGCGCATCGCCGTAATCACGGGCCGGTGCGGGCCGCAGCAGACCGCTGCCGAGGGTGTTGCCGAGGGGAGCGAGGCCGGCGGCCGCCACCTCCCACTCGGCTTCCGTCGGCAGCCGCTTGCCGGACCAGCGTGCGAACGCATCGGCTTCGTAGAAGCTGACATGACAGACCGGTCCGTCCAGCTCAAGGAGGCGCCGCCCGGCGAGGGTCATGGCGGTCCAGCCCCGATCCTCCCGCCGCCAGTAGAGGGGCGCCTGCCAGCCCTCCTGCTGTACCGTGGCCCAGCCATCGGAGAGCCAGAACTCGGGCCGGGCGTAGCCACCGTCTTCGATGAAGTCCTGCCATTCGCGGTTGGTGACGGCACGCGCGGCGAGTCTGAACGGCCGGATCAGCGCGTCGTGCCGGGGGCTTTCGTTGTCGAACGCAAAGCCGTGGCCGTCATGGCCGATGGGCTGGACCCCGCCCGGATAGGCGATCCAGCGCAGGTCGCAACGGCTGCCCGCCGGCGCGGGCTTGAAGGGCTGGTACGCCGGTTCCAGCGGATTGCACGAGAACAGGTTCAGGATGTCCATCAGCAGCAGTTCCTGATGCTGCTGCTCATGGTGGATGCCGAGTTCCACCAGCGGGGCGACCGCTGTCCACGTCTGCTCGTCGGCTTGATCCAGCAGACGGATCATCGCCTCGGTGACATGGGCCCGGTAATCGGCAACCTCCCCAACCGTCGGCCGGGTAATCAGGCCGCGTTCAGGGCGCGGATGGCGGGCGCCGGCGGCCTCGTAATAGGAGTTGAACAGATAGGCATAGGCCGGATGTTTGGGCTCATAGCCGGGCAGATGCGAGATCAGCAGGAAGGTCTCGAAGAACCAAGTCACGTGAGCGAGATGCCATTTGGCGGGGCTGCAGTCCGGCATCGACTGAACAACTTGGTCTTCCGGCGCCATCGGCTCCGCCAAAGCCTCGGTCTGCAACCGGACCGCCCGGAAGCGTTGGGGTAGAGCCGCGGACACGTAATCCGGTTGTTGTCGCGGCTTGGTGGCGAGCCCGGTCATCGCGGTCTCCTCTGTCTCAACGGTCGGCGGGTGTTGCGTGGTGACGGAATAACCCCCCTGAACCAGGAACGCGGGAAGGGCGCGAGCGTTCCATCCTCGCAGATGAGTTTACTTGTTTCTGGATCAACCCTGTTTTCCGCACGTACGTGCCGAGTGCGACCGGTGGATCAGGATCCACCCCCTCCGGCAGCGAGCTTGATCCGAGGCATGCCGACGACCATCATCGCCCCGTCGATCGAAACCGGTGGGATATGGCAACATGGATGAGGCAACCCCCAATCGCATCACCTTCTCCGGCGCCGACGGGGTGACCCGGCTGGCCGCCCGCCTCGACCGGCCGCAGGGGCCCATGATGGCGTGCGCCCTGTTCGCCCACTGCTTCACCTGCAGCAAGGACGTCTTCGCCGCCTCGCGGATCGCGGAGGGCCTCACGCGCCACGGCATCGCGGTGCTTCGGTTCGATTTCACCGGCCTCGGCGCCAGCGAGGGGGAGTTCGCCAACACCGACTTCTCCTCCAACCTGGACGACCTGGTGGCCGCCGCCGACTGGATGCGGCAGACGTTGGAAGCGCCCAAGATCCTGATCGGCCACAGCCTGGGCGGGGCGGCGGTCCTGGCCGCCGCCGCCCGCATTCCGGAGGCGCTGGCGGTGGCGACCATTGCCGCACCGTCGGACCCGGCCCATGTCCAGCACCTCTTCACCGGCTCCCTGGAGGCCATCAGCAGCACCGGTGAGGCGGAGGTGCGGCTGGGCGGGCGGACGTTTCGCATCCGCAAGCGGTTCCTCGATGACATCGCCAACCACCGCCTGGAGGCGGCGATCGCCAGCCTCAGGCGGGCGCTGCTGGTGTTCCACGCGCCGGGCGACGAGATCGTCGGCATCGACCATGCCAGTCGGATTTTTGTCGCCGCCAAGCATCCCAAGAGCTTCGTCTCCCTGGACGATGCCGACCACCTGCTGCGCCGGCGCGAGGATGCCATCTACGTCGCCAACGTGATCGCGGCGTGGGCCGGGCGCTACGTCGGCGCGGTGGAACCGACCGCCACCAATGCCACGGCCGCGGCGAAGGCGGCCGCGACGTCGGAGGGGCCGCAGCCGGTGACGGTTGCCGAGACCGGCCAGGGCCGGTTCCAGCAGATGGTCACGGTGGGCGACCGCCATCGCCTGTACGCCGATGAACCGGTCGCCTACGGCGGCACCGATACCGGCCCGTCGCCCTACGATCTGCTGGCGGCGGGGCTCGGCGCCTGCACCACCATGACCATCCGCATGTATGCCGAGCACAAGAACATCCCGCTGCAGCGGGTGGCGGTGACCCTGACCCACCGGAAGGTACACGCGGCCGACTGCGCCGAGTGCGAGACCAAGACCGGCAAGATCGATCACATTCGCCGGGAGATCACCCTGGAAGGCGACCTGGACGACGCCACACGCAAACGGCTGTTGGAGATCGCCGACCGCTGCCCGGTGCACCGAACCCTGCATTCCGAGGTCTGGATCGAGAGCCGCTTGGCCGGCTGAGCCGCACCCCGTCGCCTCCGCCCGCGGGGCCGGGATCAGAACGTCTGCTGCACCCTGAGATGAGTGTGGCTCCGGGCCTCGCCCGAACCGTGGGCATGCACCTCGACCTCGGTCTTCACCGGGATCAGCGCGAGCGTGCCATGTTCGATGCCCCGCTCCAGGAACAGGCCGTTGGCATAGGCGGAAACGGCACCGACGGTGCCGCGCATAACCGCCACCTCCACCGCGACGTTGTGGTCAAGCGGCACCGACAGGGCGACAATCGCATGGTCGTGGCGGTCGAGCCGGCTTTTCGGCACCCGTCGCCCCAGATCGCGGAGGGCGGGGGTCAGGGCGTAGCTGATGACGCCGACGCATTCGGCCTCGGCCTTGCGCTCGAGCGCATCATCGGGACCGAGCCCGCGGCGCACCAAGTCGCGCAGCGCCTCGGACCGGTTGGTCGCCCCGGACTCGGCCATGAAGGCGTCGAGGCGCTGCAGCAGAGCCGGCTCGATGGTGATGGTGATCCTCTGCACGGGGAACCCTCCGACGGGTGGCTTGATTCAACCGGATCGCTCAGGCCCCGGCAACGGCGGCCTTTCCGGGCCGGGCGGTCGGACCGGCAACAGGGTGGCGATGCCCCTCGCCCACATGCCGGGTGAGGGAATGCGGAATCTCCTGACCATGGGCGGCCATCAGCGCCGCATCGCCCAGCACCGCCGCCGCCGGCCCGTCGGCGACGATGCCGCCGTCGTCGATCAGCATCACCCGCGGGCACAGCTCCAGCACCAGTTCCAGATCGTGGCTGGCGATCAGCATCGCCTGCGCCAAGCCGCGGAGCAGCTCGATCAGGCGGCGGCGGTTGCGGAGATCGAGCGCGCCGGACGGCTCATCCAGCAGCAGGATGCGGGGTGACATCACCAGCACCCCGGCCAGGCACGCCAGCCGCTGCTCGCCGCCGGAGAGGTGGTGGATGGGCCGGTCGGCAAGGCTGGCGATGCCCACCGCCTGCAGCGCCGCGGCCACCGCCCGGTCCAGCGCCGCACCGCCGAGCCCCACATTGCGGGCGCCGAATGCCACGTCCTCCGCCACCGTCGGACAGAAGAGCTGATCGTGGGCCTGTTGGAATACCAGCGCGATTTCCGGCGTGAAACCGTTCAGCGCCAGCAGCCGGCCGTCCAGCCGGATACCGCCGGCCGCCGCGGGCAGGACGCCGGTGAGGGCCAGCAGCAGGGTGGTCTTGCCCGCGCCGTTGGGGCCGACCAGACCGATCCGCTCTCCGGGTGCGATGCGGAACTCGATGCCGGAGAGCACCGGCGGACCGCCGCCATGACCGACGGCAAGGCCCTCGACAGCCAGCAGCGACACATTCCGAAAGGTCACAGCATGTGCTCCAGCACCAGGAGACCGGTTCCGGCGGCAACCAGCACGGCGAGCGCCGACCAGTCCCCAGGCGACGCGCGGAAGCGTTCGGGGGCGGCCTCGGCAGCCCCGTGGCCACGCAAAATCATCGCATGATAGATCCGCTCCGACTGGGCGTGGCTCCGCAGCAGCAGGCTCGCCAGCGCCCAGCCGATACCCCGGAACTGGCCGCTCCAGAAGCCGGTCGGCGCGCCGCGCAGCCGCATCGCCACCCGCATGCGGCTGAGGCCCTGGCGGAGCTCCTCGATGTGGCGCAGCATCAGGAGCGCCATGTCCGCCATCAGGGCCGGCAGCCCCAGGGCCCTGAGTGCGGCCACCAGGCGGGGCAAGGGCACCGGCGCCAACAGGGCCGCCGCCGCCGCGACGATGCAGAGGAAACGGAGCGCGATGCCGAGCGCCGCCTCCAGCCCCTCGGCGCGGACCGAGAGCGGGCCCAGGCGGACCAGAACCGTCTCCCCCGACAGCAACGGCAGCAGGATCACCAGACCGCACACCACCACCCCGGGCCAGCGCAGCCGCCGTGCCAGAACCGCCGGCGGCAGCCCGAACCGCCACGCCAGTGCCACGGTCAGCACCACCATCAGCGCCAGTGCCCGCGGATCGGTCAGGGCAGAGAAGCCGAACGCCAGCACCACCAGCGCCAGAATGCGAAGCCTGGGATCGGCGATCGGCCCCGGGCCGGCCGGCTCACGCGGCACGAAGCAGCTCCGGACTCACCCGGCGCAGGAACCCAAGCACGGCGGCCACCACCAGCCCCTCCACCACCGCCAGCGGCAGGTGCGCCAGCGCCAGGGCCAGAATCGCCCGGCGCTCGGTGGCGGCATCGAGATGGGCCGGCAGGCCCGCCAGCAGGACGGCGGTGAACAGCGCGACGGCAAGCATCACCGCACCAGCGCCGGCCGCAAAGGCTGTCACGGCATGGCAGGCCGGACCACCCTGCCCGCGGACAAGGCACAGGAATCCGAAGGCGGCCAGCGCCGGAAGGCCGAAAATCACGCCGTTGACCCCGAGTGTCGTAAGCCCACCGTGACCGAACATCACCGCCTGGAAGAACAGCCCGATCAGGATGGCGGGCATCGCGAACCAGCCCAGCAGCATCCCCATCAGACCGCTCAACATCAGGTGCACGCTGGTCGGCGGTACCGGGATATGCACCAGCGACGCGACGAAGAACACGGCCGTCATCAGCGCCGCACGGGGCACGTCGGCGCGCGGATCGGGCCGCGCCTTGATGCGCCAAAGGCTCACCGCCGTCACCCCGGCGGCGGCGGCGAGGCCGGCGACCGTCAGGCTGAGCGGCAGGATCCCGTCCGGGATGTGCATCAGCGGGCGCCCTTGTGCCCGGCCGGGCGACGCCGGAAGTAGAGGGCCGTGCTGATGCAGGCCCAGACGACGCAGGCAGCCAGGACCAGCCGTTGCAGCCCGTCGGTCGCCGCCGGCGAAGCGAGAGCCAGCATGGTTGCCTCCCCCGGCTCTGCCGCTCCCCAGGTGATATAGCCCATGGCGCCGTGTCCCGCCTGCCGAGCCTGGATCGCCCAGCGCCCTTCGCGGCCGTCGGGCACGAACGAGAAGCGGCCGTCGGCGTCGGTCCGCCCGGTCAGCCAGGGTGTCCTGGGGTCGTCCGGCGCAAACACGGCGACTTGCGCCTCGGCCAGGGGCTGCCCGGTGTCATAGCGGGCGTGGATGGTAACGGCGCGGGTTTCCATCACGTCGATCAATGCGGCATGTCCCAGTACCGGGCCCGGCGCTGCCAGCAACGCCAGCGCCATCAGCCCGCCGATAAGCCGGCTACCGATAGCTGACGGCACAGTGCCCCTCGCCCACATGGCCGATGTGCAGCCCGGCCAAGCTGATCGCCTGGGTACCACCGTCCGAGAATGCATCGAAGCCCGTTGCTTCCTGGTTCATGGGGTCGTCGGCCGGCTTGTCGGCACGGCCGAAGATGTGATCCAGGTGGAAGGTGATCTCGAGATCGGCCTCGTCGCCGGCGGTGACGAAGCCTTTGCGTTCGTCGCCCACATACTCTCCGCAGGTGTACTCGTGAGTATCGGCGCTGGTGAGAGTGAAGGGAACGCTCCGCCCGTCCTTCGTCGCCGTGCCGATGAACACCATCGACTGCCCGGCCCAGTCCCCCCCGGGAGCCGGTACCGCCGACCACGTCAAGGCGTTGTAGTGGCCTTCCGGGGCAGCGGCGTCGGCGACACGCACCCGGCCGTCGTCACCGGCCGCAGCCAGATCCAGGGTCACCGGCCCGCCGGTCTCGAACGCGACGCTGACGGTGGCAGCGGGCTCACCCCCCGCCTCGGCATCGTAGGGGGGTTCGGTCTGGTGCGCCACCAGGTCATCCACCGTGGCGAAGACATGGTCGAAGTGCAGCTCCCAGCCGTCCTTGGTCAGCTTGCGCCCGACAAACCCGTCGGTCGCCAGATCCTCACCATTGGCGAACAGGACGAGCTTCCCGTCCGCAGCCGCGACCGCCCCGCCCGACAGGGCGAGCATGGTTGCGGCAGCGATAACGGTCGAGACGACATGGCGTTGGGTCATGGCACGGTCCCCTTCCGGTGCATACGGCCGCTGGTTTGTATTATTTTTGATGCCAAAAATAATACACGCCGGAGCCCCGGTATCAACCCCATAAAGCTTTCCATCCGCCCCTCACCTGTACCGAAGCGGCCTCGCCCGCAGCGGCCGCCGCCGGAAAAGGTGACGTGCCGGCCGCGCCGGTGGCATGACGGGAGCGCGCCGGCCACGGAGCGGACCCACCTCACGGGGTGTCAACTTGGGCGCCTGGATCGTGAGCCGCCGCTGCCAGGGTGGCGAGGCCGGTGAGGAACGATGACAGTCCGGCTGTACGCAGCGGCACAAATGGCTTGGCGCGGCGTTTACAGTGAGTCTTCACCCGCCGGCACGCACCGTGGCTGATGCAGTCGATCGGACACAGTACCGCATCGGCTTGCGCCAGGGTCTCGTCCAGCCGGGCTGCAGCGTTTTCCAGCCCGCCGTCGTGGTGGATGAAGATGCCGCCGGCCCGCACCACCACCGAGCGCAGGTGCGGAATGAGGCCCGATCGGCCGCCGACATAAGCGATGCGGCGCCCGCCGAGATCCAATCCGGACGGTTCCGCGCCACCGTCGGCCGCCGCCGCGTCCGATGAGTCGCCGCCAAACCGGGTGCGCAGCATCGCTTCGGCGGCGGCACAGTCCGAAGCCAGCCCCGCCACCTCCCGGCTCAGCCGCAGGTTGGCTTGGCGGAGGATGACGATCTCCCGCTGCCGCTCGTCGGCTGTTCGCTGCAGAGCGGCGACCTCTGCCGCTGCCTGGTCGACGCTCCGGTTCAAGCGTGCGATCCGGGCTTGCAAGGCAGCCACCGCGGTCCCCGCTTCCAGGTCACAGATGCGCGCTTCGGCCACCGCCAGTCGATGCTGCGCAACCCGGGCGGCCTCTCTGGCATCGCTCAGCTCACGGACCTCCGCCGCATGTCGAACGACCAGAGCCCGAGAGTCCTGCTCCTGCCGCGAGGCCGTGGCCTTGGCGGCCGACAGCGCGTCGACCAGGCCATCCCGTTCCGCCTCGAGTGCCCGCAGCCGGCGGATATCGGCATGATTGGCGGCCCCAACCAGGTGGGATAGCATGTGGACATCGCCGAACACCCGCCAGGACAGGGTGGGCGACGCCGCCGGATGGGTCAGCAAGGCCCAGTACGGCCCCGGCACCTCGCCGGCGGCCAGGCTCTGCTGCCATAGGGACATCAGATCGCTGTCGCCGCCGGCACGGCCGAACCGCCGGACCGCAGCCGCGTGACGCCGCTCCAGCATCTTGTGCATCTGGCGGGCCGCCGCGCCGGGCACTTCCGCCCACCGGGCGAAGTTGCCATGGACCTGGTAGTCGGTGGCATCGGCTGCGAATACGACACCGACCTTGCGCGCGATCCGCCTAAGGTCGCCCAGGCTCAGGCAGGTACCGATGACCGAGCAATGCAGGCGCGGGTCCAGCTGCCACAGTTTCCGCCGACCGGATGCGTCGTTGTCACGACGCTGGCGCAGCGTGACGATCGGATCGCCGGGAAGCGGCAGCCTTGGTCCGGCAGTGTGCCAGTCAGCCATCGTGGTGCTCCGCTTTCACCAGTCGCGACGGATTTGATCGCCGGTGATCGCCGTCTCCGCCCGAAGTTGGCGGGGTGCCGCACGCAGCCGCAAGCGCACGCCGCTCGGCAAACGTCCGAGCGGACTCGGCCAGCAACTCGGCCATCAATTTCGGGTCAACCCCACGCCAGATCATGTCGCCTGTTCGCTGGACCGGGTAAGAGCGGCCGACCCGCCCCCGCCGTGGCGCCGTCAGGTCACCCGACACCCGCCGTCGGCGGCGATGCGGTCAAGCCAGTTGATCTCTCGTTCGATCTGCTCGATCTCGTGGCGGATCCATCCGGACCGAACCCGCCAATCCATCGTCCCGATGGTCCGGGCGCCGAAGATCTCGTCCAACGCGGCACGTCGCTGCCGGCCAAGCTCTTTCAGTTGCCACGCCTGCTGCATCGGATCGAGGTGGCCGAGGAAACGCAGCTTGGCGGCACGGCAGGTCCGGACGAAGCCCCCCGGGGAGCTCGGGATGCTCCGCACCAACAGCGCCTTCAACGCCTGTCGACCCCGCTCCGTAATCGTGAACAGCGGCTCGGTCCCCGTCGGCGCCAACCCGGCTTCCGCGACCAGGCCGGCAACCTCGGCCCTGGCGAGGCAGTTGGCCACCGGTTCCGAGGTGGGTTGCCAGTCAGCCGCAGCCAAACTCCTGGATCCCGCGATGATAGCCGGCAAGCTTGCAGCGGCCTCGCTCACCGTTCCGAGCACGGTGATCAGATGGATGTCCTGCGGCTGAAGCGGCTGGCTCGAGGACTCCGGTGCCAACGCGACCATGGCAGGGCTCCAATGTGATAATGCAACTCATTCGCATTGACCCTACTGACAACGTGTCATGCCGTCAATACCCCCTTCGCCGGCGTCGGCTTCATCCCCGCCGACACCACACGACACTGCCGATCGGCTGGCCCTGCGATCCATTCGCATTCCCCTTGACAGAGACCACAATTTCCTTACGGTTATGGCTTGACAAGACCTTGGAAGAGCTCGCCCGCGGGATCGGGCCGATGCAAAGGGAATTTCCTATGCCTGTAGACGCTCGTGACGCCTCCGTGCGCGCCTATGCCGAGCTGCGCCGCCGCGGCCGGCCCGATCCTGCGGCGTTCGAGGCCGCAGTCTCGGTGTTGCGCTGCCGCTGTCCCGAGGTGGCGCCGCGGGAGGCGCGATTCCTGGTGGCCGACTGGATCGGCGATGGCGAGACGGCGGAATCGGACGCCTGAAGGCGCGACGGCACCTGAGCTGGACCCTCCAGCCGCCCGCCGCCGGATCACGACTCGGCCGCCGGCGCTTCGGATGCCTTGACTGGCGTCAAACGCGGTTCTTTAATACCTCCCTGCTACCCAGAGATGGGGCGCGTAGCTCAGCGGGAGAGCACCGTCTTCACACGGCGGGGGTCCGTGGTTCGATCCCACGCGCGCCCACCAACGTTTTCAGGCAGCATGGGTCGGATCGGCCGTGACCGGCCGGTATGGGGGCAGTGCGCGCCCGTGGGCTGTACCGGCCCCGGTTCCCTGGACAATGGTTTGCACGACGCGGCCTGCTTGAGGTTGGCCGCCATCCACCGCTCTCGCGCGGCCTTGGGGCTGACGAGGCCGTTCTTCTCGACCAGCCACTCGGTGTTGTAGCGTGCGACGAAGGCGTCGCTGGGCGTCATGCCCCAAGCCTTCACCTGGCGCTGGAAATCCTCGGACATGAACGCGCTGCCGTGGTCGTGCCGCAGGGCGAGGCCCCGGTTCATCGAAGACGAGGCCGCGGCGGAGGGCGACGCGCGGGACCCGGGTGCCACGTGACAGGGGCATGCGTCAGCCGGGGGGCGGGTGAGACCGAAGGCAACCCGGGGCACCCCATGAT
>REES01000092.1 GCA_007694935.1 Rhodospirillales bacterium
GTTTGGCGCTGATCAGTTGGACAACGAATTGATACTTGTGATTTCTAGGTTGATTTGTAATCAGCAGGTCGGGGGTTCGAGCCCCTCATCCGGCACCAAAATCAAGCACTCAGCAAGAGGTCATCCAACTTCCTGGCAAATGGTCCTAGGAGTCGTCCAACTCCGTTCTCTCTTTGTGCAACTCGAGCTTGCGAATGGCCGCCTCGGCCATCGGTGAGGTTCTCGGCAGATAGGTCTCCAGGTTCTGCATCGTTGACACTGCCACGGTAACCAGACCGCGGGCGCCTCTCGGACCGATTTTCGCTCCGCTCAGGCCGCAGCGGTCGCGATTGTCCATGCAGCCGCGGCCTCCGCTTTGAACTGGCGCAGGCCTTGTTCGTGCCGCGCGGCGAGGGCGGTCTCTTGCTGCGTTGTCGCCGCCAGCCCTATGGGCAAGCTGGGGGCCGCCCCGGCGCCACGGCATCAGACTTGAACGATCGGTTCCCGGCGGGGAGAGTGAGGGCGCGTGTCAGGAGAGTGGGACGGACAGAGAGGCCGTGGCGATCATCCACTTTGCCGCTTCGGGCGTGGACAGGACGGTCACCATCGACGTGGCGCCCGGTGAGCGGCGGACGCTGCTCTCGGTGGCCAGGGACCACGGCGTCCCCATCCTGTTCAATTGCGAGGCCGGCGGCTGCGGGGCCTGCCTCGTTCATGTCGACACCGTTGCCGTCGGCGAACGGCCGCTTGCGCCGCTCACGGAGCCAGAGAAATTCCTGCTACAGTCGATGCATAGGCTGACCGAGCACGACATCGAGGCCGCCCAGCAGCGCGGGGTTCCGCCGCACGTTCGGCTTGCGTGTCAGTACGCACTCGGCGACGAGGAGATCGTCGTCTCCTTCATGAGCGACCTCGGCAGCCACTAGTCTACCGCGTCCAAATTGTCGACTGATACCTCTGCGCGATACACCGTTCAGGGAGGATCAGTCGAATGGCGCGTCCGATCAAGCGAATCACGGCGGAGCCGGAGGTGGTTGCGGAGCTCGATCGCCGATTGCGGGTGGCGAGCCTGTCGGCGCCGGGGCCGCCGAGGTGGCGGCGCTGGCGGCGGAGGTTGACGACTTGATGACCGAGGTCGCGCGCCGGGCGATCCGGGCAGCGGAGCCGGCTGACGGGCTGGGGCAGTGAGCAGGCACGCGGCCACGACAGGGCCCGATGATCACGTCATGATTTTGTGAGGTTGCGATGTGACCGTATTGTCATCTGGTCATCCGATGATTTAGTGAAATGCTGACAGCGGCATGTCGTGATGTCATGATCTTGTGACGTCGCGATCTGCCGATGCCGCGACCGGCGAGAGAGACCATCCGTGCCAACCGCCGCCGGTGCCGCTTCGCGATTGTGGAACGCCGCAACGGAGAAACCGACGATGAGCAAGAAGCCGCGCCCGGCCTGCGCCTCAAGGGCCAGGATCTCACGGCCGCCCTGGACCAGGAAGCCAGGGCCCTGCCCAGCCTGACGCCGCCGGCGGAGCATGGAGAGGGGCGCACCCGCGAGGCCCGGTCGATGTCGTTCCCGACCTACGTCTGGCAGTGGCTGCGCCAGCAGTCCAAGCTGCACGACGAGCCCCAGAACGTCATCGTCCTCAAGGCCCTCAAGGCCGCCGGCTGCCCCATCCCCGACCACCACCTCATCGACGGCCGCCTGAAGAAGCCGCGGTGAGGCGGCGGACCAGGTGGCAGGGGCTGTGTCGGTCATTCCGTGGGGGTCCGGCACTACGTGCGGAAATAAATTGCAAGTGCGACGCATTCGCGATATAGCCTCCTGTGCCAGCCCGGCGTGAGCGTGAACGGGTTGCGCGGGACCGGACACAATGAAGCGCGAACAGGACGAAGCGTCGGCACCGGCAATGCCGACCAACGCCGAGGCGGCCGACGAAAAAGAGATCGACAGCGAGAAACTGCTGGGCGCCGGCAAGCGGATTGCCATCCGTCACAACGGCCAACGCTACCAGCTTCGCGTCACCAACTCAGGGGGGCTGATACTTACGAAGTAGAATCCCGGCCAAGCAGGATTCCGGCCGAGTAGGACTCCGGGCCGCGGCGCAAGGTCGCCGCCCCGGTCCTCCATCAACAAATCTATCGGAGCTTCCAGCCAGCCCCGGGCGGCACCTGACCGTCCAGCCAGCCACGACCGCTCCCCATCACAAGAAAGGGGGAAGTCATGGTGAACAACCGGACGACACGTCAGAGGACCTCGATCCCGCGCCAGTTTGAGCAGGACTTCATCGGGGTGAGCATGGTGGCACTGATAGCGGGCATGCTCGCCACCGCGCCCGTCGCGGCGGCAGACGGGGCAGCATCCGGGCTTGACCCCGCGGCCACCGCTCAAGGGCCGCAACACCCGGCCGCCCACCGCATGGACCCGATCTCGGTGACGGCAACCCGCAACCCGATCCGTGCGTTCGAGTATCCCGGCATGGTGACCATCATCGGCCCCGAGGCCATCCAGGAACGGGTGCCATCGAAGCCGGCAGACATTCTGCGCACGGTGCCCGGTGTCGAATTCTTCGGCGGCCCGCGCCGCACCGGCGAGGTGCCGAGCATCCGGGGTTTCTCAGGGCCTGACGTGGTCATCAACCTGGATGGGGCCCGGCAGAATTTCGTCTCCGGCCACGACGGCCGCTTCTTCATCGACCCCAGCCTGCTCCGGGAGGTGGAGGTGCTTCGCGGGTCGGCATCGTCGCTGTACGGCAGCGGCGGTCTCGGCGGCGTGTTGGAATTCCGTACCATCGACGCCGCCGATATCCTCGATCCCGGCACCCGCTTCGGCCTCCAGGCGTCCATCGGTCGTCAGGACGCCAACCGCGAGCTGGTGGGCACGCTCACCGGCGCCACCCGGCCCACCGACGCGCTGGACGCGGTAGCCAGTATCACCCGCCGCTCCTCTGGCACCATCCGGCTCGGCGATGGCACCAACCTTGACGCCGCCGACGACGACATCGTCTCGGGGCTGGTCAAGGGCAGCTATCGCGTCGCTCCCAGCCACAGCGTCGACGCCGCGTTCGTGTTCTTCCGCAACGATGCCGAGGAGCCCAACAACGCCCAGGGCGACGGCGGCGCTGACATCGTCGACAAGCGGATCCGCAACTACACCGCCCGGATCGGCTACCGGTATGCCAACCCGGCCAATCCGTTCCTGGATCTGGACGCCGTCGCATATTTCAACCGTGCCAAGGTGGACGAGCTTCGGCTCGATGACCGGGGCGTCGGTCCCGCGGGCGAACTGCTGACCCGCGAAGTGGATACCATCGGCTTCCGGGCCGACAACCGCTCCCGTCTGGACTTGGGCGAGTCGGCCGGGGTGGTGTTCACCTACGGGATCGAGGCCTACCGCGACGACCAGACCGGCCAGTCGGCCGCCGGTCCTCGCGGTGGCGTACCCGATGCCGACACGACCTTCTTCGGCGGCTTCGCCCAGGGCGAGATCACCCTGAGCCAGCTGTTCGGCGTCATCCCCGGCGACATCCTGGTGATCCCGGGCGCCCGGTGGGACCATTTCTCAAGTTCCAGCGACGTTGCCGACCGGAGTTCCGATTCCCGCTGGTCGCCGCGGATCGGCGTCAGCTACCTGCCGACCCCGTGGAGCCTGCTGTTCGCCAACTACGGCCAAGGGTTTCGGGCCCCCTCGGTCAACGAGCTGTTCGCGAGCGGGGTGCACTTCCGCATCCCCATCGGCCCCGGCATCGTCAACCGGTTCGTGCCGAACCCGGACCTGAGGCCGCAGCGCACCACCACCTGGGAAGCCGGCGCCGGCATCGATTTCGAGGACGTTCTCGGTCCCGGCGACCGGTTCCAGGTGAAGGGCTCGCGCTACGTGACCCGCGGGACCGATTTCATCGACCTCCAGGTCAACCAGCCCACGCCCTTCGTGGACTGCAACCCGTTCTTTCCGCCGGGGAGTTGCGACGGAACCACCACCGCCGCCAATGTGGGGCGGGCCAAGCTGCGCGGCACCGAGGTGGAAGCGGTCTACGACCATCCGCGCGCCCGTCTCGCCGTCAACTATGCCTGGATCGACGGCAAGGACCGCGACACCGGCGAACGCCTCGGCGTGCTGTTCC
>REES01000102.1 GCA_007694935.1 Rhodospirillales bacterium
TCCGGGGAGACCCCTTGATGCCGATCCAAGTGCTGATGCCGGCGCTGTCGCCGACGATGACCGAGGGCAAGCTGGCGAAGTGGCTGAAGAAGGAGGGGGACGCGGTCGAGTCCGGCGACGTTCTGGCGGAGATCGAGACCGACAAGGCGACCATGGAAGTTGAGGCGGTGGAGGAGGGGGTGCTAGGCCGCATCCTGGTGCCGGAAGGCACCGAAGGGGTTGCGGTCAACGCGCCGATCGCGCTGCTGTTGGAAGAAGGCGAGGATGAGAGCGCCCTGGACCAAGCGGCGCCCGAGCGGGACAAGGGTGCCGAGCCGGCGCCTCAGGAGGTCACCCAGCTCCCGGCGCAGACCCCGAAGCCGACCGAGCCGGCCGCAGGCGATGTGCCGGCCGAACCGGAATACACCGGACCCACCGCGACCATGACCGTGCGCGAGGCGTTGCGCGACGCCATGGCCGAGGAGATGCGCCGCGACCCGGACGTGTTCCTGTTGGGCGAGGAGATCGGTGAGTACCAGGGGGCCTACAAGGTGACCCAGGGACTGCTGCAGGAGTTCGGGCCGAAACGGGTGGTGGACACGCCGATCACCGAGCAGGGGTTCGCCGGCCTTGGCGTCGGTGCCTCTTTCGCCGGGTTGAAGCCGATCGTCGAGTTCATGACCTTCAATTTCGCCATGCAGGCGATCGACCAGATCATCAATTCGGCGGCCAAGACCCTCTATATGGCCGGCGGCAAGATGGGGGCGCCGATCGTCTTCCGCGGCCCCAACGGGGCGGCCGCCCGGGTGGCGGCCCAGCACTCGCAATGCTACGCCTCGTGGTACGCCCACTGCCCGGGTCTCAAGGTGGTGGCGCCCTATTCCGGGGCGGATGCCAAGGGCCTGCTCAAGGCCGCCATTCGCGATCCCAACCCGGTGATCGTGCTCGAGAACGAGATCATGTACGGCCAGAGCTTCGAGGTGCCGACGGATCCGGAGTTCGTGCTGCCCATCGGCCGGGCCAAGATCGAGCGCCCCGGCAAGGACGTCACCATCGTGGCGTTCTCCCGCATGGTCGGGGTGGCACTGGAGGCGGCCAAGCTGTTGGAGCAGGAGGACATCGACGCCGAGGTGATCAATCTCCGGTCGCTCCGTCCCCTGGACGTCGACACCATCGTCCGGTCGGTCAGGAAGACCAACCGGCTGGTGAGCGTCGAGGAGGGCTGGCCGCTGGCCGGCATCGGCTCGGAGATGGCGGCGCTGATGATGGAGCACGCCTTCGACTACCTGGACGCGCCGGTGACCCGGGTCACCGGTGCCGACGTGCCGATGCCCTATGCCGCCAACCTCGAAAAGCTCGCCCTGCCGCAGCCGGACGGGATCGCGGCCGCGGCCAAAGCGGTCTGCTACCGATAACCTTGAGCGGCGAGCGAGGAGCGAGGCCATGCCGATCCAAGTGCTGATGCCGGCGCTGTCGCCGACGATGACCGAGGGCAAGCTGGCGAAGTGGCTGAAGAAGGAGGGGGACGCGGTCGAGTCCGGCGACGTTCTGGCGGAGATCGAGACCGACAAGGCGACCATGGAAGTTGAGGCGGTGGAGGAGGGGGTGCTAGGCCGCATCCTGGTGCCGGAAGGCACCGAAGGGGTTGCGGTCAACGCGCCGATCGCGCTGCTGCTGGAAGAAGGTGAGGACGAAAGCGCCCTGGACCAGGCCGCGGCGGACGCGGAGAAGGCCGCAGCCGAGGCGCCGCCGGCCGCTGCGGAGACACCGAAGCAACAGCCTGCCGCCGCGCCCGCCAAGCCCGAGCAGGCGCCCGAAGCCAAGTCATCGCCCCCGCCCGCCCAGCCGGCGGCCGCCACGGCGCCTGAGCGAGCCAAGGGCGAGCGGATCTTTGCGAGCCCGCTGGCGCGCCGGCTGGCGGCCGAGGCCGGGCTCGACCTTGCCAACATCGCCGGCAGCGGTCCGCACGGGCGCATCGTCAAGCGCGACATCGAGAAGGCCAGCACCGAGCCCGCCGCGCGCCCGGCCGCACTGCCTGAGGCCGCGCCGGCTGCGGCACCCGCGGCCGCCGAACCCGCCAAGGCCGCGATCCCGGAGCCGACTACGCCATTCCGCGAGGTGCCCAACACCACCATGCGGAAGGTGATCGCGCGGCGGCTCGCCGCCTCCAAACGGGAGATCCCGCACTACTACCTCACCATCCACTGCTGCCTCGATGCGGTGATGGAACTGCGCCGGGAGCTCAATGCCCGGGCGCCGGAAGGGGAGGGGGGCTACAAGCTCTCGGTGAATGATTTCGTGGTGCGAGCGGTGGCCTTGGCACTCCGGCGCTATCCGGCGGCCAATTCGTCCTGGACGGATGAGGCCATTCGCCTGTTCGAAACGGTGGACGTGGCCGTGGCAGTGGATTCGCCGGGTGGCCTGATCACACCGGTGGTGCGCAATGCCGACCACAAGGGGCTGGCCGCCATCTCCAACGAGGTCAAGGCCCTGGCGGCCAAGGCCCGCGAGGGCAGGCTGGCGCCGGAGGATTACCAGGGCGGGGGCTTCACCGTCTCCAACCTCGGCATGTACGGCATCAGCGAGTTCGCCGCGATCATCAACCCGCCGCAGTCCTGTCTGCTGTCGGTGGGGGCGGCGGAACAGAGGCCGGTGGTGCGGGACGGCGCCCTCGCCGTCGCCACCATGATGAGCTGCACCCTGTCCGCCGACCACCGCTCGGTGGATGGCGCCCGGGGGGCGGAGTTCCTGGCGATCTTCAAGGGGCTGATCGAAGAGCCGCTGACCATGCTGCTGTGATCTGCGGGACCGGATCCGGGTCCCCGCGGACGGGAGAAAGGGCTCGAATCATGGCCGACAATGCCTTTGACATCGTCGTGGTCGGTGCCGGCCCCGGCGGCTACGTCGCCGCCATCCGCGCCGCCCAGCTCGGCATGAAGACGGCGGTTGTGGAGGGGAAGCATCTTGGCGGCGTCTGCCTGAACTGGGGCTGCATCCCGACCAAGGCCCTGCTCCGCACCGCCGAGGTGTTCGAGAACCTGAAGCATGCCGAAAGCTTCGGCCTCAAGGTCGAGGGCCTGTCCTTCGACATGGGCCGGGTGGTGGACCGCTCCCGCAAGGTGGCCTCGCAGCTCGCCGGCGGCGTCGGGCATCTGCTCCGCAAGAACAAGGTCACCGTGGTGGACGGCTTCGGCCGCCTGGCCGGCAAGGGCAAGGTGCATGTGCAGAAGGACGGCAAGGCGGTCGCGGATCTGACCGCCAAGCACATCATCCTCGCCACCGGCGCCCGTGCGCGGGTCCTGCCGGGGCTGGAGCCGGACGGCAAGCTCATCTGGACCTACATGGAAGCGATGGTACCGACCAGCATGCCGAAAAGCTTGCTGGTGATCGGCTCCGGTGCCATCGGCATCGAGTTCGCGAGCTTCTACCGCTCCCTCGGGGCCGAGGTCACGGTGGTGGAGATCCTCGACCGCATCCTGCCGGTGGAGGACGAGGATATCTCCGCCTTTGCCCGCAAGGCATTCGAGAAGCAGGGCATCCGCATCCTCACCAAGGCTTCGGTGTCGGCCCTGAAGAAGAACACAGACAGCGTGACGGCGACCGTGACGGAAGCTGACACGTCATTCGAGGTCACCGTCGACCGGGTGATCCTCGCCGTCGGTATCGTCGGCAACGTGGAGAATATCGGCCTTGAGGACACCCGTATCCGGGTAGAGAAAAGTCACGTGGTGGTGGATGAGTGGCTCCGCACCGGAGAGCCGGGGGTCTATGCCATCGGCGACTTGGTGGGGCCGCCATGGCTCGCCCACAAGGCAAGCCACGAAGGCGTCATCTGCGTCGAGCGGATCGCCGGGCTCAATGACGTTCATCCGCTCGATGTGCGCGGAGTCCCCGGCTGCACCTACAGCCGGCCCCAGGTGGCGAGCGTCGGGCTCACCGAGGCCGCGGCCAAGGCGGACGGGCGCAGCGTCAAGGTGGGGCGGTTCCCCTTTATCGGTAACGGCAAGGCGATTGCCCTGGGCGAGCCCGAGGGCCTGGTCAAGACGGTGTTCGATGCCAAGACAGGGGAACTCCTCGGGGCCCACATGGTGGGGGCCGAGGTGACCGAGTTGATCCAGGGCTATGCCATCGCCAAGACGCTGGAGACGACCGAGGCGGAACTGATGCACACGGTGTTCCCGCACCCGACGCTGTCGGAGATGATGCACGAATCCGTGCTGGACGCCTACGGCCGAGCCATTCACTTCTAACCTGCCGGCCAAGCTTGCGGCGGCGGGCGGTCGGGAGTCCGGGCCCCGGCCGTCGCCGGTCAGTTGGCCCCGCCGGCCTCCCGCCAGCGCAGGAACTGGTCGAACAGGCGGGCGCGCGCGGCTTCATCCAGGACCGTGTCGTCGGCAATCCCATCGGCTTGGCCAATGAAGGTCAGGAACGATTCGAAGGATCGGCGCAGTTCGGGATCATAGACCATTGCGGCCTCGACAGGTCGCGCGTCCAGCCAAGCCTGCGCGGGCTGGAACCGGGTCCAGCCAGGCACTTCCGCCGCCAGGTTGACTTCCTGCCACTTGGGATGGCGCGGCGCCTGCAGGAACGCCTCGAAATTGTCGAAGAATGAGTCCACGAATGTCGCCACCCGCTCGTATCGGGGATGCCGCGGCTCCCAGTTGTAGACGGCCATCACGGCGCCGATGGCGATGGTCTCGACACCCTCGCCCTCTGGCACCAGGTTGGGGTAATCCCGGTGCTCAAACCGGGAGGGGAGGTAAATCTCCATGAGGTCCGGGGTGAGCGGCACGGGAACCAAGCGGACGTCGCTGCCGGTGGGCAGGGCGCCGAAGATCTGGGCCGGCTTGCCGGCGACGTAGACCATTCCCGCGATTTCACCGGCGGCCAGCAGCTCCAGCGCCAGCCCCTGGTCATGGGACACCGGTTCCACGTCGATGCCGAGCGTATCGAACACAATGGACGCCGTCATGTAGGTGCCACTGCCGGCGATGTCGAAGTTGACCTTGCGCCCGGCCAGGTCCTCGATCGCATTGATCCCGGGGCCAGCCAGCAGATGGAACTCCTCGTTGTAAAGCTTGGTGATGTAGCGAATCCGGCGCTCGATGGTCGGATGCATCCCGGCACTGCGGACATGGGTCAGCACATCCGACTGGACGATGCCGATATCGATGCCGCGCAGGTACAGGATATCGGTGATGTTCTGGACCGAGCCCTTGCCGATGATCGGCAGGACGCGCAACTCGTTGCCGCGATCGAGGACGAAAGCCAAGTCGTTGGCAATGCGGATGTAGGTCCCGTTGATTCCGCCGGAGATGATGGAAACCGTCCCCCGGTTTACCTGCTCCCGGAAGTCCTGAGCGATCTGGCTCGCATCCCGGACTTGCGCGGGCGACGGCTTGGCAACAAGAACCATCGACAAGACGATGGCCAGGGTGACGGCAGCGATGCGGCTCATCAACTTTCCCTACCTGCCTGAAACAGCGACTTCACGGAAAACGGCAACCCGTGATAGTAGCCAGCCCCGGGTTGGTCGGCAAGCCGCTGATGGCGGCCCTCGGTCATTCGCACTTGCCGTGCCGCAGCAGGCGGGCGTGAGCCATGAAAGGCCGCATCGATGACCACGAACACGCCCCTTCATGCGGGCTTTCTGGTGTTTCCCGGGGTGATGGCGCTGGACATGGTGGGACCCCTCGAGGTGTTGTGCCGTGTCCCGGGCTGCCGGACGCACGTGCTGTGGAAGCACCCCGGCCCGGTGACCGCGGCGGGCGGCCTCGGCTTGGTGGCCGACGTCGGTCTCGCGGACTGCCCGCCCCTGGATGTCATCTGTGTGCCGGGCGGGACGGGGGTCGACGATCTGCTCGACGATGCGGTGGTGCTGGCGTTTCTCAGGACGTCGGCGGCGCGGGCGCGCTTCGTCGCCTCGGTCTGCACTGGCTCGCTGCTGCTGGGGGCGGCCGGCCTGCTGCAGGGCCGCCGGGCCGCGTGCCACTGGATGTCGCGGGACTTGCTGCAACAGTTCGGGGCGGAACCGGTGGCCGAGCGGGTGGTGGTGGACGGCAACATCATCACCGGCGGCGGTGTCACCGCCGGCATCGACTTCGGCCTGCGCCTGGCTGCGCTCATCGCCGGTGACGACGTGGCCAAGGCGATCCAGCTCTACATCGAGTATCAGCCGGAGCCACCGTTCGATGCCGGAACGCCCGAGCGCGCCGGGCCGGCGATCATCGAACAGGTCCGGGCGGCTGCGGCCGGTCGCCAGCAGCGGCGGGAGGCCAGGGTCGCCGCCGCCGCGGCCAAGCTGAAGCAGCGGTAGACTCGGCGGCGGCGCCCGTCACTGGTCAGCGCGGCACATCGCCACCAGCCCCGACAATCGGCGCACCGTCTCGGTGTCGACCCGTCCGGTCACCCGGCTGGGCCGGAAGTGACGCTGGAACGCCTTCAGGGCGGCCGTCGGGTCGGTCAGGTCATAGCCGACCTCACCCAGCATCGCCGTGATCACCGCCGCATCCATCGGGCAATCATCGGCTTCCGCCGGCCACAGCCCGATGCCACGGGGTGCCAGCCCCGCCCAATCGAACAGTTCCCCCGGATCCTGCTTGCGCATGGGCGCCACGTCAGAATGGCCGACGACATTGCGTGCCGGGATGCCGTGGCGCCGGATGATATCTTCGGCCAGCGCCCTCAGCGCCGTCATCTGCGCCTCCGGAAAGGGTCGGTAGCCGAACTCGTGCCCAGGGTTGACCAGCTCGATGCCGATCGAGCGGGCATTGATGTCGGTCCGCCCGCGCCAGAAGGCGACGCCGGCGTGCCAGGCCCTTCGCACTTCCGGCACCAGCGGCGTCACCGTGCCGTCCTCGTCCACCAGGTAGTGCGCGCTCACCCGGGCGGCGGGATCGCACAGGCGGGCGCGCGCTTCCGCGGCCGTCCGCATGCCGGTGTAGTGCATCACCAGCATGTCGATCCCGGTGCCGGGCGACCTGGCGTCGTGGTTCGGCGAGGGCGATTCGATCGTCACGACACCATGACCGGGGTGCGGCGGGGCCTCAGAAACTGGATCATGGCGACGCCGGTGATGGTGACCGCACCGCCCAACAGGATCCGGGGGGTGATCGGCTCGCCCAGCAGCACCCCGGCCAGAAACACCGCCAGAACCGGCGCAAGCAGCATCAATGGCACGATGCGGTTAACATCGTGCTTGGCCAGCAGCCAGTACCACAGGCCGTAGGCGACGATGGAGGCGGCCAGCGCGGTGTAGACCACCGCTCCCCAGCCGCGCCAGCCGGCGGCGGCGATCGCCTCCGCCTGGCCGCGCTCCACCAGCAGCGACACGGCCAGGAGCTGTGGCGCGGTCAGCAGGGCAAACCAGGCGTTCATGACCATCGGTGGGATGCGGTGCAGCTTCTTGATCAGGATGTTGGCGACTGCCCAGGCGAACGCAGCCGCCACCACCATGAGCAAATGCGTAAGGCTCGGCGTCGAGGCAGGTTCCCCGGCGAGAATGTAGACCCCGGTGAAGGCGACAAGCATGCCCAGCATCTGCAAGAAGCCCATGGTCTCGCCATAGATGGCCCAGGCGAGGGCGGCGCTGAACGGCACCGTGAGCTGGATGGCGATGGCGGCGGGACCCGCATCCACGCCGGACAGGCCGATGAACAGCAGGCCGAAGTGGCAGCCGCCCAGCACCACCGACAGCACCAGCATTGGCCGCCAGGCATCGCCGAGGGCACGCAGGAAAGGGGCCAGCAGCACTGCGACCAGGGCGAAGCGAAGGGACAGCAGCAGCAGGGGTGGCAGTTCCCCCACCCCCACCTTGGCCACGACGAAGTTGAAGCCCCAAAGGCCGATGACGGTGAAGGCGGCGGCCCAGTCGAGCGCCTTCACCGGGACCGGTTCCGGGCTGTTCGCCGGCCGGGTGGCAGCAACCGCCGCATCACGGGACGCGCCGCTCCTCCCGGATGCGGTCGTACGCGGCATTGATGGCGGCCATGCGCTGGTTGGCCACGTCGACGAACTCCTGCGGCATGCCCTTGGCAACCAGCGTGTCGGGATGGTTCTCGCGGATCAGACGGCGGTAGACGGCCTTGATCTCGTCGCTGGTGGCGGCGCGGTTGACGCCCAGCACGTCATAGGCGTCCGGTTCGGCGCGTCCGGCGAACATGGCGTGCACCCGCTCGAACGCACGCTTGTCCAGCCCGAAGATGTCCGCCACCTTGCGAAGGTAGGCGAGTTCCGCCGGCTTGACCGCCCCGTCGGCCTGGGCGATGTGAAACAGGCCCGCGAGCAATTCCTCCAGCAGCGTCGGCTCGTCCCGGAACAGGGAGGCGACCTGCCGGGCATAGGGCTCGAAGCCGCCGGCATCGCGCTTGGCCATGTCGAAGATGCGCCCGACGTTGCGCATTTCCTCCGGCGGCACCTGGAACACCTGCTTGAAGGCCTCGATCTCGACCCGGTTCACGGTGCCGTCGACCTTTGCCATCTTGGCACCGAGGACGATCACCGCGACGGTGAACGCCGCCTGCCGGGCGCCGTCAGCAAGCTGCGGCGGAAGGTCGCCGTTACCGCCGAGCGCGGTTTGCTCCACCCGGATGCGGTCGACGGCATGGCCGGCGACGGCACCGAGCAGCGCGCCCAGCGGCCCGCCCACCGCGAAACCGGCAAAGCTGCCGATGACCTTGCCCCAGATGCCCATCATGAACAGCACTGGCGGAACCCTTCCTGCAACCAGCTAAGCCGTGCGAGCCTGGTTGGCCGACCGGCAGCCCGCCGAGGCGGATACTCTCGCTCAATCCGGGCGACGCGATGGCGAACCCACGTCCCCCGCCGCGCCCGCGAGGGCTGGTGATGATGTTGGCCTTCGCGGCAGCTGCCGCAACCGACATGCCTGGCGTCGGGGCTGTCGGCAGCGCCGGACGGCAGGCCGACACCCGGACGGGAGCCAGCGGTCGTGGCTGCCGGCCCGGGTGGAAACGCGCCACGGTCCGCCACCGCGGCGCGCAACCGGGATGGTCCCGCGGTCAGATGACCGGCCGCAGGAGCTGCGGGTTCTGCACCGGCGGCTTGGCCGAGTAATCGTAGAAGCCCTGGCCGGTCTTGCGGCCGAGATAGCCGAGCTGCACCAGCCGGGTCAGGGTGTGCGGCGGCGCGTGGTGCTCGTGCCGGACGTCCATGTAGATGTTCATGGACATCGCCTCCACCACGTCGAGGCCGATGTAATCGGCCAGCTCGAACGGGCCCATCGGGTGGGCGGCACCGGACTTCATGGCGTGATCGATGTCCTCGATGGTGCCGGTGCCGCGCTCCAGCATGCGGATGGCGTTGAGCATGTAGGGCACCAGCAAACGGTTGACGATGAAGCCGGTGGTGTCCTGGACGATGACCGGATCCTTGTTGATGTCTTTGCAAAAGACGTTCAGCTTCTCCAGCGTCTCGTCGGAGGTCTCGAAGCCGTGAATGATCTCCACCAGCTTCATGACCGGTGCGGGGTTGAAGAAGTGCAGGCCCGCCACCCGGTCGCGTTTTTTGCAGACCGCCATCATCGCGGTGACCGACAGCGTCGACGTATTGGTGGTCAGCAGGGTATCGGCACGGCACACCTGATCCAGCCGGCGGAACAGGGCTTTCTTGGTTTCCAGGTCCTCGATGATGGATTCGATCACCAGGTCGCAATCGGCAACGGCGTTCTCCTCGCTGGAGAACGTCATCCGGCTGATGATTGCGTCCCGCGTGGCGGCGTCCATCTTGCCCCGTTCCACGATCTTGGCGAGGCCCTTGACCACCGTGTCCTTTGCCTTGTCCACCGGCCCGGGCGTTGCCTTGACCGCGATGACATCGTGACCCGCCGACGCACACACTTGCGCTACGCCAAGCCCCATGGTCCCGGTGCCGATGATTCCGACCTTGCTGATTGCCATATTTGTACTCTCCCCTGGCGAGTTCCGGCGCGGGGTCAGGAAATCACCTGACGCTTCACCGGCCGGTCCCCCTGGTGTTGTTGAGCGGAGACGGTCTGACCCCATATCCACCACCGGTTTAACCCCGTTCGCGTTGGAAATAAAGGGGTCTCGCGTGTGCACAACGGCCTCACCGGGCATCGCGCCCGAACCGACGGTCGGGTGGGGTTGTCCGTCGGGACCGTGCGGCTTATCTAAAGTACGGAAACCATGCGCCTTTGGCCCAAGCGGGTGGCTCCTGCAGCGGCCGTGCGATCGCCGAAGGATGCACCTGTTCACGCTCATTGCATTGCAGCAATCAAATGCGCTATTTTGTTGTTGGGAAGACCCCGTTCGGAAAACGAACGAAGGCTGTGACGCCATGAATGAGAGTTCACGTCCGGCGGCGGCTAGCTCCGCCGAACGAACCCCGGTGACCATCAAGAAGTATGCCAACCGGCGACTGTACAATACTGCAACCAGCAGCTATGTCACGTTACAAAGCCTGTCGACGATGGTTAAGGCAGGTGCGGATTTCGTCGTGTACGACGCCAAGACAGGTGAGGACATCACGCGCGCCGTCTTGACCCACATCATCGTCGAGGAGGAAGCGAAAGGGCAGAAGCTGTTGCCGGTCAGCTTTCTGCGTCACCTCATTAGCTTTTATGGTGACAGCCTCCAAGTCCTCGTGCCGCGGTACCTTGAGCATACCATGCAGGCATTTGCCCGAAATCAGGAGCAAATGCGTGATTACATGCGGGAAACGCTCGATGGTCTGATGCCGTTCGGACAGTTGGAGGAGATGAGCAAACAGAACATCTCCATATTTGAGACGGCGATGAAGATGTTCAGCCCGTTCTACAGCGAGGAAGAGGAAGCCAGCCAGGTGCCGGATCGCGCCGCTGCGCAGACCCCGAACGAAGAGATTGAGGAGTTGCGGGGGCGGCTGAACAAGATCCAGCAGCAGCTGGATGAACTGGTGGCGCAGCAGCGCTCCGAGTGACGACCGGGTCACGCGCCGGCCCGGCAGGCCTCACTCGGCGCGGGACCGAGGACCGGTCCTGCCGCACCGAGAGGTCTGGGGCGATTCCGGCGTTGTCTTGCCTTTCCCCCTGCCAGCGTCGCATTTTTCCTGCAAACCGATAGGTGTGCGGGGGCGATTCCGGCGTCGTCTTGGCTTTCCCCCTGCCAGCGTCGCATTTCCCCTACAAAGAGTAGCATCACCCGCCGAAGATCGCGCTGGGGTTTTTGCGGGACGCTGGTATAGTTCGCTCGCCGTTTGCCTGCGGGGCGAGGGGTTGCATCCGAAACGGCAGTGCGGGAGCGGGGGTTCGCAGGGAACCACACCACGGCACATAACGCAGGGGTTGATATCCGCTCCGCATTCCCTACTTGGAGGCATTGAGACTGAGAACCGGTTGCCACGCTGTGCGTGAACGGCCGGCACGGGCTTAGGCAATAGCATCTGGGGAGATGTAGAGAGATGGTGCCATTTGATAACAACCGGCTGGTCGAGGAGCGCACGACCATCCGCGCGACCGATGTGGATCGCTTTGTCGGCGGCCGGATTCGCGAACGGCGGGTGATGCTGGGCCTGAGCCAGCAGCAGATGGCCGACATGATCGGGGTGACCTATCAGCAGGCCCACAAGTACGAGCGCGGCATCAATCGCATCTCCGCCGGGCGGCTGTACGAGATCGCGCAGGTGCTGCGGGTGCCGGTCAGCTACTTCTTCGACGGCATCGACGGCAGCGGTGGCGAAGAGGAGATGTCCATGCGCCAGCGCATGTGCCTCGAACTCGCGCGCAACTTCACCCAGATTCAGAGTGATCGGCACCGCGAAGCGCTGAGCCAGATGGCCCGGGCGCTGGCCAGCAAGTAGACCGGCGGTTTGGCCTGGGCCACGGCGCGAAGCGCCGGGCTCACGGCCGGGTTACGTCCGAACCCGCGGTGTGGGTCGCCCGGGTTCGGCGGAGGCGACGACCACGCCGGCCCGGGGCCTCGGGCGCAACCGATGTTGCGGCTGCCGCATTTTTTGCTTTGATCGTGAGCGGTTGCCAAGGTATTAAGCAAAGCACGCCCTTGCTGCGTTCCGGGCCACCGGGCCCGGCGGCGCCAGCGGGGGTGTTCTCGTTCGGTGATCCCGCCCGTCGGTATCGTGACGCAGGCGCGGGCGGCGCTGAGGAGGGCGTTCGTGATGCTGATGGTCATGAATGACGACTGCGGCTATCGCAAGCCGTATACGCTCCTGCTCGGCCGGAAAAACCCACACTCTAGTCTGAACGACGGCTGACCGCCTCGCCGCGGCGAGGCTCGGGGCCGGTCCCGTGGCTGCGGGACCGCCACCCTCCGTCTGTCCGTGCGTCTTTGCCCTTCGGGGCTGGTGAGGGTTTTTCCACTGATGACACCGAAGATTGCTGATTTTCTCCGCATCCAACGCCCGCCGACTCCCTGCCTGGTGGTCGATCTCGACGTGATTGCCGAGAATTACCGGTCGCTTCACCATGCCCTGCCGCTGGTGGCCATCTACTACGCGGTGAAGGCCAACCCGGCCCGCCCGGTGCTTGAGCGGCTGGTCGGTCTCGGCTGCAGCTTCGATGCCGCCAGTGCCTGGGAGGTGGACGAGTGCCTCGCCGTCGGTGCCGATCCGGCGGTGATCTCCTACGGCAACACCGTGAAGAAGCGCCGGGACATCGCCCACGCCTTTGACCGTGGCGTGCGTATGTTCGCCTTCGACAGCCGGGAGGAGCTGGAAAAGCTGGCCCAGGAAGCGCCGGGCTCGAAGGTATATTGCCGCATCCTCACCATCAGCGAGGATGCCCAGTGGCCACTGTCGCGCAAGTTCGGTTGCAGCCTCGCCATGGCCCGGGACCTGATGCTGCGGGCCGCCGATGCCGGGTTGCAGCCGCATGGGCTGTCGTTCCACGTGGGCTCTCAGCAGACCAACCCCAAGTGGTGGGATGTCGCCATCGGCCGCTCCGCCATGGTGTTCTCGGACCTGCGGGAGGCCGGGCTGGATCTCGCCATGCTCAACCTCGGCGGCGGCTTCCCGGCGCGCTATCGCGGCGACAGCCTGCCGCCGATCGAGCGGTTTGCCAGCGAGATCATGCAGTCGGTGCAGCGCCACTTCGGCAACCGCATCCCCGAGTTGATCATCGAGCCGGGACGCTCCATCGCCGCCGAGGCCGGGGTGATCCGCACCGAGGTGGTGGTGGTGGCCCGCAAGGGCTACGACGACCCGGACCGCTGGGTCTACTTCGACGTCGGCAAGTTCGGCGGCCTCGCCGAGACCATGGACGAAGCCATCCAGTACCCCATCGTCACTCCCCACGACGGCGGCGCCGTTGGCCCGGTGAAGATTGCCGGCCCCACCTGCGACGGCGCCGACATCCTGTATGAGAACTGCGGCTACACCATGCCGCTGGCGCTCCGGAGCGGCGACCAGGTGGAACTGCTGAGCGCCGGTGCCTACACCTCGGTGTACGCCTCCCAGCGCTTCAACGGCTTCGCCCCGATGGCGGAGTATTACATCTGACCGAAAAAGGCAGACCGCCGAATCGAACGATGTCATGGCGAGCCCAAGCCCAAGCCCAAGCCCAAGCCCAAGCCCAAGCCCAAGCCCAAGCCATCCATCCTCTTCCGTCCGATCCGTCCGAAAAAAAACCTCTCCCCGCAGGGGGAGAGGTTGCGTGAGGGGGCGACCCAAGGCTCCCGTGCGCCCGAGGCGGCGCCGGCACCGATGCCATTCACCCTCCCGTCGCGCCGGCGGCGACGGGCCCCTCCCTCTCCCGCTGCGCGGGGGACGGTTTCCCGGAGTGCGCCGCTCCGCTCGCGATGTCGATTTTCGAACTGGCCACGTCGATTCTGCCGTTTCGCAGGCATCGAGAAGGCGTATAGCATTTCCGTGCCGAGGCGGGCCGGCTTATTTGCGGCACACGGAGGGGAACTGGTGTGGTAGACGCTGATCAGACGGCGCTTCTGGCGGGGATCCTGTTCCTCTTGATCGCCGTCGTTGGCGGCGGCTTCGTGGTCAAGGAAATCTCAATCCCGAAGGTGCCGACCTGGGCGCGAGCCCTGTCGTTGCTCGTCGGCCTTGTTCTCGTCGCGCCGTTTTTCCTGAAGCTCCTGGGTGTGATCGGCTCGGAGGACGGCGGGTTCCGGCTGGATGAACAGAAGGCTGGACCGCCAGTTGGCCTGCATGCGGATGCGGGCCCGGCAGTTAGCCGTCACGGCCTGACGATGACGGATTTGATTGTGGAAGCCCCCCAGCATCGGCTGCGCGTGGGGGATGGTCTGACATTCGCGTTCAAGCTTCGGAACACCGACCAACGTCCATTCACCTTCGTCGAAATCTTCGTCGGGGCGCGCGGCCCTGCCATGGAGAACCGTGACTTCGGGTGGTCGCACGAGGGCCTCACCCTGGCACCGGACGCTGTGATCGAGTACAAGACGGGCATGATCCCGGATGTGCCGGGCGTCTGGACCTTCTGGGCCTGCTACGCGGTCGCGGGTGAGACGGGAGAGAACGAATACTGCCCGGATCGATGGCGCGCGTTTCAGGTGTTTGTCGCCGAGTAGGCTGAGCCGACGCATTCCGCAGGACACTCTTGTCCGTTTGAGCCGCCGTTCGGACCAGCTTGGACAGATGCAGAGCGATCGGGCCAAGCCGTAGTCGCGCACCTGTCTGATTTGATTGACCATGTCTCCCGGGCCTTGGGTTGCGGCGCCATGGTGACTTGCTAAGGATTTGCGCCAGCGCGCGGATTTTTCTGGGCGAGGCGAAGCCATCCAATCTTCTTCCGGCCGATGCGCCATGGGGCGAACCAACGAGTTCCGTCCGCGCGCGAGACCGCGCCCTCAGCGACGACCCTCACCCTCCCGTCGCGCCGGCGGCGCGCCGGGCCCCTCCCTCTCCCGCTGCGCGGGCGAGGGGGCGTGTGCCGCCCCTTTCCTGTTTTGCCCGGGTTTGTCCCGGGCATCCACGCCTCGCCTCTTCGTCAGCGGCGGGAGAGGCGAAGCTGGATCGCGTCGCTCCGCTCGCGATGACGAACAATAAGGCTCGCGATGACGACGCCGGAATCGTCATGGCGAGCCGCAGGCGAAGCCATCCAATCTTCTTCCGGCCGATGCGACCAGGCAACCCGGGTGCGGCGGGCCAGTGCCATGCCGATGTCGCTGAAGCCCTGGATCAGCATCTCAACGGCGATGAACAGGCCGATCACGAACAGGCCGGACAGCGGCCATTCGGCCATGATCACCAGGCCCAGACCGATGGTGAACACGCCGGCCACCGCCGCCCAGGCCCAGCCCGGTTCCGAGCGCACCTGGAACGCCATGATGATGCGCATCAGGCCCACCGCAACGAGGGTCGCGGCCAGGATCACCGTGATGATCTTGGACGCCATCACCGGATCAGCGATCACCGTGATGCCGGCGACGATATAGAGGGCGCCGATGGCCACGTGCCCGAGGACGCCGCGCCAGCCGGTACGTACCGGCGACGTGCAGCCCGCTACACCTGCAGGTGGGTGCGGGCGAGCGCCGGTTCCTTCAGGAACTGCGCCATCGAGCCGCGCCAGCGCACGTGGCCGGTCGCCATCACCACAGCGGCGTCGGCGACCCGGGCGGCGAAGGCCAGGTTCTGCTCCGACAGGAGAATGGTCACACCGGCTGCCTTCATCGCGCGGACGGCGTCGGCGAGCGCCTCGACGATGCGGGGTGCCAAGCCGGTGGAGGGCTCGTCCAGCAGGAGTACCAGGGGGTTGCCCATCAGCGCCCGGCCGATGGTCAGCATCTGCTGCTCGCCGCCGCTGAGCTGGCCGCCGCGGCGGTCGCGAAGCTCGGCGAGCTTGGGGAACAGGGCGACCACTCGGGGTTCGTCCCAGGCGGGTGCACCGGCCCGCGGCAAGCGCGTTGCCACGGCCAGATTCTCCCGTACGCTCAAGCCCTTGAACACCCGCCGGTCCTCCGGCACGTAGCCGATGCCGGCCGCCGCACGGCGGTGCGGGGCGAGACCGCTCAGGTCCCGCCCGTCAAGGGCGATCTCACCCGCCTTCGCCGGCACGAGGCCGATGATGCTCTTGAGCAGGGTCGACTTGCCGGCCCCGTTGCGCCCGAGAAGCGCCAGGACCTCGCCCCGGGCGGCATCGAAGCTGACGTCGAACAGGGCCTGGGCCGGCCCATGGAACGCCTGCAGGCCTGTCACCGCCAGCATCAGGCTTGCCCTCCCGCTGCGATGCCGACGTCATCGAGGCTGCCGCCGAGGTAGACCTCCCGCACCCGCGGGTCGGTCCGGATCCGCTCCGGGGCGCCGTCCGCCAGAAGCGCCCCCTCATGCATCACGATCACCCGGTCGGCGTGGCCGAACACCACGTCCATGTCATGCTCGGTGAACAGCACGCTCAGGCCCCGCGCCGCCACCAGGTTCCGGACCAAAGCCATCAGCGCCTGCCGTTCCGAGGCCGCGATGCCGGCGGTCGGCTCATCCATCAGCAGCAGGATCGGCTCCCCGGCCAGCGCGACGGCCAGCTCCAGCCGCTTGAGATCGGCATAGGCCAGCGCGGTCACCGGCTGATCGGCGGCGGCGGCGAGCCCCACCGCATCCAGCAAGCGGTCCGCTTCCGCCGTGTCGGTCCCCGCCAGTGAGCGCAGCAACGACAGCAGGCGGCGGCGGCATGCGGCCCGCGCCACCTGCACGTTCTCCCGCGCGGTCATGGAGCGGAACACCTGCGCCACCTGAAAGGTCCGGCCGATGCCGGCGCGGGCGAGGGCAGGGGGCGCCCATCCGGTGATGTTCCGCCCGCCGAAGGTGACCCGTCCGGCATCGGGCCGAAGCTGCCCACCCAGGAGGTTGAAGCAGGTGGTCTTGCCTGCCCCGTTGGGACCGATGATCGCTACCATCTCGCCGGGTTGGACCATGAATCCGATTCCGGCGACCGCGCGAACGCCACCGAATGCCTTGGCCAGCCCCTCCACCGCGAGCAGGCTCATCGCCGCCCCCGTCCAAAGCCACGGCGCACCGTACCGGCGATGCCGTCCGGGAACCAGAGCACCATACCGACGATCACCGCACCAAGGACGGCGCGCCACAGCTCGGTCTCGGCCACCAGGGCGATGCGGCCGCCGGTGACGGCGGCGGCGCCGATCAGGGGGCCGAGCACCGCGTTGACCCCGCCCAGCAGCAGCATCACCAGCCCGTCCACCGACACCGGTATGGCCAGCACGTCCGGAAACACGCTGCCCTTGAGAAAGGCATAGAGACCGCCGCCGAGGCCGGCGGCGGTACCGGCCAGCGCGAACGCGAGCCAGCGGGTGTGCCGGACATCGATGCCCACGGCCGCCGCCCGAAGCTCGGAGTCCCGGGCGGCGCGGAGAGCATAGCCGAACGGCGCGAACCGGGCCCGCCACAACGCCGCGATCGCGGCACTGCTCAGGAGCAGGGTGACATAGTAGTAGATCACCGGGTCGGCCGCCCACGGCGATGGCCAGATGCCGAGGATGCCGTTGTCGCCGCCGGTGAAGGCGTACCACTGGAACGCCGCTGACCAAGTGATCTGGGCGAACGCCAGCGTCAGCATGGCCAGGTAGACGCCGGAGAGCCGCACGCACAGCCAGCCGAACACCAGCGCGCCGACCCCCGCGGCGATGGGGGCCGCCACGAGCGCCAGTTCCATTGGCGCGTCGAGATGGTGGACCAGCAGTGCCGCGCCATAGGCGCCGAGCCCCAGGTAGGCGGCATGGCCGAACGAGATCATCCCGCCCACGCCGATAATGAACTGCAGGCTCACCGCGAACAGCGCGAAGATCAGGACCTCGGTGGTGACCTGAAGGCCGTAGACGTCGGTCGCCAGCGGGAGCAGGGCAAGCGCCGCCAGCGACGCGGCGAAGGTCGGGACCAGCCATCGCCCCTGCCAGCGCGCCTCCGGCCCCACGCCGTGGGCAGGGGCCGAGGTGATCGCCTCGGGCCGTCCCAGCAGGCCCCACGGCCGGGCGACCAGCACCACCGCCATCACCAGGAACACCAGCACCAGGGTGATTTCTGGCAGGATGACGATGCCGAAGGCGTGCAGCAGGGCGATGATCAAGGCCGCCAGGTAGGCCCCGCCGATGCTGCCCATGCCGCCGATCACCACCACCACGAAGGCCTCGGCGATGATGTTGAGGTCCATCATCAGGTTGGCCGGCTCCCGCGGAAGCTGTACTGCGCCACCAAGCCCGGCGAGGAACGCACCGAGGAAAAAGACGGCGGTGAACAGCCATTTCTGATCGATGCCGAGGGCGCTCACCATCTCCCGGTCCTCGGTGGCGGCGCGGACCAGGATGCCGAAGCGACTGCGGTTCAGCAGCAGCCACAGCCCGCCCAGCACCAGCGGCCCCAGCACGATCAGCACCAGATCGTAGATCGGAACGCGCTCGCCCAGCACGGTGATCCCGCCCGCCAGGGCGGCCGGCCGCGGTCCCACCAGATCCTGCGGGCCCCACAGCGCCAGGGTCACGTCCTGGATGATCAGCACCACCCCGAAGGTGGCCACCAGGTGCATCAGTTCCGGCGACCGATAGAGGCGGCGGAGCAGCAGGACCTCCACCATGACCCCGATGGCGCCAACCACCAGCCCGGCCAGCAGCACCGCGATCCAGAACTCGGCCAAGCCGGTGCCAAGCCGGGTGACGAAGCTGTAGGTCAGGTAGGCGCCCAGCATGTAGAAGGAGCCGTGGGCGAAGTTCACCACCCGGGTGACGCCGAAGATCACGGAGAGCCCCGCCGCCACCAGGAACAAGGCGGCGGCATTGGCGAGCCCGGTGAGAAACTGCGCGACGACGAAGCTCACCACAGTTCAGACACCGTCGTTCCGGCGCGCACCACCTGCAGCAAGCCGGCACCGGGCCGGGTCGGGAGCCTCACCCCTCGGGTCGCAACCGTGCCACCTCGTCTTCGGGCGGCAGGTAGTCGGCCCCGTCCCGGAACTCCCAGTCGACCATTCTCGGCATACCGTCCTGCACCGTCAGGCGGCCGACAAAGGTGCCCATGGTGGTCTGCTGGTCGGTGGGTCGATACCGGATCGGTCCGATCGGGGTGTCGATCTCGAGCCCCCGCAGTGCCTCGATCAGCGCCTCGGTCTCGGTGCTGCCGGCCTTCTCGATGGCGGCGGCGATGGTCATCATGGTGGCATATCCCACCACCGAGCCGAGCCGGGGGTAGTCATCGAAGCGTGCTTGGTAGGCATCAAGGAAGGCCACGTGCTCCGGCGTCTCCAGGGCATACCAGGGATAGCCGGTGACGATCCATCCTTCTGGCGCCTCGGCGCCGAGCGGATCGATCCATTCCGGCTCGCCGGACAGGATGCTCACCACCGCCCGGCCCTCGAACAGACCGCGGTCGCGCCCCTCCCGGACGAACTGGGCCAGGTCCGACCCGAAGGTCACGTTGAAGACGGCATCGGGCCGGGTGCGGGCCAGCGCCCGGACGGTGGAGGCGGCATCGATCTTGAATAGGGCCGGCCACTGCTCCCCCACCCACTCCACGTCCGGACGCTTGGCGCTCAGCAGTTCCTTGAATGCCGCCACCGCGGATTGGCCGTATTCGTAGTTGGGTGCCACCGTCGCCCATCGGGTCGCCGGCAGCTTGGCGGCTTCCTCCGCCAGCATCGCCGCCTGTACGTAGGTGCCGGGGCGCAGGCGGAAGGTGTAGCGGTTACCTTGCTCCCAGGCGATGGCATCGGTCAGCGGCTCGGCGGCGATGAACACCACCTGCCGCTGCCGGGCGACGTCCGCCACCGCGAGGCCGACGTTGGACAGCAAGGTCCCGAACAGCAGAACCACGCCTTCCCGGATGACCAACTCGTTGGCCACCGTCACCGCATCGCCGGGGCGGCCGCCGTCATCGCGGGAGATCACCTCGATCGGGCGGCCCAGCACCCCGCCGGCCGCGTTGAGTTCCTCCATCGCCAGGATCCAGCCGTCACGATACGGCACGGTGAACGCCGGCAGGCGGGTGTAGCTGTTGAGGTCGCCGAGCCGGATGGGGTCCGCGGCCAGCGATACTGTTGCCGAGCCCGTGGCCATCATCAGCCCCGCCACGGCGATACCCAGCAGTCGTCTCATCCAGGTGCTGATCACGGTCCGGGGGTCTCCTCGGTTGGCGGCCCGAGCACCACGCCCGCTTGGCGCCACCGTTGGGGCACCGTGGGGAGCGTCGCGCACGCATCTTTGGACTGACCCGGTATATCGTGCGGTTTGCGGCTCTGGCAACGTCCGCCGCTGGGCGGCCCGCCGGGTCGGTTCCCATTCGGCATGATGCTGATC
>REES01000016.1 GCA_007694935.1 Rhodospirillales bacterium
CAGATCGACGTGCAGCTGAAGCGCCGCCACGATCTGGTCCCGCGGCTGGTGGAGGCGGTGAAGGGATACATGAAGCACGAGCGCGAGACCCTGGAGGCGGTGGTGCAGGCCCGCAACCAAGCCGAGCAGGTCCGCGAGCGGGTCGCCGCCGCGGCCGGCGATCCGCAGGCGATGGCGCAGCTCGGCCAGGCCGAAGGCGTGCTGGGCAATGTCCTGGGGCGCCTGTTCGCCCTGTCGGAAGCCTACCCCGACCTGAAGGCGAGCGAGAATTTCCGGCAGTTCCAGGAAGAGCTGACCTCCACCGAGAACCGGGTCGCCTATGCCCGGCAGGCCTACAACGATGCCGGCATGCGCTACAACAACGCGGTCGAGACGGTGCCGTCCAACCTGATCGCCAACGTGTTCGGCTTCCGCACCGCCGGCCTGCTGGAGTTCGCCGACCGCGAGACGATCCAGGCGGCGCCCGACGTCTCGTTCACCTGACGCGGCGGCCGCCATGGCCGGAGCCTTCGATTTCCGGGGACAGCAGGAACGCAGCCGGCGGGCGACCGCGCTGCTGGTGCTGCTGTTCATCGTGCTGACAGCGGCCATCGGGCTGATCGTCGGAACGGTGGTCGCCTATCTGATGGCCGCGACCGAGGACGGCTACACGCCGGTCGAGGCGACGGCCGTGCCGGACGTCCAGGTGCTGGCGACGGCTGCGGCGCTCACCGTCGCCGTGATCGTCGGCACGGCGCTGGTGCGGATCGCCATGCTGGGGGGCGACGGCGCAAGGGTGGCCCGGGCGCTGGGCGCCCAGGAGGTCGACCTGGATACCGCCAACCCGCTCACCCGGCGCTATCACAACATCGTTGCCGAGATGGCGATCGCCGCGGGCATGCCGGCGCCGCGGGTGTTCGTGATTCGGCAGGAACAGGGAATCAACGCCTTCGCCGCCGGCAGCGACCCGGAACGTGCCGCCGTTGCCGTCACCCACGGGGCGCTGGCCAAGCTCAACCGGCAGGAACTGGCCGGTGTCATCGCCCATGAGCTGTCCCATATCGCCAACCGCGACAGCCGGTTGAACGTCCGCCTGATGGGGATGGTGTTCGGCCTGGTGGCCCTGTATGCCCTCGGCCGGGGGATGATGCGGGCCTTCATCTTCATCCCCCGCCGCCGCGATGGCCGCACCGTGCTGCCCGCCCTCGCCGTCGGCCTGACCCTCATCGTGGTCGGGCTGCTCGGCGTGCTGGCCGGCCGGCTGCTGCAAAGCGCGGTATCGCGACGGCGGGAATCCCTGGCCGATGCCACCGCGGTGCAGTTCACCCGCAACCCCGAGGGCTTGGCCAATGCCCTGAAAAAGATCGGCGCCAGCGCCGCCGGCAGCCGGGTGGGCAACGCCCATGCCGAGGAGGCACGCCACCTGTTCTTCGCCGAGGCCACCGGCACCCTGGCCGGCCTGTTCGCCACCCATCCGCCCCTGATCGAGCGCATCCGCGCCCTCGATCCCCGGTTCGACCCGGCGACCGACCCGGTGTGGAACAGCGACGACAAGGCCCTGATCCACGACGCCCGCCGCGACCGGGACACCGGCCCCTGGGGCTCGACACCCCCGTCCTGACCGCCCTGCCTGGGCCGCGCCGCTGCCGGAAGTCGGTTCTTGTATCTCGTGGGATGCAATGATAGATTGCAGTACATACGGGACGAACGGGCGAAAGCGTTGGAAAAATCCGGCAGCACAAACCCGGCAAAACGGATGTGGAGTAGGCAAATGACGGATGAACCGACGTGCGGGGGTGAACCCTCGCCGCAGACGGAACAAAGTCCCGCCAGGGGCACATCTCCGCACACGGCTTCGGACCCAGCGCCAACCCGCGAGGGTACGGATGAGGGCCGTCGGCGGGCTCTCGGGTTTCTGAAAAAGGCGGCGATCGCCGGACCAGTCATTATATCGCTCCGGCCGGGGCCGGCCCATGCGGTGTCGACTCCGTCCTCGACGTCCTGAGGGCGGTGCCCGCGGGGGCCGGACGGGAACGGCGGCTGACCAAGGGTCCGTGCAGCCATAACGTTCGAGGATCGACACCTGATGAGTTGGCGCTTGGCCGAAGGCGTGACCTTGTGCTGGCGCGATTTCGGGGACGAGGCAGCCGTGTTCAACGAGGCATCGGGGCGTACACACGTCTGTGATGCCTTCTCGGCATGGGTGCTGCGGGCGGTCGAAGGCGGGCCGACGACACTTGGGGAACTGGCCGACCGATTGGTGAACGAGGTGGAGCTCGACGAAGCCGACGCTTTGGGCCAAGTGGACAAGGCGCTCACCCTCCTCTGTGAGAAGGAGCTTGTCGAGCCGCAACGGAGACATCCTTGAGGATCGGCGACATGGACCGCAGAGCCGTCGCCGGCGCGCTCGCCGACGGTGGCCTCGTCATCCGTTGCGGCCCATTCACGACTCGCATCATGTCCGACCTGGGCGAACTGGCGGAGCCGATCCGGCTTCTCTATGCCGATTTCCCCCTCGTCGACGACGCCCTCATCGATTTTCATGTCAGCGTGCGGCGCTGCTCCGGTGTCTACCGCCGCTTGCGGCGCCATATCGTCTTCCTTCTTGACGACGAACCGGCCTTGACACCGAAGGTGCGGCGACTTGCCCTGCCGCTTCTGGAGTGGGGCGCAAACTGGTGCATCTATCGCCATGCCCACCAGTACCTCATCGTTCACGCGGCCGTGGTTGAAAAGAAGGGCGTGGCCTGTCTGTTGCCAGGCACATCCGGTGCGGGAAAAAGCACGCTCTGCGCGGCGCTGGTGTCCCGCGGCTGGCGTCTGCTGTCCGACGAGCTGGCCCTTCTGCGCCCCGACAGTGCCGAGGTGTTGCCGGCCGCGCGGCCGATCTCGCTCAAGAACCGCTCGATCGCCCTGCTGCGGTCGTTTGCGCCGGAACAGACCTTCGGGCCCGAATGCAGCGAGACACCGAAGGGCGTCGTCGCTCATATGCGCCCGCCCGCCGACAGCGTCGCCCGGATGGACGAGCCGGCCCTGCCGAGCCGCATCATTTTTCCCCAGTGGCGTCAGGACAGCGCGCCGGAACTCTGGCCGGTATCGAAAGGCCGGGCCTTTTATCGCGTCGCCGACGGCTCGATCAATTATCCCACACTCGGCTCTGATGCGTTTCATCAGGTCGCCAATCTGGTGGAGCGGTGCGAGTGCTTCGATTTCCGCTACAGCGCGCTGGATGACGCGGTTGCGACCTTTGATACCTTCGTCTGATGTTCGGGCCACACCGACAGGACACGGAAAGGCATGATCGATCCCGCCAATCCGGCGTCTCACCTTCTCATCGCCATCAAGACGCCCCATGCGATCACCGGCTTTGACGAAGCCACCTGGGACTTGGTGATCCGTCAGGCGCGGCGAACGAAGCTGCTGTCCCGCATCGCCGCACGCGCCGAAGACCTCGACCTGACTCCGGCGCTGCCGCCGAAGGCCGCCAGGGTTCTGCAGGCGGCTCGCTACGTCGCGGCCAGCAACCGCCGCATGATCACATGGGAGATCAACCGCGTTCGCCACGCCGTCGCCTCGACCGGCGCGCCGATTGTCCTGCTCAAGGGCGCCGCCTATGTCGCCGCCGACCTGCCGCCGGCGCGTGGCCGGATTGCCGGCGACATTGACATCCTGGTGCCCGCGAAGCGCCTATCCGACGTGGAAAGGGCTCTCGAGGAGCACGGCTGGGGTCACATCAAACTCCAGGAATACGATCAGCGCTATTATCGCCGGTGGATGCATGAGCTGCCGCCGTTGCGCCACGCCGACCGGCTGACGGTCATCGACGTCCACCACACGATCCTGCCTCCGACCAGCCGGTTGACCCCCGATGCGGACAGGCTGTGGCAGAGCGCGCGCGCCCTGCCCGGGCTGGGCATGTTCGTGCTCGGACCGCACGACATGGTCCTGCACAGCGTCGCTCACCTGTTCGAGGACGGCGACCTCAACTTCGCCATCCGGGACCTCGTCGACATCGCCGACCT
>REES01000046.1 GCA_007694935.1 Rhodospirillales bacterium
GCCCCACCTCGAAGTCGTTGAAATCGTGCGCCGGGGTGATCTTGACCGCGCCCGATCCCTTCTCCGGGTCGGCATGCTCGTCGGCGACGATGGGGATCGGCCGGTCCACCAGCGGCAGGATGCAGCGTGTCCCGATCAGGTCCCGGTAGCGGGCGTCGTCGGGATGCACAGCCACCGCGGTATCCCCCAGCATGGTCTCCGGCCGGGTGGTGGCGACCACGATGAACTGCCCGGGCCGACCCTCGATGGGATAGCGGAAGTGCCAGTAGTGCCCGGCTTCCTCCCGCTGCTCCACCTCCAGATCGGAGATCGCGGTGTGCAGCAGCGGGTCCCAGTTCACCAGCCGCTTGTCGCGGTAGATCAGGCCCTGGCGGTACAGTTCCACGAACACCTTGCGCACCGCCAGGGACAGGCCGTCGTCCATGGTGAAGCGCTCCCGCGACCAGTCGCAGGAGGCGCCGAGCCGGCGCAGCTGGCCGATGATCGCCCCGCCGGATTCCCCCTTCCACTGCCAGACCCGGTCGATGAACGCCTCGCGCCCCAGGTCGTGGCGGGTCAGCCCCTCCTTCGCCAGCCGCCGTTCCACCACCATCTGCGTGGCGATGCCGGCGTGGTCCATCCCCGGCTGCCACAGCACGTCCCGCCCCTGCATGCGCCGGAAGCGCACCAGGATGTCCTGCAGGGTGTTATTGAGGGCGTGCCCCATGTGCAGGGTGCCGGTGACATTGGGCGGCGGGATGACGATGGTGAAGGGATCGGCATCGGGCCGCCGGCCGCAGGCGAACGCCCCCGCCTTCTCCCATCCGGCATAGTGCCGGGCCTCGATCTCGGCCGGGCGGTAGGTCTTGTCGAGCATGGCGGTATCCTCGGCCGTGGCAGCCCGCTCACGGCGTCACCCGGGCGGCGCCGGCGCGAGCGGTTCGGTGCGTACCCGCGGGTGTTTGCCGGAGCCGGCGGAGAGCGTCAATCCTCCAGGCGTTCCGCCCGGTTGATCATCTGATCGATCTCTTTCTTGACCAGGCGTTCGATCAGGTAGGGGAGGTTGCGGTCGAGCCATTCCTTGAGCAGCGGGCGGAGCATTTCCCGCACCATGCCCTCGATGGTCACCTCGCGGGCGCCGATGGCGATGTCCCGCCGGTCCAGGATCGCCTTGGCCAGTTGGGCCAGCACATCGGTGGAGGCCACCGCCGTCGGCGGTGACAGCACCGGCCCCACCCGCATCGCCGGCGTCAGCTCCAGGATGTCCGCGGAAGCAGCCTGATTCCGCTCCGCCGGTGGCGCCGGGCCGCCGTTCATCTCGTCCGACAGATCCAGGTCGGACAGCAAGTCATCCGCATCGGCGTCGCCCTCGCCTTCGCTCACGCCGGGATCGGCCGGCGCATGCGGTGCCGCAGCACCGGCAACAGGCGCCGGATCGTCCGGAGCAGGGTCGTCGGCGGCGTCGTCTGCAGCCCGCTCACGGCCGTCCCCGTCCTCCGACAGAATGCGCCGGATCGAGGCCAGAATGTCCTCCATCGATGGTTCTGGCTGCCCGGCCCCGGCCTTCTGCTCATTGCTCATCGGATACCGATCCCGGAGATCACCGCGCCGGCCGGCAGGATAGGCCACCCAGCCTCAATGATCGATTAAAGCGGTCCCCGGGGCCCATCGTCAACCGTCGGTAGCGCTCATCGGGGCACCGGTCCATACGTCGGCTCGTCCATGGAGCCGCCGCCGAACCAACGGCCGCGCACATCCTGGTAGTGCCGTTCCGGATTATAGGGCTCGACCGGGAGATCCAGCATCGCCACCGTCAGGGTCCCCACTGCGCGCCGGATCTCATAGGCAAACCTGAGTTCGTCCCGGCGGGCAAACACCAGGTTGCGCTGGGATTCCAGCAGGTCCTGCTGGGTGTCCAGAACATCAAGGACAGTGCGGGTGCCGACCGCCTGTTCCTGGATGACACCTTCCACCGCGATCTCGTTGGCACTGACCTCCGTCCGGAAGGCCTGCACCCGGGCCTGAGCCGCGGCAAAGTCGCTCCACGTGGTGGCGACTTCCTGGGCAGCGTTGCGCCGCACCTGTTCCAGAACCCGCCGTTGCTCCAGCACCTCCTGCTTGGCCTGGCGCAGGCGCGAGTACTCGACCCCCGACTGATACAGCGGAACCGTCAGGTTGACGGTGGCCCGAAGTTCGTTCACGCGTGTCGAGTCTCCAGCCACGTCTTGCGTGCGGCGGGCTTCGCCACGCAGGCTGAGTTCCGGCAGCAATTCGCCCCGCACTTCGTCCACCCGGTCCAGCAGCGCCCGCTCAGTGAACTCGGCCGCCACCACCCGGGGATTCATCTGCTCCGCCTGATCGATGGCTGTGCCCAGGCTTTCGGGCAGGTCCGACGGCAGCGGCGGCAGCTGCAACACGCCCGGCATCTCGCCGATGACGTTGCGATAGGCCGCGCGTACCGCCTCCAGGTCGCCTTCCCCCCGCACCCGATCGGCCTGAGCCCGGGCAAGCCGCGCTTCCGCCTGCACCACGTCGGTGCGGGTGACTTCGCCGACGTCGAATCGATCCTGGGTTGCGCGGCGGAACTGCTCCAGGCGGCGTTCATTCTGAATCTCGAATTCCAGAACCGCCTGGGCCGCCAGCACGTCGACATAGGCTCTCACCGCCTCCCCGAGCACGTCCTGCTCGGTCGCGGTCAGGCGAGCCCGGGCGGCCCGCACTGCGTTCTCGGACAATCGGGTGGCGGCCATGGTTCGGCCGCCACGGAACAACGGCTGGGCGACCTCGACCCCCACTTGTCGCGGAACGGTGTCCAGACGCTGAGAACGGCTGCCACCGCCGCCGACCTGACCCGGTATACCGAAGGGGACGCCGTTGTCGATTCGAGTATCGCGGCGTTGCAGGCCGACATCACCAAACACGTTGACGGAGGGCCGCCAGCCGGACAGCGCCTGCGAGACCCCTTCATCGACCTGGCGCACCTGCGCCCGCTCGGCGGCCAGCGTCGGGTTGGTCAGGTACGCCGCGACCAGGGCCTCTTCCAGGGTCTGGGCGGCGCCGTCGAGCGAAACCGCCGCGAACAGGCCCGCAACCAGGGTGATCCGCCAAACCCGCATCGGCACCTTCCCGTTCCCGCAAAGGTCGTTGAATGATCGAGTGTAGGAACAGATTGCCCCCAAGGGGTCAACGGAAATTCGGCCCACCGTAACATCCCGATCACGGGTGTTGCGCAAATGCCGGGTGTGGCGCCGAGCGGCACCGGACCCGTCAGAAGGTGAAGCGCGGCACTGGCGCGAATCCGGGCAGGATCGGGGTGAAGGCGTCGAACACCTGGCGGCGGGCGAACGACGCGCGGACCCGGGTCACCGCCACCACCTTGCCGACCCGCCCCCGATCGAGGACCACCGCCACCAGCCGACCATGCTCGGCCAGTTGATCCTGAACCGCATCGGGAATGTCCGCCACCGCGCCACCGAACACGATGACGTCGTAGGGCCCGCCCCGCGGATAGCCCCGATCCAGCGGCTGCTCCACCACCACCACATTGTCGACGCCGAGATCGGCGAGCGTGCCTGCCGCCGCGGCCGCAAGGGCCGGATCGCTTTCCAGTGCGATGACGGTGCTGCCGATCTGCGCCATCACCGCGGCGTCATAGCCGGGGCCGGCGCCGACGTTGAGGATCACCGCCTCCGGCCCGATCTCGGCGGCCTGCAGCAGGCGGGCCAGCACCAGCGGCTCCATCAGGAACCGCCCGTTGCCGAGATCCAGATCCTCGTCGATATAGGCCAGCTGCTTCAGCGCCGGCGGCACGAACGCCTCCCGCGGGATGCGCGCCATCGCCGCCAGCACCGCCGGATCGTTGATCTGATTGGTGCGAAGCTGGCTGTCCACCATTCGCCGGCGGCGGGCTGCGTGGTCCATCTCTGCCCTCTCGACACCCCTTGTGTGCTCCGGTCCGGCCGGGGTTATAGTCGTCCGCCGCCCGGGACACAACCGCCTCGCCACTTGG
>REES01000015.1 GCA_007694935.1 Rhodospirillales bacterium
GGAGACATTCCGCACATGGACCGCCGGCCGTGTGAGGCCGGCCTACGGTGGTGGACCGGGCACCGCGTAGGTCGGCCCAACGCGGCCGACGGTCCATGCCAAATCCATCTCCACGGCTTCGTTCGCGTGCCCAATCCCGACCCGCGCCCGACCCAAATTTCAATCACACATCGTTATTGCCGGAGATACCCCCAACATGGACCGCCGGCCGTGTCAGGCCGGCCTACGGTTGCCCCTCGCCGTCGCGTGATGGTGTCCCGGCCTAGCGTCGGCGTCGACCGCCACCGCCGCTGTTGCGACCGCCCTGGCGCTTGTTGGGGCTCTTCTTGACCGGCGGTGGGCGTTCCAGTGTGGGGAGGTCATCGGGGTCATGTTGTTCCACCGGCAGGGACATCTCGATGTATTCCTCGATTTCCGGCAGGTGGAAGGCGTAATCCTCGCAGGCAAAGCTGATCGCATCGCCGGTTGCGCCCAAACGGGCCGTGCGTCCGATCCGGTGGACATAGTCAGCCGCGTCCTGGGGCAGGTCAAAATTGATGACGTGGCTGACATCGGGAATATGCAGCCCGCGCGCGGCAACATCGGTCGCCACCAACACATCGATATCGCCGTCGTGAAAGCGTTTCAACAGCTTCTGCCGCTTCACCTGAGGCACGTTGCCGGCCAGCATTGCCGCGTTGAAGCCGTTCGCCTTCAACGTGCGCGAGACCCGGTCGGCCATGTGCCGCGTGTTGATGAACACCATCACGTGCCCGTCTTCCATTTTGCGCAGAAGCTTGACCAGCAGCGGCAGCTTCTCGCGGTTGGCCGGGTAATAGACCACCTGGGTAACGCGCTCGGTGGTCATCTGATCTTCCTCGATGCGCACCGTCTGCACATCGCGCATGTGCTCGTAGGCCAGCTCGGTGACCTTGAGCGGGAAAGTGGCCGAAAACATCAGCGTCTGGCGCTCTTCCACTGAGGGCATGCGCCGGAACAGAAAACGAATGTCCTTGATGAAGCCGAGATCGAACATGCGATCGGCCTCGTCGAGGACGACGATCTCGATATGCTTGAGGTCGTAGATGTCTTGCTTCAGATAATCGATCAGGCGTCCCGGTGTGCCAATCAGCAGGTCCACACCGCCGGCAATGTTGTCGCGCTGCTTGGCATAGTCGACGCCACCGTAGGCCAGCAGCGTGCGTAGCCCGGTATGCTTGCCAAGGAGCTCGGCATCACGGTGAATCTGGATGGCCAGCTCGCGGGTCGGCGCTATGACAATGGCGCGCGGGTTCGGGCCCGGTCCTACGCTGTCCGGGCTGAGCAGGCGCTTGAAGATCGCCAGCAGAAAGGCCGCTGTCTTGCCGGTGCCGGTCCGCGCCTGTCCGGCCACGTCGCGGCCCGCCAGGGCCAGGGGCAGGGTGCGGGCCTGGATGGGTGTACAAAATTCAAAATCGGCCTCTTTCAGGCCACGCTGGATGCGCTCATCGAGCTCGAAGGCGCTGAACCGCTGATCGGTCAGCACCGTTTCGGCAGATCTGGTTTCACTCACTGCTTGTATGGGTTCCTTGAAGAAGATATTGCCTTGAAAAGCCAGGCAGGTGCCTAGACTTCGGAGAAGAGCGAACGCCAGGCGATGCCGGAAGGCACTGGCCATAGTATAGGTGACATCCGTGCTGGTTGTCGCCAAACCCTTATAATGTCGGGCCATGCGGCCCTGAGGCCAGCGCCTGCCCGCACCCATGATCCCCAGGAGAGCGATATCGTGAGCGACAAGATTGTGCATGTTTCAGACGGCGACTTCGAGCAGGTCGTCCTCAAGTCCGACGGCCCCGTGCTGGTCGATTACTGGGCCGAGTGGTGCGGCCCCTGCAAGATGATCGAGCCCATCCTCCACGAACTGGCCGACGAATATGACGGCAAGCTGACCGTGGCCAAGGTCAACATCGACGAAAACCAGCAGATCACCGCACGTTACAAGATTCGCGGCATTCCCACGCTGATGATCTTCAACAATGGTGAGCCGCAGGGTACCAAGGTCGGCGCACTGACCAAGTCGGCGCTGAAAGGCTTTGTCGACGCCACCATTTGAACTCGGCAATCCGGCTGCCGGGAAACCGCCGGTGGCCGGTGCTGGACTCCGCCGCGGAATGGTGCTACCTTACGCTGCAATCGAGGCGGGGGCCCGCCAAACACCCTTTTTCCACTGACCCGTTATTTGGGTTGCAATCGCTACCAGAACTTAAACAATAACCCGATTTTCGGGTGCCACCGCCGGTGAACTCCCCGTTTGCCCTTGGCGCCCCTGTGTGCAACATCCGGACCACACCCCAATGAATCTGACCGAACTGAAACGCAAGTCCGCCAAGGAACTGATCGAGATGGCCGAGGAACTCGGCATCGAGAACATGGGCCGTTCGCGCAAGCAGGATGTGATCTTCGCCATCCTCAAGGCCAAAGCCGGCAAGAAAGAGGCCATCTACGGCGATGGCGTGCTCGAAATCCTGCAGGACGGCTTCGGCTTCCTGCGCTCGGCCGAGGCCTCCTACATGGCCGGGCCGGACGACATCTACGTCTCACCCTCGCAGATCCGGCGCTTCAACCTGCGCACCGGCGACTACATCTCCGGCAAGATCCGCCCACCCAAGCAGTCCGAGCGCTACTTTGCCCTGCTCAAGGTCGAAGAGCTCAATTACGATCGTCCGGAAGCGTCCAAGAACAAGATACTGTTCGAGAACCTGACCCCGGAATTTCCGCGCGAACAGTTTCAGCTGGAGCGCGGTAATGGCTCCACCGAAGACATCACTGGTCGCATCATCGACCTGATCGCGCCTATCGGCAAGGGCCAGCGCGGCCTCATCGTCAGCCCGCCCAAGGCCGGCAAGACCATGCTGCTGCAGCATATTGCCACCGCGATCCGGGCCAACAACCCCGATACCCACATGATCATCCTGCTCATCGACGAGCGCCCCGAAGAAGTCACCGAAATGCAGCGCAGCGTCGATGCCGAAGTGATTTCCTCGACCTTCGACGAGCCCGCCACCCGCCATGTCCAGGTGGCCGACATGGTGATCGAGCGGGCCAAGCGCCTGGTCGAGCACAAAAAGGATGTGATCATCCTGCTTGATTCCATCACCCGCCTGGCCCGGGCCTACAACACCGTCGTGCCCTCATCCGGCAAGGTGCTGACCGGTGGCGTCGACGCCAACGCACTGCAACGCCCAAAGCGTTTTTTTGGCGCCGCCCGCAATATCGAGGATGGTGCCAGCCTGACCATCATGGCCACCGCCCTGGTCGATACCGGCTCGAAGATGGACGAGGTCATCTATGAAGAGTTCAAGGGCACCGGCAACATGGAAGTGCATTTGAGCCGCCGAATTGCCGAAAAGCGGGTATACCCCGCCATCGACATCAACCGTTCCGGCACCCGCCGCGAAGAGAAGATGGTCGGTGAAAACCAGCTGCAGAAGGTCTGGATACTGCGCCGCATTCTCCAGCCCATGGACGAAGCCCAGGCCATCGAGTTCATGCTCGACAAGCTGAAAGTGACCAAGACCAATGAGGAGTTCTTCAATTACATGAAACGCTGACCGTCGGTCAGCGTTCCTGCGGTGCTGGACCGGCCACCGCGTAGGTCGGGGCAACGTCCCCGACGGTCAATGCCAAATCCATCTCCACCGCCCCGTTCGCGTGCCCCAACCCCGACCGGAGCCCGCCCCGAATTTCAATCACGCATCGTAATTGACGGAGACATTCCGCACATGGACCGCCGGCCGTGTCAGGCCGGCCTACGGCCCGGGCACCGCGTAGGTCGGCCCTACGCGGCCGACGGTCGATGCCAAATCCATCTCCACCGCCTCGTTCGCGTGCCCCAATCTGACCGGAGCCCGCCCCAGGCTTCAAACACGCATCGTAATTGACGGAGACATTCCGCACATGGACCGCCGGCCGTGT
>REES01000014.1 GCA_007694935.1 Rhodospirillales bacterium
CGTAATCTCGCAGTTTCCCGCCGCGCCGCCCGGCCACATCGTGGCATTGCCGAAATCGGCATGAGGGGCCTGGAGCAAAGGTCCGGTGCCGCGTACAAACCGCAGCGCCTGGCCACCGGCCGGATCGTCCACATACGCCGGATCAGGCAGCCTGCCTGCCCGCAGTGTGAATGTCTTGCTCATCGTCGATTACTCCCATCCTGCCAGGCGATAATAGCCATCGCCGCCGCTGTTGGTGACGCTCAACCGAAACGCGCCGATGCGATGGCCGAGGCCCTGCGCGGCGACCGCCGCCGCCATGTCAATCTCTGCCTGCTGCCAGTTGTCATTCTCGATCGGCGACCACGGCACCACGCCGGATCCGACGCGGGACTGGTCGTCGTAGTGGTCCAAGCTGCCCTCGAAGGTCCACAGGCCGACGGTGTCATCGGTGATGGCAAGCGTCGGCTCACGCAGGACCTGCTGCGTGATCACCTCCATCTTCAGCGTCAGGTTGTCCGTCGCGCGGTACCAGAAGCTGAGACAGGGATCGACCCTCACATCCCAGTTGTCCGTATAGATGACCCGTGTCGCATGGCCGTCGGGCTCGGCATCCGGGGCTTTCGCCTCGAAGACGGGCCGGCTCAACAGGCTGTCGAACACCAGCGCATCGTTCGGGATCAGGTCGGGATCGTGCGGGGCATCGACCACCTTCCGCCACGGGCAATTTGGCAGAAAGGTGATGGGCAACTCGCTTTGCGGGCGCACCAGCACCCGAAGCGGGTTCCGGGCGATGCCGGACTTCTCGACCACAAGCCGGTCGAGAACCAAGCCGTCGGCGAGCCTGATCGTCGTGCCGTCGGCGGCGGAGACGACCTTGACCGTGATCGCCTGCTCGCCGTTGGTGGGCGGCCGGAGCCGCTCGACCGAGCCCAGGCCGTCGTGATCGATCTCCAGGTGGAACGGCTCGGGATCGAAGCCAAACAGCTTGGCGCGCGGCACGTACTGATCGACCTCGGTGGCACTGCCGAGTGTGGTGCCGGGCTCAAGGCGGATCGGGCCGGCCAGGTCCAGGGTCAGGTGCCCATACGGGATGTGCAACGAAGACAGCCGCACCGGGAAGGGCGCTTCCAGATGGAAGCCCGTCGGATCGAAGGTCTGCTCGCTGTGCTCGTCCAGGTTCCCGTCGAAGACCCACATGCCCATGGTGTCGGCGGTGTAGGGAAACGGCGGCGGCGCGGACGGCTCGGGGGTTGCGGCGGTGACGATGCGCTGGACCGTCGAAGAAATGTCGGCCCCCTTGTCCACCAGCGGCCCGTCCTTGGTTCGTTCAAACCAGGACAGCAGCATCGGGGATTCGGGTGTGTTGTAGGTGCCGTCCCGCACCCACTTCACCCCCGGCGTGGCGCTGTCGATGACCGTGCCGCCGTTGTCGGCCGCGTCGGTGGTGGTGGCGGTGAAGGTGCCGGCGGCCGAGGTGCCGGTAAGCCTGAACGGATCGGTTGGATCAGCCGAGCGTGCCCGCATGGCCGTGTAGGTGACGACGTCACCCCACACCACCGTCGAGCCGGCATAGACCGCATCGACGGCGGTGGCGCCGATGTATGCGGCGTGGTTCTGAACTGCGTTGATGAGGGCCATGGGTCAACCAACCACCACATAGAGGGTGTTGTCGTCCCGGGGAGACAGGCTGTCGTAGGCCGCCTGGGTCAACCGGACGATGGCGTTGATGCCGTGTCCGCCAGCGACTTTGCCGACCAGCGCCGCATCCACTTCACGGGTGGTATAGGCGCCGACCTGCGCCGCTGTGACCGCGTGCGGATTGTCGGTCAGCGTGGCGTGGGCATCGCCCTTGGCTCCGGCGGCGACGGCACCCTCCTCCACATTGAGGATGGTGCGCGCCTCTGCCGCGGTCAGGTCGACAGGGGTACCCGTCCCGACGCCAGACGGCCGCCCTTTGAAGGTGGCCTGCACCATCCCGGCCAACTTGGCATTCGTCACCGCGCCGTCGACGATGGTCGTCGCACCGTCTCCAACGGATGTCACGTCGCCCGAGTGGTTCGGGTGAACGTAATCGTTGGCGCTGGCTGCAATGCCGTTCAACTTGGCCTTGTCTGCCGCCGTCATGAACCCGGCCGCGTCCGTGGTAGCGTCGGCGTGGATGTGGCCGACGTCGGACTTGCCATCCAGGTGGGTCTGAAGGTTGGTTACGTCCGAAATGGCGTGATCATGCGCTTCGGATGGGAATGTACGGGGGACGCCGGTTAAGTCCGCCCACGGGACGCCCGTCTGCCCGGTGACGGTTGTGTCATCTGCCCACGTCGCGTACTGGCCGGATGACGGCGAACCCCCAACGCGCACCTCGCCGCCCCCACCGCCGGCGGAAATCGTCACGTGATCCGCGTTGTTGGTGATGGTGACGTTGGTACCGGCCTTGATGGTCTTGAAGTTGAGCGTCGAACCCGTCTTTTCCTGGAAAATCTCGCCCTCGCCGGTGCCGACGTTGGCGCCCGTATTTGTCTCACCCGTCGATGGCAGATTGGTGAGTTGCGATCCGTCAACCGCCGGCAGCCGAGCCGATTCATCAAGCTGCACAACGTTGTTGGCGGACGTGCCGATGTTGAGCGGCACAAGCATGATTGCCATTTGCATCTCCTGGACTACACCATGTACAAGTTCATGGGCATCAAACATTACCTATGTCTGGACCATCAGACTCACATTGCGCGCCACCCTCAACCAAGTTCGGTAAAATGATCCGAGGTCGACCAGAAGATCGCTGAAAGGCTGTCGAGATCGGGCGCACCTCGGTGATACAACTGCCGTTTTCTCCCTCCATGAGCGGCCTGGACGTGCGGCCCATTCTCTGCTTTCCGATCCCGATAGATTCGGTACTATTAAACTCAGTCATCACCCGGCTGCCGATTGGTGCGCTTTGCGATCTCGGGCTCATGTGATTGAGATCCGATGGCAGGATTAAATGCCGCTAATTTGCCGATTGGCAAGGGCCGCGGATGGCGCGAGCGCTGCGCAAGATCAAAAACCTTCTTCAGGCCGCTGGAAGACCGCTGGTGCGCTGGCCCCGATTTCCTTGGGCACCAATTTGTCCGAGGGGAATCGAGATGAGCGAGACGAGGGACACCAACATCAATGCGAACGAAGGAGCTGCTGCTGTTGATGCGCCCGTGGGCAGGGCGGGCGGGCGCAGCCCGTCCACGCTGTCCAAAGGTGAGGCCGCAAGCGAGGGTGAACGGCCGGAGATCGGGCCGCTTGGGCCCGGGGCCTCGCCCTGCGGCACGACCACGGCAGCGCATTCATGTCCGAGGATTTCCAGCGCCAGGTGAAGGCCTGGGGCATGACGCCCAGCTACGCCTTCGTCGCACAGCCCGAGACCAACGGTGTCATCGAGCGCCTGTTCCGCACCTTCAAGGAGCAGGTCGTGCACGGACGCATCTTCCAGACGATCGACGAGGTCCGCGACGCCGTTCGGGCCTTCGTCGCACGCTACAACACCGAGTGGCTGGTCGAGAAGAACGGCCTCGTCAGCCCCAAGGCCGCGCGAGAGCGGTGGATGGCGGCCAACCCCAAGCAGGCCGCGTCGTGCAAACCATTGTCCAGGGAACCGGGGTGGGTACACAGCCACCAAAATGAGAACTGCTGGGGATGGTCGCGCGGCTTGACCGGCGACCCGGAGATATGCTGAGAATGCCGGCCGGCGGCCCGGGTGATGCGGTGCGGTCATGGTGCATGCCCACCGTGCACGACCCCGGACGCAGTCGGACGATCCGGCCTGTCGCCATCTTCCCTGTGTCGACGTCCGTGGCCGGTTCTCGGATGCCGAAGTAGCTCAGTGGCAGAGCAACTGATTCGTAATCAGTAGGTCCGGGGTTCAAATCCCCGCTTCGGCACCAGAAT
>REES01000037.1 GCA_007694935.1 Rhodospirillales bacterium
GCCCTCGACAATTTTGATCAGGCCGACTGGATGAGGATCGCGACCGGCGATGCCATTGCCAAACCAAACCATGTCCCTGGCCAGCGGTTCGTCTCCGACCCGCAATCCACCGGTGCGCCGGCGCCTGCGGATTGCGGCAGTGATGACGGTGGTGATCGTGGCCGTCGCCTGGGTCGGCTACGGGATCGCGATCGGCACGCTGTTCGGCCGGGCGATCGACGACTGGATCGACGCCCACCGCGCCGAGGGATACGCGATTTCCTATGCCGCCCGGGACGATGTGCGCCGGCCCTGGGGCACCCAAACGGTCTTCCACCAGCCCGTGATCACTGCGCCCCCTGGGGCCGAACCCTGGACCTGGCAGGGCGAGCGGGCGGTGGTGGCCCTGAATCCGCTCCGCCCGGACCGTGTGAACATCGACCTCAAGGGCGGTCATGAACTGATCCGACGGGGCAATCGGCCGGCGCACGTGTTCGGGCAGGCGGCCAGCCTGCAGTTCCTTGTCAGTCAGTCCGCGGCCCGGGTCGATGGGGCCGATATCGCCCTGACCTTCCAGGACGGCCATCGCCTGACTGTGGCTGCACTTGCCGGATCCGCGAAACCGGTCTCAACCAACCCCGGCGTCCCGGCCATCGCGCTGACCCTCGGCGCAGCCGATATTACCGTCCCGGCCGACTGGCAGTTCCCGCTGGGCCCGGAGATCGCCGGTGCGGAGGTGGTGGCCACCTTGGTCGGGCCTCCGCCGCCGGCGGCGACCGGTCCGGCGATCCGCGCGTGGAGCGCCGCCGGCGGGTTGGTGGAGATCGAGAAGCTCGATCTTGCCTATGGTCCCGCCATCCTGGCCGGGAGCGGCACCTTCACCTTCGATGCCGACGCCCAGCCCCTTGCCGCGCTCGCCGTCACCATGCAAGGGTTTCTGGAGACCGTGAATGCCTTGCGTGACCGTGGACTGATGCGGCGGGAGGATGCATTCGCCGCCCGCTTCATCCTCTCCGCCCTGGCCCAGGCGCCGGATGACGGCGGCCCGCCACGGCTGTCCGCTTCCCTCACGGTGCAGGACCGGGAACTTTCCATCGGCCCCTTGGTCCTGCTGCGCCTGCCGGCGATCGCATGGTCGGAACCCGGCGGGGGTAAAGGAGTGACCCCTGCCCGATAGGCCATGGCTGATTTGGCCGGCCCGATCGGCTACAACTGCGGCGTGATGATGACCGGTCGCAAAGCTGTCGCCCTGCTGATCGCCGCCGGCTTGGCGGTCGGGCTCGCCGCGCGGGCAGCGGCCGAGGAGTATCCGTATCACTCGCTGGCGGGGCAGCTCCTGGTCGCTTCCCCGGCGATGACCGATCCGCGCTTCGCGGAAACCGTGATCCTGATGATCAGCCACGATCGCGACGGCGCCATGGGGCTGGTGGTCAATCGGGTGATCGGCAGCGGCCCGCTGCGCCTGCTGCTGGAGACCATGGGGGTGGAAGGCAGCGAGGCGGAGGGAACCGTCCGGCTGTTCTACGGCGGGCCGGTGGAAAGCCATCGCGGCTTCGTCGTGCATACCGCCGACTACGAGGGGCCCACCACCCAGGTGGTCGCGGATGACCTCGCGGTCACCTTCGAAACCGACGTGCTGCACGCGATCGGCGAGGGCGAGGGCCCGGCCCGGAGCCTCGTGCTGCTGGGCTATGCCGGCTGGGGACCGGGCCAGCTCGACGGGGAGATCCGCCGGGAAGACTGGTACACCGCGCCGCCCGATCTCTCGCTGGTGTTCGGCGATGATCTCGATCGTGTCTGGGAGCGGGCGATGGCCCGGGCCGGGACCCGCCTCTGAGGCGGCTTCAGCCCGCCGGCGGGCCACTCTCCTTGTCGGTTTCCGGCCGGTCCTGTCGGACCGCGATGACGCCCCGGCGGATCTCCCGCGTGCGCCGGAACAGGTCCTCCAACCGATCTCCCTCGCCCCAGCGGATGGCACGCTGCAGCGCCGCCAGGTCTTCGGAGAAGCGGCCCAACGCCTCGAGGACGGCGTCCCGGTTGGTCAGGAAGACATCCCGCCACATGACCGGGTCGGACGCCGCGATGCGGGTGAAGTCGCGAAAGCCGCCGGCGGAAAACTTGATGACCTCGGCCTTGAGGTGGTCTTCCAGATCGGTCGCGGTACCGACGATGGTGTAGGCGATCAGGTGCGGCAGGTGCGAGGTGATGGCCAGAACCAGGTCGTGGTGATCGGCGTCCAGGATCTCGACCGCCATGCCGGCCTGGCGCCACAGGGCGGCCACCCGCGCCACCGCGGCGGCATCGGTTCCGGGTGGCGGCGTCAGCACACAGAACCGGTCGCGGAACAGCTCGGCGAAGCCCGCCTCCGGCCCGGAATGCTCGGTCCCGGCGATCGGGTGGCCCGGCACCAGGTGGATGCCGTCGGCCAGGTAGGGGCTCACATCTCTGATCACGCAGCGCTTGGCCGAGCCCACGTCGCTGACGATGCAGCCGGCCCGGAGCCCGGGTCCCATGGCTTCGGCGATGGCCGCGTAGGTGCCGAGCGGCGTGCACAGCATGACCAGGTCTGCGCCCTCCACCACCTGGCGCGGGTCGGTGGTGGTGCTGTCGGCAAGACCCAGCGCCCGCGCAACATCCAGGGTGGCATGGGAGCGGGCGCACACCGCAATGTGGCCGGCAAGGTTGTCGCGGCGCAGCACCCGGGCCAGCGAGGAGCCGATCAGGCCGATGCCGATGATGGCGACCCGTTCGAACCGCAGCGGAGCGTCGCCATCGCCGGCGGGCGATGGGGTGCTGTTGGCTCCGGGATCGGCAGAGGTGGCCATGGGTCAGCCGAGAAACTCGGACATGGCATCCACGCAGGCCTGCATTTCGTCGGCGAGACCGATGCTGATGCGAAGGGCATCGGGCAGGCCGTAGGACTCCATCCGCCTCACGATGATGCCACGGCGCTTGAGGAACGCGTCGGCCGCCACCGCATCGTGTCCCGGCGCCGGCGGGAACCGGACCAGGACGAAGTTGCCGGCGCTGTCGCCGACGCCGAGGCCGAGGCGGCGGAGCGCCGCCGTGGTCCAGGCCCGCCAAGTGGCGTTGTGGGCCCGGGCGCGGTCAAGGAATGCCTGGTCGGCCAGCGCCGCCACCCCGGCCTCCTGCGCCGGGGCGGAAACGTTGAACGGATTGCGCATGCGGTTGAGCACATCCGCCACCCCTGCCGGCGCATAGGCCCAGCCCAGCCTGAGCCCGCCGAGCCCGTAGATTTTGGAGAAGGTCCGGGTGACGACGACATTCTCGCCGCCATCGACCAGCCGCTCCCCGGCCTCGTAATCGGGGTCGTCGACGTACTCGGCGTAGGCCGCGTCCAGCACCAGGAGCACGTGGCCGGGCAGCCCTCGGCGCAACCGCTCGAGCGCATCCCCGGTCAGGTAGGTACCGGTCGGATTGTTCGGATTGGCCAGAAACAGCAGCCGCGTCCGCTCGGTGACCCGGGCGAGCAACGCCTCGACGTCGGCGACCAGATTGGTCTCCGGTGCTGCCACCGGCTCGGCACCTACCGTCCTGGCGGCGATCGGGTACATCAGGAAGCCGTGCCGCGAATACAGGACCTGCTCGCCGGGACCGGCGTAGGCCCGGCACAGCAAGGAAATCAACTCGTCCGAGCCGGCCCCGCAGACGATGTTGTCGGCGTTCAGACCGTGCCGGTCGGCCAGCGCCTGGCGCAAGCGGGTGCAGTGGCCGTCGGGGTAACGGTGCATCACCGGGGCGGCGGCAGCCATCGCTTCGACCGCAGCCGGACTGGGACCCAAGGCACTTTCATTGGACGCGAGCTTGATCACCCGGGCGACGCCGGCCACGCTGGATTCGCCGCCGACGTAGGGTGCGATCTCCAGGATGCCGGGACGGGGCCGCGGGGCGTTCATCGGTGTTCCGGGTCTTCGGCCGGCGCTGCACCGGCGGCAGTCCGGCTGTCCGTGATCCGTTCGGTGCCCAGTTCCTCAGGCGTGAGCGGCGTGGCGTAGCCGCCGAGAGCCACCACCCGGTTGACCCCTTCGCCCAGGCTCTGCGCGATGCGGCCGAGGCGCTCGTCGCCGTCGGCGATGAAACCGTCAACTTCCACCAGGTGCAGCCAGGCGCTGGGCCCCTGCTCCTCGTGCCAGGAGGTGACGAAGGTGGTCGGCAAGCCGATCTCCGCGAGCGCCTGAGTCAGCCGATTGATGCTGATGCGCCTGTCCATGTCGATGGCGAAGATCGACCGGTCGCGCCCCGTTGGGGTCAGTCCCACGGGGCAGATGGCCAGGCCCTCGACCTTGGTCCCGAGCCCGGTGCCGTGGCCGGCGAAGGGAAGCCGCGCGATGATGCGCGGCACCTCGGGTTGCTCGGTCACCAGGTGCCGCCACCAGGGATCGCGATCGTCGTGCTGCGGCAGCGGCAGCACGCCCACCGTCGCATCCTGACGATGCACCGCTTCGATCACCGTGCGCACCGAGGTGTACCGGGTCGCCGGGGTGAAGATGCCGAAATGATCGCGTGCCAGATCCCAATGCCCGGCGCCGTCGGGGGGCACGTAGACCGCGACGGAAAAGGGTCCCTCGAACGCCAGGGTGGCAACGATGAGCTGCCGCCACATCGCCACCAGCTCCCGCTTGGGAAACGGGCCGTGATGCCGGTCGATCAGCCGGTAGACGATCTCCGCTTCCCGGGATGGTCGGATCTTGACGCGGAGATCGCGCTTGATCTCGCGCACCTGCTCGACGAACTGGGTTCGCCGCATGATCAGGTCATGGATGGTATCGTCGATGAGGTCGATTTCGCGACGCAACGCGTCCAGTGCTGCTTCTGTCTTCATCCGTCCTGGTCCGGAGAATCCGTGCTGAGGGGCCGGTCGGCCGGCGGCAACGGCCTGATACTCTTAAGGCCGAGGCGTTGGAAAATCAAAGAAAACGTTGACAGTGATGGGTCGGGCCCATAGCTAAGCGGCTCATTCGTTCCGGAACGTAAGACGTGCAATGATGACGCCACGCAACGGCGGCGGCTCGCCCGCAGTCGAGTGGACCCTAACCTTGCCGGGGCAGCGTGTCCATCTCGGGACGCAGCGCCCGCTGACGCTCGACTGCGGCGTCGCCCTGAGCGACTTCCCTGTGGCGTACCAGATGTATGGCCGGATGAATCCGTCCCGGTCCAACGTCATTCTGGTTTGCCATGCCCTCACCGGCGATCAGTTCGTGGCGGAGACGCACCCGATCACCGGCAAGCCCGGCTGGTGGGCCGCGCTGGTCGGCAGCGGGCTGCCGCTGGACACCGACCGCTACTGTATCCTCTGCATCAATGTCCTCGGCGGCTGCATGGGCTCGGCGGGTCCCAGCGAGATCAACCCGGACACTGGCGAACCCTGGGGGCTCGGCTTTCCGGTTATCACCATCGCCGACATGGTGCGGGCGCAGGCGATGGTGCTCGACCACCTCGGGATCGAGCAACTGTTCGCGGTGATCGGCGGCTCGATGGGCGGCATGCAGGTGTTGGAGTGGGCCTCGCTGTACCCGCACCGGGTGTTCGCAGCGGTGCCCATCGCCGCCACCGCCCAGCACAGTGCCCAGAACATCGCCTTCCACGAGGTCGGTCGCCAAGCCATCATGGCGGATCCGGACTGGTGCGGCGGCGACTACTGGCGCTACGACAAGAATCCGCATCGCGGCCTCGCAGTGGCCCGAATGGCGGCCCACATCACCTATCTGTCCGAGCACAAGCTGACGGAGAAATTCGGCCGTCAGCTGCAGGAACGGTCTGCGGTCACCTATGGCTTCGATGCGGATTTCCAGGTGGAGAGCTATCTTCGCTACCAGGGGATCAGCTTTGTCGAGCGGTTCGATGCCAATTCGTATCTCTACATCACCCGGGCCATGGACTACTTCGACATGGCGGCACGGCATGGCGGTGTCCTCGCCAACGCCTTCGTGGACACCCGGGTGCGCTTCTGCGTCATTTCGTTCACCAGCGACTGGCTCTATCCGACCGTGGAAAGCCGGCGTATCGTCAAGGCATTGAACGCCGTGGCTGCGGACGTCAGCTTCGCCGAGATCGCTTCCAACAACGGCCATGATGCCTTCCTGCTTGAAGAGCCGGAATTCCGCCGTGTGCTCTCCGGCTTTCTGGACGCAGCCGCCGCCCATCGGGGCCTGCCCCCGGTCAGAGGGTCATGACCTCAGCGCTGCCCCCGGCCTTGCGCGGGGACCTGCAGCTCATCGCCGACATGATCCAGCCGAACACCCGCGTGCTCGACGTCGGCTGCGGCGACGGCACCCTCCTGGCCCACCTGGTTCGTCACAAGCAGGTCAACGGCCGCGGCATCGAGATCAGCACCGCCGGAGTCAACGCCTGCGTCAGCGCCGGGCTGTCGGTGATTCAGGGCAATGCCGAAACCGACCTGTTCGACTATCCGGATGCCGCCTTTGACTACGTGGTCCTGAGCCAGACCCTGCAGGCGGTGCACCAGCCCAAGGTGATCCTGCAACAACTTTTGCGGATCGGCCGGCGTGCGGTCGTCTCGCTGCCGAACTTCGCCCATTGGCGGCTCCGCTGGTATTTGTTGGTTCGGGGCCGCATGCCGAAGACCAAGGTTCTCGACCACGAGTGGTACGATACCCCCAACATTCATCTGTGCTCGATCCAGGACTTCGTCATCCTTTGTCGTGACCTCGGCATCGTGATCGAGCGCAGTGTCTGCCTGGACCGGAAGGGCACCCGGTATCGGATCGGCCGCAGCATGACGGTGGCCAACCTGCTGGGTGAACAGGCCGTGTTCCTGCTCCGCCGCTGATGCAAGCGAACCAGAACATGGTCCGGTCAGCTGCCGGTCAGGGTCGAGGAAGCGGCACGGAACCGGGCTCCGACGGAAATGCCCAGACGCCACCGTCGTGGGTAACCGCCGCCCCGCTGCTGTTCGTGCTGCTGTGGAGCACCGGTTTCCTCGGCGCCAAGTTCGGCCTGCCCTACGCCGAACCGGCGACGTTCCTGCTCCTGCGCTTCATGCTGGTCACGTTGCTGCTGGTTGTCGTCGCTGTGATCGTCCGGGCACCCTGGCCGCGCACCTGGCGGGAGGTCCGCCATGCAGCCGTGGTCGGCGTGCTGATCCACGGCATCTACCTCGGCGGCATCTTTGCCGCGATCGCCCAAGGGGTCCCGGCCGGCTTGGCGGCGCTGATCGCCGGGCTTCAGCCCCTGCTGACCGCCATCCTGGCCGGGCCGCTCCTCGGCGAGGCGGTGACGGCAAGGCAGTGGGGTGGGCTCACCATCGGGCTGCTCGGCGTAGCCCTGGTGGTCTGGCAACAGCTCGGTTTCGCCGTCGCCGACGTCGCCGGGATCGCGTTCTGTCTGGCTGCCGTCCTCGGCATCACCTTCGGGACCCTCTATCAGAAACGGCACGGTGCCGCCATGGACCTGCGCACCGGTGCTGCCACGCAGTTCACCGCCGCCGGCCTGTTCATGCTGGTTCCGGCGCTCCTGTTCGAAACCATGACCGTGCGCTGGTCCGGGGAGTTCCTGTTCGCCTTGCTGTGGCTGGTCCTGGTGCTGTCGATCGGTGCGATCAGCCTGCTCTACGTCCTGATCCGGCACGGCGCTGCCGCCAAGGTGGCGAGCCTGTTCTACCTGGTGCCGCCGGTGACCGCCCTGTTCGCCTTCTTCCTGTTCGGGGAGACGCTGGGTGCGCTCGCCCTGCTCGGCATGGCGCTGGCGGTGGCCGGGGTGGCTCTGGTGACCCGCGGCGGTTGAGACGATGTCCGGGGCGCAGGATCGTCGTCCGTCGCGTACCGAGGCGCCGGGCGTGGGCCGCGCCGCTTGGCAACTCGGCCTTCGGCAGATTCTGCCCCGGCTCCAGCCGGACCTGTGGGTGTTCGGCTATGGTTCGCTGATGTGGGATCCGGGCTTCGCTTATGAGGAGGCGCCGCATGCCCGGGTGTTCGGATACCATCGTGCCCTCTGCCTGCTTTCGGTGCGCAATCGCGGCACGCCGGAGCGGCCCGGACTGGTGCTGGCGATGGATCGCGGCGGAAGCTGCCATGGCATCGCCTTTCGCATTGCGCCGTCCGCTCAGGGGGAGGTGCTCGATTATCTGTGGGCGCGGGAGATGTACACCGGCGCCTACCGGCCGGTGGTGGTGCCGGCCAGGCTCGCGGACGGCCGCCGGATTGCCGCCCTCGCTTTCATCGCCCGACCCGGCCATGCCCAGTACTGCCGCACCGCCTCCCCGGAGGAGGCCGCGCGCCTCGTGGTGCAAGGGCATGGCAGCTATGGGCGGGCGCTCGATTACCTCCGGAACGTCGTCCGCCATCTCGATGCCCTCGGCATATGCGATGGTCCGCTGCATCGGGTGCTTGCGATCTCGGAAGCCCTGGATGCTACCCGGGGCATGGATAGGCAACAAGAGACCCCTTATGGGCCATAATTAGGGGATGAGAATGTTTCGGCTCGACGCCGGTGGATGGCTGGGCTAAAGCATCCGGCGGCGGCGGACCGGCACTGGGGCTGGTTTTGGTTCCGCGGTGACGTGGCCGCCCCACCGGATCGGCGGGCGGAGGCGGTCCGGGACATTCCCGGCAAGCGGGCAGTAGCGCGGGGCGAGAAGCACAAGTCCGCTTTGCGGCTCGAGCGGGGGTGGCGCGGCGGGCGACCGGATCACGGTTGCGCCGAGATGGTGTTGATCTGTCCTCGATGACGACTGCGACGGGTCTATGATCTATTTCTTCAGCTTCATCACGGCGTTGTTCGTGTCGCTGGTGATGATTCCGCCGTTGATGTCGCTGTCGCGTCGGGTCGGCCTTGTCGACGTGCCGAACGCCCGCAAGGTCCACATGGTCGATGTTCCGCTCTGCGGCGGCATTGCCATCGCCATCGGCACGTTGCTGCCCTTGCTGATGTGGGGTCCGCTCGACCGGACCATCGCCAGCTACATCGTCGGCGCCGCGGTGATCATCGTGCTCGGCATTTGGGACGATGCCAAACCCCTGAACTACCGTTGGAAATTCGCCGGTCAGTTGATCGCGGTGGGGTGCGTCATGTACGGCGGCGTGGTGTTCAACCACCTGCCGTTCTGGGGCCTGGATCCGGCGCCGCTCTGGCTCACGGTGCCTATTACAGTGCTGTTCCTGCTTGGCGTGACCAATGCCGTCAATCTGTTCGATGGCCTCGACGGCTTGGCCGGCGGCTGCATCATCTTGACGTTGAGCGTCATCGCAATCCTCGCCTACGAAGTCGACGGCTTCGTCAGCGTGCTGATCGCCCTGGCCGCAATGGGCAGTGTGTGCGGCTTTCTGCGGTACAACACCCACCCGGCATCGGTCTTCATGGGGGACGCGGGGAGCCAGTTCCTCGGCTTCACCGCAGCTGTTCTCAGCATCCTGCTCATCGAACGGGTCCATCCCGCCCTGAACCCCGCGCTGCCGCTGCTGCTGCTGGGCCTGCCCCTGTTCGACACGCTGATGGTGATGGCCCAGCGGATCGCCGCGGGTCGATCGCCGTTCAAGCCGGATCGCACGCACTTGCACCACAAATTGCTTTCCCTCGGTTTTCGCCAATGGGAAGCGGTCACCCTGATCTATATTGTCCAGGGGATCATGGTGGGGGCCGCGCTGGCGCTGCGCTATGCCTCGGATGCCGCGGTGATCGTGGCGTTCTTCCTGATCGCCGCGATCATAGCGATCCCGTTATACACCCTAAAGGCCGTCGGCTGGCGGCTGCATGCCCCGCCCAACAACAACGGTGCGTTTGTCGAGCGCCGCAACCTGTGGCTGCGGCGCTGGACGTGGCTGCCGGAGGGGTCCACCGCGTTCGTCCGCTACACCCTTTGCGCGACCCTGTTGCTGGGTGCGATGATCCCGATTCCGATCGCCACCGACTTCTCGGTCCTGGCGCTCGGCGCCGCCGGGTTCTCGGTGGCGATGCTGATCCTGTACCAGCGTCGTAGGCCGGTGACGCTCCGGTTTGCTGTCTACCTCGGCGCCGCGGTGGTCGCCTATCTGATCGCATCGTGGCATGCCAGCCTGCCGGGGCTCGGCAACTATATTGCATTCTACCTGGCGATCCTCTGCGTCAGCCTCGCCGTGGCGATCCGCGTCACCCGGCGGGACCTGTTCAGCGTCACGCCCCAGGACCTGCTGATTCTGTTCATCGCCGTCGCGGTCCCCAATCTGTCCGGCGATGCCCTGGCCCAGTACAACGTCGGGCAGGTTGCCATCGTCTTCGTGGTGCTGCTCTACGGCAGCGAGTTCCTGATGCGCCGTGACGAGCGGGGCCGCTGGCTTCTAAGCATGTCGGCGATCCTCAGCCTTTGCATCGTCGGGGTGCGCCCGCTGCTCAGCTGAGGCGAGGCCGAGCCGACGGAACGGTGCGGCGGCAAGAAACGGAACGCCGCCGTCGGGCGCCTCAGCGGGATGCCAGCGGCGCGTAGGCCCGCTGTGTCTCGCGGCCGAAGTTGAAGCGCCCGGCATAAATCTCCTTGGTGGCCTCGACCATCACCACCCCGGCAAACCCGGCGAACCACCGCCGCCCGACCTTCTCGCAGGCGGGGGCGGTCGACAGGATCAGGCGGGAGGGGATCGGCGGGACGAACAACGCGGATTCGGTCCGGTACGGGGCGAACAGACCGTCCCGCAGGCTCGCGGCCAGCTGGCCCGGGGTGAACGGCCGGCCATGGCCGAACGGTGTCCGCTCGAAGCGTGCCCACAGGCCGCGGCGGTTGGGCACCACCACCAGCATGCGGCCGCCGTCCGACATGACCCGCCACAGCTCCCGCAGCATCGGTCGGAGCTGCTCGGCGCACTCCATCGCATGCACAAGCAGCACGCGGTCGACCGAGCGGTCGGGCAGCGGCAGGTCCGCTTCCTCGGCAAGCGCGGTAACCGATCGGCCCTCCGCCGGCCAAGGCAGCACGCCTTGCCCCGCCGGCATCAGGGCGACGATGCGCCCGGCCTCGGGGCGGAATACGCCGAGGAACGGCACAGCGTAGCCGAGCCCCAACACGGTGTAACCGCGAACGTCCGGCCAGACGGACCGGATGCGCAACCCGATCATGCGGCGGGCCACCTTGCCGAGGCCGCTGGCGTAGAAATCCCGGAGCTGGGTGGCATCGGTCCACATGGCGGCGCAACTCTAGCGCAGCCGATGCCGAGGGTGGTAGGTTCCGTCGCCACCCGTCGGTCCGAAGCTACAGCCGGGAGGAACCATGCCGGAACTGGAGATCCGACAGATACCGGTGCTCCGGGACAACTACGTCTACCTGGCGCGAGACCCGGAAACGGGTGCCTGCGCGGCGGTGGATCCTGCGGTCGCGCCGCCGGTCCTGGTGATGTTGGATCGCCTTGGCTGGCAGCTCAGCCACATTCTCTGCACCCACCACCACTACGATCACGTCGGCGGCAACCTGGAGCTCAAGCGGGCCACCGGCTGCACCATCGTCGGCCACCGCGCCGATGCGCACCGCATCCCCGGCATCGATGTCATGGTGTCGGAGGGAGACGAGATCGCCCTCGGCAGCCAGGTCGCCCGGGTGCTCGACGTGTCCGGCCATACCCGCGGCCATATCGCCTACTGGTTCCCCGGTTCCCACGCCGCCTTCGTCGGCGACACCCTGTTTGCGCTGGGCTGCGGCCGCCTGTTCGAAGGCACGCCGGCGGAGATGTGGCGGAGCCTCTGCAAACTGCGCGAGCTGCCGGCCGACACGCGGATCTACTGCGGCCACGAGTATACCGAGAGCAATGCGGCCTTCGCCCTCGCCGTCGATCCCGACAACGCCGAGCTGGTGGCGCGGGCCGAGCGGGTTCGCGCCCTGCGCCGGGCCGGCCAGCCCACGGTACCGTCGCTGCTGGGGGAAGAGCGGGCGACCAACCCATTCCTGCGTGCCGACGACGCGGCGCTTCAGCGAAGCATCGGCCACCCCGGCACCGATCCTGTCGCGGCGTTCGCCGACCTCCGCCAGCGCAAGGACAGCTTCTGAACGGGGCGCCCTGGCGCGCTCAGCCGCCGGTGCGGCCGTAGTCGTCGTCGAAGCGGACGATGTCATCCTCGCCGAGGTAGCCGCCGGACTGCACCTCGATCATGTGGAGCGGCACCCGGCCGGGGTTCTCCAGCGAGTGGCGGACGTTGTGGGGGATGTAGGTGGACTGGTCCTCGGTGAGGTAGAACGCCTCGTCGCCGCGGGTGACCTTGGCGGTGCCGCTGACCACGACCCAGTGCTCGGCCCGGTGGTAATGCATCTGCAGGCTCAGCCGCTGGCCCGGACTGACCATGATCTGCTTCACCTGGAAGCGCGGGCCCGCGTCGATCGCCTGGTACCATCCCCACGGCCGGAACACCCGGCTATGGATGAAGTGCTCGGTCCGCCCCGCCTTCTCCAGTGCGCCCACGATGCTGCGGACATCCTGGGCGCGGTCCTTGGGAACCACCAGCACCACGTCATCGGTAGCGACCACCACGAGGTCGCGTACCCCCACCGCGGCGATCAGGTTGCCGTCGGCCCGGAGATAGGAATTCTCCACATCCAGGGTGAGGACGTCGCCGCTGATGACATTGCCCTCGTCGTTCTTGTCGCCGATTTCCCACAAGGCGGACCACGACCCCACATCGCTCCAGCCGATGTCCACCGGGATGATCGCACCATGCGCGGTGCGCTCCATCACGGCGTAGTCCACCGAGATCGCCGGGGCGGCGGCAAACGGTTCCTTGGCCAGGCGCAGGAAATCAAGATCGTGGGTGGCGGCATCGAGCGCTTCCCGGCACCGCGCCAGCATCTCCGGCTCGAGGCGGGCGAGTTCGGCCAGGAAATCGCGGGCCCGGAACACGAACATGCCGCTGTTCCAAGCGTAGCGGCCCTGATTGATGTAGTCGGCTGCCGCTGCCGGGTCCGGCTTTTCGATGAAGCGCCGGATGCGGAAGCAGTCGGAGACGCCATCCAGCGGTTCCCCCGCCTCGATATAGCCATAGCCGGTCTCGGGCCGGGTCGGCTTGATGCCGAACGTCACCAGGGCGCCAAGGCGGGCCGCCTCTGCGGCCAAAGCGACCGCGTCGTGAAAGCTGCGCACGTCCTCGATCACGTGGTCCGAGGGCAGCACCAGCATGATCGCGCCCGGATGCGTCTGCTCCAGCAACAGCGCCGCAGCGGTGATCGCGGGCGCGGTGTTCCGGGCCGCCGGCTCCAGAACGATGGCCCCCGTCACCACGCCGAGCGCCCGCATCTGCTCGGCGATCATGAACCGGTGCTCGTGGTTGCAGACGATGGTGGCCGGCGCGAAGCCGTTGCCGGTGACCCGGGCGACCGTCTCCTGGATCATGCTGTTGGCGGAGACCAGCGGCAGCAGCTGCTTCGGCCGGACCGTGCGGGACATCGGCCACAGGCGTGTGCCGGCACCGCCGGACAGGATGACCGGATGGATGGCGGCGCTCATCGCTGAAGCCTCATGGGGCCGTATCGCCGGCTCACAGGCCGAACCGGCTGGTCACATAGTCCGCCAGCAGGGCCACACAGTCCTCCACCGAATGCTGGGTCGTGTCGACCCGCATTTCCGGCAGTATGGGCCGCTCATACGGTGCGGAAATCCCGGTGAAATCGGTGATCTCGCCGCGGCGGGCCTTGGCGTACAGACCCTTCGGGTCCCGCTTCTCGCACGCCTCGAGGTCGGCATCGATGAAGATCTCGTGGAAGTCCTCGGGAGCCAGGGCGCGCACCCGGTCGCGATCGGAGCGGTAGGGGGAGATGAACGAGGTGATCACCAGGAAGCCGGCATGGGCGAACAGGGCGGCCGCCTGACCGACACGGCGGATGTTCTCCACCCGGTCTTCCGGCGAGAAGCCGAGGTCGGCGCACAGGCCGTGGCGGACGTTGTCGCCGTCCAGCACGTACACCTGATAGCCCTTGCGGAACAGGTACTGCTCCAGGGTGAAGGCCAGGGTCGATTTGCCGGCGCCGGAGAGGCCGGTCATCCACAGGATGCCGCTTTTGTGCCGGTTGGCCGCCCAGCGATCCTCGGTCGGGACCCGGTGTGCCACCCGGAAGATGTTGGTGGCCTTCTGCACCTGGCCCGGCCGCTGGTCGGCATAGCCGTCCATGCTGATCAGGCCGCCGCCGACGATGTCGAAGTCCTCCACCAGAACGAACCGCCCGGTGTGCAGATTGACCTCGAACGGATCCAGCGACATCAGCCCGCGCGAGCGCAGCACCACCTCCGCTACCGAGTTGCGCTCCACCCGGTCGGCGGCGCTCTTGCCGAGGTCGCTCACGTCGACCACCCGCTCGATCTCCTGCACTTCCACCAGGTGCTCGGCGGTGTTGAGCTTGAGCTTGTAGCGGTTGCCCGGCAGCATCGGCTTGTGTCCCAGCCAGAACACCCGGCCGCGGAACACGCTGGTCAGCATCGGCGCATTGAAGGTCTGGCTCGCCACCTGGCCGCGCTCGATGAAGATCGGCTCGTCCAGGGTGATGCCGACCGACTGCCCGGCCCGCGCCGCCAGCACCGGTTCATCCGTGTTCCAGACCTCGATGGAGGCGACCCGGGCCGTCTTGTTCGTGGGGGAGAACAGCAGCTGGTCACCCACGCGCAGATGCCCGCTTTCGATCCGTCCGGCCAGGATCCGGCGATCGTCGAATTTGTAGACGTCCTGGATCGGGAACCGCAGCGGCAGATCCGACGACGTCGGCGGCGGGTGCAGCGAATCCAGCGACCGCTCCAGCGTCGGCCCGTCGTACCAGGGCATGCTGGCCGAGGGCGTTACCACGTTGTCCCCCTCGCGGGCGGACACCGGCACGATCAGGGTATGGAGCGTGTCCAGGCCGAGGTCCGCCAGGTAGTGCTTGACCTCCGCCGTCACCGTCAGGAAGCGGCCTTCGTCGAAGCCCACCAGGTCCATCTTGTTGACGGCCACCACCACCTGACGAATGCCCAGCAGATGCAGCAGATAGGCATGCCGGCGGGTCTGTTCCTGCACCCCTTCGTTCGCGTCCACCACCAGCACCGCAGCATCCGCCTGCGCCGCGCCGCTCACCATGTTCTTGAGGAACTCCCGGTGCCCGGGGGCGTCGATCAGCACGCACTCCCGCTGACCGGTGCGGAAATGGATGTAGGAGACGTCGATGGTGATGCCCTGATCGCGTTCCGCCTTCAGCGCATCCATGAGGAACGCCCACTCGAACGGCATGCCGCGGCGATCGCACATCGCCTTGATCGCCTCGACCTTGCCCTCCGGCAGCGATCCGGTGTCGTGGAACAGGCGGCCGATCACGGTCGACTTGCCGTGATCCACATGGCCGACCATCACGATCTTCAGGGGCGGATGGGAATCGGGCGTCAGTGCCAGGATCGCTTCGCCGAGAACGTCATTCATTGTCAGATCACCCAACCAAGGCTTGAGGTCACAGATAGCCGTCGGCGCGCAGCCGCTCGAAGGCGTCTTCGCTTTCGTGGTCCATCGCTCGCCCGGATCGTTCGGCCACCTTGGTGCGCTTCAGTTCGGCGATGATCTCATCGAGGGTCGATGCCGTGCTGTCCACCGGGAAGGTGATGTCCTGATCCCCGAGCGAGCGATAGCGCTTGCCGTTCTTGGCGAAGTACAGGTCGACCACGGGGATGCCTTCGCGCTGGATGTAGCGCCAGATGTCGATTTCGGTCCAATGCAGGATGGGATGGACCCTGAGATGCGTGCCCGGCGGGAAATCGGTCTTGAACTGGTCCCAGAACTCCGGCGGCTGATCGCGGAAGTCCCACTTGTTCTCCTCCCCCCGCGGGCTGAACACGCGTTCCTTGGCCCGGGTCCCCTCCTCGTCGCGGCGGATGCCGGCGATCAGGCCGCCGAACTTTTCCCGCTCCAGCATCAGCTTGAGCCCCGCTGTCTTACGCGCCGCCGACCGCGCCGCCGGCGGCAGGGTCGGGTCCATCTCTTCCACCGGCGGGCAGCCGCCCACCTTCAGGTCCAGGCCCCATTCCCGCGCGAAGCGCTCGCGGAATGCGTACATCTCCGGGAATTTCTTGCCGGTGTCGATGTGTACCGCCGGCATCGGCACATACCCGAAGAAGGCCTTCCGCACCATCCACAGCATGGCGTTGGAATCCTTGCCGAGCGACCATAGGATCGCCGGCCGGTCGATCCGGTTGAAGGCCTCGCGCAGGATGTAGATCGTCCTGTGTTCCAGGACGTCCAGGTAGTCCATTGTCGGTCCGATCTTTCGTGAGGGGAATGGGTTGAGGCTGTCCATTATCAGATCATCCGCCGGTTCGTCCAGACCGTGCAGCGCCCGCGTCGCACCCGCGCCCTCGGGGTTCGGGTGGGCGGCACCAGGGCGAGCCTGATGGCGCCCTGACGGGGTCTGATATAAGGTCGGGAAGCTTTCGCATTCGCTAAATGGGCGGGACGTGCTGGTGATGCGGCGGGTTCGTGTGAGCGGGACGGTGCGCCGACCCGATCGTGCCGCCGCGAACGCCAGCGACAACGCGTTTATCACGTCCTCCTTGCCCGATCACATCAGCCCGTGGAACGGCAGGAACGGCACCGTCATGCCGGGCTCCACCGCCGCGATCTCCTCGTCCAGTTCGATCAGGCCGTCGGCCGCCACCAGCGAGGACAGGATGCCGGAACCCTGGCGCGGGAACATCCGCGCCACCGGCTCACCGCCGGCCTCCCGGTCCAGCGTGGCGCCGACCCATTCCCGCCGGCCAGGCCGCTTGTTCAGGCTGAACCCCGCCTGCACCGGGTAGCATGGCAACGCCTCGCTGACGCCGCCGGCGAGCCTGACGATCACCGGCCGGGCGAGGCGGAGGAAGGTCACCACCAGCGCCACCGGGTTGCCCGGCAGGCCGATGAATGCCGCCCCGGCCACTTGGCCGAAACCGATCGGCCGGCCCGGCTTGATCGCCAGCCGCCACAGGTGCAGCCGGCCGAGGGTTGTGACCGCCGCCTTGACGTGGTCCTCCTCCCCCACCGACATGCCGCCGGAGGTGACGATCAGATCATGCCCGGCGGCGGCGGCGGCGAGGCCGTCGCGGATCACCGGGAAGCGGTCGGGCAGGATGCCGAGGTCGGTGACCCGGGTGCCAAGCCGCTCCAGAAGGGCCATCAGGGCGTAGCGGTTGGCATCGCGGATTTGCCCGGGTGCCGGCGTCTGGCCCGGTCCCACCAGTTCGTCGCCGGAGGAGAACACCGCCACCCGGAGCCGTCGGAACACTGGCACGTCCGCGCATCCCAGGGCGGCGGCGAGGCCGATGTGCGGCGGCTCCAGCCGGAGACCCCGGGCCAGCACCGTCGATCCGGCCGCCACGTCCTCGCCGGCCCGCCGGAGATTGGCGCCGCGCCGGCTGCCGGGCGGGATCACCACGTGGTCGCCCTCGGCGCGGCAGTCCTCCTGCATCAGGATGGTGTCGAGGCCGGCGGGGACCGGGGCGCCGGTGAAGATGCGCACGGCGCACCCGGGGGGCACGGCGCCGGCATGCGGATGTCCCGCGGCGGCCCGGCCGACCACCGCAAGTCGCGTGGCAACTCCGGTCTCCAGATCGGCATGGCGGAGGGCGTAGCCGTCCACCGCGGCGTTGTCATGGGGGGGCAGGTCCGTGGTGGCGACGATGTCGTCCGCCAGGATGCGCCCCCGGGCTCGGCCGAGCGGCACGTTCTTGGCCGAGACCACCGGCCGAACGCGGGCGTCGAGCTCGGCCAGCGCCGCGGCAAGCGTCATCACGCCGCCGCCCTCCGCAAAGCCATCGTCGCCGAGCTGCCCCATGCCACCCCCGAGAAAGTACCGCCGAGCATCGACCCGACGAACGGCAGCGATCATGGTAGCGCACCCACCGCCACGGCCGGAACGGGAACGTGCCGCAACCGGTCCAGTCCCGCCCGATTGCTGCGGGTCCGGGGTTGCATTACACTGTTCGTTGTCCAGGAATGGAGAAGTGCCGGAACAACCGGCCGACCCGACACCGCAGGGAGGGACTAGGCGATGCCGTCAGGCACGGAGAGCGCCGCCGGCGCTCCGGTCGCGCAACCGGCAGGATCGGGGCGGTGATCGACCCCTTCGGCCGGCGGATCCGCTATCTTCGGGTTTCCGCCACCGACCGGTGCGATTTCCGCTGCGTCTACTGCATGGGTGAGGACATGTCGTTCCTGCCCAAGGCGGACGTGCTGTCCCTGGAGGAGCTGGAACGGCTCTGCCGCGCCTTCGTCCGCCGCGGGGTGCGAAAGCTCAGGATCACCGGCGGGGAACCGCTGGTCCGGCGCAACATCATCCACCTGTTCCGGGGGCTCGGGAGCCTGCTGGACGGCGGCGGGCTGGACGAACTCACCCTCACCACCAACGGCAGCCGGCTCGCCTGGCTCGCGGCCGACTTGGTGGCGTGCGGGGTGCGCCGGGTCAACGTCTCGGTGGACACCCTCGATCCGGTCAAATTCCGGGCGATCACCCGGCGCGGCCGGCTCGAGGTGGTGCTGGAGGGCTTGGCAGCCGCCAAGGCGGCCGGGCTTGGCATCAAGATCAATACGGTGGCGCTCAAGGGCGTCAACGACGACGAATTCGACCGGCTGGTGGCCTGGTGCGGGGAGGAAGGCTTCGACCTCTGCCTGATCGAGACCATGCCCCTCGGCGACGTGGACGGCGATCGCACCGCCCACTACCTGCCGCTCAGCAGGGTGCGGGAGCAGCTCAGCCGGCGCTGGACGCTGCTGCCCTCCAACCACGCCACCGGCGGCCCCGCCCGCTATGTCGAGGTGGCGGAGACCGGGCGGCGGATCGGCTTCATCACCCCGATGACCCACAATTTCTGCGAGAGCTGCAACCGCGTGCGCCTGACCTGCACTGGCTTGCTCTACCTCTGCCTTGGCCGGGAGGACTGCGCCGACCTGCGCACGCCGCTCCGCGCCGGGGAGAGCGACATCCCACTGCTGGCCGCCATCGATGCGGCCATCGCAAGGAAGCCCAAGGGCCACGACTTCGTCATCGACCGGGAGCATCGCCGCCCCGCGCTCGGCCGCACCATGAGCCTCACCGGCGGCTGAGCCCGGCCCGCACTCCCGCCGATCGGCCGCGGCAGTGGGCATCATTCCATCGGAGGGTGACAGGACCCCACAAATCGGGGATAAACATCGTCAGGACCGCTATATCTCGCGTATCATCGATCGGGCTGCGCCACGGCATGACGGAATCCCCGGCCACCCTCGACCTGCTCAGCCACTTGGCCCGCCGGCCCGGCCATGACGAAGTCAAGGCCGGGTTCCGCGAACTGCTGGTGCAGGAATTCGGCGCCACCCGCGACGCCCTGGAGT
>REES01000130.1 GCA_007694935.1 Rhodospirillales bacterium
GGCTCTGGTGATACTGGCCGAAGCGGCAAGCGCCGCACGACCCGACCGTCACGTAGACATACCGGTCACAGACGGCTTGGGTCCCGATGCGCGCCACCTCGGACTCCAAAAAGTTCAACAGGTTTCCGGTGGTGAAGCTGGTCGGGCAGCACTGACCAATATCAGCCAGTTCGCGTCCCCGGGACAGATCGGCCCTGGTCGCCGGAGGAAGCGGCCGCGCCTTGTAACCAAGGTTCTCGAACACGGCCTGGGTCAATCTCTCCGTACGCCAAGGCATGCCTCCAAACAGGATCTCGACTTGGTTCCGGTCGGAGGCAGTGAGCGGAGGCGGCGCATAGGCCCGGTAGTGCAGGGGACGTTGACCGGTCACTGTTATTCCCCACCGATGTGGTCTGCTGCGCCCACGCAAACCGGTTGACGTTGGCCTTGTCCTGCCAACATGACGGCGCGCCGGACGGCGATCACTTAATCTTATTCGCAATAACAAGTGGGGACGAGTCGAGTTCCCGTGTCCGGGTGACACCTTTGACGAACATGTCCGGTCGCGTGGCGAAGGGGCTATGGGTAGGCCGTCCGCCGGAGCGACCGTCGCGAACTCGGCGCCTGTGCAGCGCCTCGGTCAGCAGCGGTGCCTGCCTTGCCTCCGTTCCCGCACCGCCCGACGGGAGGGCGTCGATCTCTGGCGCCTGCGAGGCCAGTTGGCGACGTCCAAAGCGTCGCTCCGAGGGACCTTGATGTTCTTCGCTGAGACGGCCGGAAAAGTCAGGGCTTGCCTACTGCGCTCCCATCAAGCGAATGGGGTGCGTTTCGCGAAAGATCTCGCAGGTTTCCAGCAATCTTCGTGGGGGTGGTGCGCCCGGCCTCACGCATGATTCGATATGCCGAAAGCACTCTTTGGAAAAAACGGTGCGGCCTGCCCGCTTGAATGCCCATTTCCAGGCTCTGCCGGCAGCCCTTCGCCAAGCCAACCGACGGTATCTGAGGTCGAGATCGGGGTGCTCGTCAACGAAGCGGGCCAATGCCAAGTTCACGTCGTGAAGCGTCTGAGCTTCGTTGTCCGATAGCCGTCCCGGCGCCCGGGTGGGGGCATGGAACACATCGCCATCGACCCGGGCAAAAGCGGTGGCTCGGGCCATCCTCAGCTCAAGCGAATAATCCTGAATGAAGACCCCAGTATCACATCCCCTCACGCTCTTCACCACTTCCGTCTTGGCAAGCCACATGGAGGGCGTGGTGTGGGCCAGTTTTATACTGAGAGACAAAGGATCGGTGATTACCGAGGCGGACACGCTTTCGGGTGTCGCGCCTTGGTGTTCGTTGTCCCCCCTTCGTCCGAAGGCAAACAGACAGCCGGTCGATTCGATCGCTTTCAGAAGCGTCCGGGTCGCCGACGGTGTCAATTCGTCGTCACCGTCGAGCGCCTTTATGTAGTCTGCTTCAACGTGGTCAAGACCCAGGTTGAAGGCACTGCTGGGACCCGCATTCGGTTGCTCGAGCCTCAACACCTTTGTCCAGTCTTTAGTTAACCGGCGAACAATTTCCCGACTGTCATCGGTTGAACCATCGTCAACGAAAACGAAAGAGCGCTCGAAATCACCTTGCTGCTGCGCCAAACCCTTGATGACCGTATCAAGGTATGGCGCCTTGTTGTAGACGGTGATGAGATAGGCGACACTGGCCATTACTCACTGATCTCAAGCTTCTGTGCATGTCCGTCGCCAGAAACGCCATCCGACCAGATGGAACGACACGGGCCTAGAAGAACGTCTCCGGAATGATGACGATGTCGCCCGGCAGCATGGCGACGTTGGCATCGATATGACCGTCCTGGATCAGCCGGCCCAACCGCACCCGGAATTCCTTCTGCTGGCCGTCCACCACCCGGACCAGGGTGGCGCGGTTGCCGTTGGCGAAGGGCGTGAGGCCGCCCACCGCGATCATCACGTCCAGCATGGTCATGTTGGCGCGGAACGGGATCGAGCGCGGCTGCTGGGCCTGGCCGACCACCCGGATCTGCTGCTCAAAGGTGCCGGAGAAGCCGGTGACGATCACCGTCACCAGCGGATTCTGGATGAACACGTCCAGCTCGCTCTCCAGCTCGCGGGCCAATTCCGTCGGCGTCTTGTCGGCGGCCTGAACGTCCTCCAGAAGCGGCACCGAAATGCGGCCGTCGGGGCGGACTGGAACGCTGGTCGAGAGTTCCGGGTTGCGCCAGACGAAGATGGTAATGTTGTCCAGAGGGCCGATGCGATACGCGGGCGCGTCATGGACTTCGCCGACACGAACTTCCGGCAGCGTGGCGACCCTGGAGCAGCCGGCTGCGACCATTAACACGACCATCGCCGAGGCGGCAATTTTCCCCATCCGGGCCAGCCCTGCGGTCATCATCGCACCCCTCACCTCGTCATCACATGTCGATAGGAATGGGTAGGACACATACCCCGGCAAGACAGTATACGTGCACCCCGGCAAGGGCAAGACGTCCTGTTGCGAATTACCGCTTGGTCACGACAAGGCGGGTGCCGCGGACATGCATCAGCGGCACGGTACGTCCAAGCTCGTTAAGATATCGCCAAACGCCCGCGCATGCCGGCGAGAAATCGTGCCAGACCACCGCGCCCCCGCGACGGACCATTCGGAACGCTTTCGCCGTATCATTTTTGACGTACGAATAGGCGTGGCTCCCATCTATGAAGACGAGATCACAACTACCGGCAAAAGGTGTCTCATCGAAGTTTTTGCTGTCACCCAGGATCTGAGTGATTTTGGCTGCCACGTCTGTACCTTCATAGAAAAACCTTGAAGCCGCCGATTCGCGGGTGGCAATTGCCGCCCAACGTGCGGACTCCGGGTCGTCGCCATCGGGTTGATACTGCTCGATGGTCTCCGGCGACAGCGTGATCGTGACGACCTCGGCAGCGGCCGGCGCGTTGCGTGCCAGGAGATAGGTCGTCCGGCCGGTGCAGGTGCCAAACTCGAAGATCCGGCGCGCCCGCTTCGCCATCACCGACAGCAGCCAAGCCTCCGTGTCGGAGGTGGTCGCCGTGGCCCCGGTATCACCGATCAGCACGGCCTCGGTTTCACGCGAATACCCAAGCGGACCGGGCGTGAAGACCGGATCAACCTCGGCGGGGGACACCGGCCGCACCGGCGACCGGTCCAGCAGCGGCCGACCCTTGCGCCTTTGACGCTCCCGCAGTCCGTAGGTGACGCCGACCAGGGCAAGCGCAACGCTGCCCCCGGCGATCAACCACGGTAGCGCCGCAATGGTCAGCACGATGCCGTCAGCGCTCACGATGTGGCACTATCACCTCGCCCCGGTCGCCACTCAGCGGCGCACCCGCACCCGGTAGGTGACGGTCGCCTCGCCCTGGGCCGGCACCTCGATCGACCATTCGGCGCGATCGGCCGCCGTCTTTGTATGCGGCGCACTCTCCGCCAGAATGGTCCAGTCGCCAGTCATCAATTCGACCACCGTCACCGTCACCGCCTGGTCCTTGCCGTTGCCGACGGTGATGCGGTGGGCGCTCTCGAACGCGTCGTCGGCGAGTCCGGCACGGGTGAACTCGGTCTGGACCCGGCTCACCGTGATGTCGAAGGCCCGGCCCGGAGCCAGCTCCACGCTGCGCCCGACCGGCACCTGCGCGATCTGCTGCTCGCCCAGGAAGCGGAGCGCATCACCGGCGTCCCGGCCGAACACCCGGACGATGCCGGCCGGCAGGGGCTCGCCCGGGCCGGTCTCCGGATCGTTGTCGAAGTTGATGCGCACCTCCGGGTGGTCCTCGGCCGCGTCCCGACGCACCGGCCGCATGACCGAAGGCCGGCTCTCGCTGACGTAGCTGCGGGTGAACGGGACATCGGCGGCGGATAGCAGGGCGAGCTGCCGGGTTTCAAGGTCGGCCAAGGTCACCGGTTCGGCCACGGTATAGAGGTGCAGGTCGGCAATCGCCTCCCGCTCCATGGCATCGGGTGCCGCCTCCATCGCCATCACTGCAGCGTTGCGGGCCGTCGGCATCGGCGGCATGCCCGGCGGCGAGACGCGCCGGACATCGCCCGCCATCAGCGCCAACGACGCCCCCGGCAGGCTGGTGCCGCTCACATTATGCACCGTGGCGAAGCCGGTGAGGGTGAGCCGGCCGGTGTCGTCATCCAGTTCCAGCACGTAATCCGCCTGCCAGGACAGGCCGTTGGTGAGGTAGACGAGGTCCAGCTCCCGCTCCGCGGCCTCGTCGGTGGCGACGGTGGCAACCAGCGCTGGCGTTGGGGTCAGCCCCTCCGGCACCGCATCGAACACCAGCCGCCCGGGCACCCCGGTCTCGATCCGGTCGCGGTAGCGGAGCACCACCCCCGCCTCGACGCTCAGCACCTCGGCCGGCTCCACCGTCTCCGTCCCGTCGGTCGGGTGGGTGCGGACCACCCCGACCTCCCTGCCGAGAGAGCGGCGCAGCAGCGCCTCGGGGGTAAGCAGATCGAACCGGTGCTCCAGGCTCAGGACACGGACACCTTCGGTCGCGGCGACGAATGCGCTGGACGGAATCACCTGGCGGCTCACCCCGGTGAACGACAGCGACTGCTCTCCGGTGTCCAGGACGATCCGGCGGCGGTCCTGCACCAGCGCCAGCTGGTTGCCGTACACCGTCACGGCCAGATGAGTACGCGAGTCCTCGGGCACGGCAACCTCGCTTGCGCCGGCGGCCGGAAGGCCGGCAAGCAAGGCGCCGGCGGCGGCGAGTGCGGCATATCGCATAATGGTGAGCCCCTTCGGGTGATGATCCAAGCCCGGAATTTGCGTCCGCGTCCCCGCTGGTGCAAGCTCGGTCGCTCGGCAACCGGTTGAACACCTTTGCACGCGGCGGGGGACGGCATGGAGTTGGCAACCATCGGCTTGGCCGTGGCGCTGGCCGCGGCACTGGCGGCGCTGGCCGGCCTCGTGGTGCGGCTCCGGAGCCTCGGGCGCGACCTGCAGCGCGAGCGCGGCTTGGCGGCGGAGGCCGCGGCCAAGTTGGAGACTTGGCTCCACGACAAGACCCGGGCCGAGACCCGTCTGGCGGAATCCGAACGGAGCGTGGCCGACCTGCGCAGCGAGCTGGCGCACGCGCGAAGCGCGCGGGATGCCGCCGTCGAGCGGACCCAGGCGGCAGAGCAGCAGGCGGCGCTGCGCGCCCAGCAGCTCACCGAGATGCAAAAGCGCCTGGACGACTGGGAGACCGCCAAGGCGGAAAGCCTGCAAGCGGCCAAGGCGGCGGTGCTGGCCACCGCCTCCGAGCTGTCCACCAAGCTGCTCGCCGACCACAAGCAGGAAAGCGAGGCGGCCAAGAAGGAGAGCGAGGAGCGGGTCCGCCAGACCACCGAGGCGCTGCTGAAGCAGGTGCACGAGGTCACCAAGACGGTGGCCAGCCTCAGCCGGCAGGTGGACGACAACCGCGACACCATGGATACGGTGTGGAAGGCCCTCTCCAGCCCCGGCGGCGCCGGCCAGTTCGCCGAGGTCGGGCTGGAGAACACCCTCAAGTCGTTCGGCTTGGTCAAGGGTCGGGACTTCGTCATCCAGCAGTCGCTGGAGGGCCGCGGCCTCCGTCCGGACGCGATGGTGTTGATGCCGGGCGATACCGTGCTGGTGGTCGACAGCAAGGCCTCCAAGTTCCTGCTGGACCTGGCCGAGGCGGAAGGCACCGAGCAAGAGAAGGAGGCTTGGCAGAACCTTGCCCGCACCATGAACAACCACCTCAAGTCCCTCACCGACAAGGACTACCGGGCAGGGATCCGGGACAGCTACCGGGACGCGGGTCGGAGCGGCGAGCTCCGCCGGGTGATGATGGTGATGTACCTGCCCAACGAGGGGGCGGTGGAGAAGCTCGCCACCGCCGACCCGGACTTCGCCCGCAAGGCCGCGCGGGCGGAGGTGACGGTGGCCGGCCCCTCGGCTCTCGCCTGCCTGATCGGCTTCGCCCGGGTGGAGATCGACCTGGGCCGCCAGGCGGAGAACCACGAGCGGATCATTGACAGCACCCGCAGCCTGCTCGATTCCATCGGCTTCGTGATCGAGCATGTCCAGAGCCTCGGCAAAGGCATCAAGTCCGCCGCCGACGGCTACGTCAGGCTCACCGGCTCCCTTAACACACGGCTGCTGCCCCGGGTGCGCGGCCTGGCGGACCAGGGGCTGCGGCCCGGGCGGCAGAAGCCGATCCCCCGCCAGGTGCCCGCCTTCCAGGTGGTGCAGCTGGAGAGCGGCGACCTGATCGAGGGCGAAGCGACCGAGCCGGCCGATCCGGGGCAACTCCCCGACCTGAGCGGGCGGGACAACGCCGGTCCCCCCGCTTGACGGACCTCGCGGCAGCTCACAGGCGCCAGAGGTCGACGCCTTCCGGTGTGGCGGTGCGGTCCAGGCAGCAGCGGACATCGGCCACGAAGCCACGGCCGTTCTTGAGCCGGGCCGTGATCATCGGCCACCCGCCGACCCGATAAGCGTGATGAGGCACGGCGAGGATCACCGCGTCCGCCGGCGCCATGTCCTCAAGGGCGGTCAGCTGGAGATTGTATTCTTCGGCCATCGCCTCGGCATCGGCCAGCGGATCATGGATCTCCACCTGCACGCCGAAGGCCTGCAGTTCCGCGATGATATCGGTCACCCGGGTGTTGCGGGTGTCGGGCACATCCTCTTTGAAGGTCACCCCGAGCACCGAAACCGAGAGCGGCCCGCCGCCGCCGCAGCCGCTGCGAAGCAGCCGCTTGACCGTTTCCGACGCGACCCAGGCGCCCATGCCGTCGTTGATCCGCCGTCCGGCCAGGATGACCTCCGGATGGTAGCCGGCCCGCTGGGCCCGGTGGGTCAGGTAGTAGGGGTCGACGCCGATGCAGTGTCCGCCCACCAGTCCCGGCGAGAACGGCAGGAAATTCCACTTGGTTCCGGCGGCCTTCAGCACGTCCTGGGTGTCGATGCCGAGGCGCGCGAAAATCAGCGCAAGCTCGTTCATCAGCGCGATGTTGAGGTCGCGCTGGGTGTTCTCGATGACCTTGGCGGCCTCGGCGACGCGGACGCTGGAGGCGGGGTGGACTCCCGCCTCGACGACGCTGCCGTACACCCGGGCGACGGTATCCAGCGTCTTGGCATCGGAGCCGGAGACGACCTTGGTGATGGTCTCGAACCGATGCACCTTGTCGCCGGGATTGATCCGCTCCGGCGAGTAGCCGACAGTGAAATCGCGGCCGAACGTCAACCCGGAGACCGACTCCAGGATGGGCACGCAGTCTTCCTCGGTGGCACCGGGGTAGACGGTGGATTCGAACACGACGATGTCCCCCCGCTTCAGGTGCTGCGCCACCGTTCGTGTGGCCGACAGCAGCGGCGTGAGGTCCGGTCGCTTGGTATTGGTGATCGGGGTCGGCACCGCGACGATGTGGAAGTCTGCGGCCGCCAGGTCGGCGGCATCGCTGGTCAGATGCAGCGCCGCGGACCTGAGCGCCTCCGGCTCGACCTCGTGGGTCCGATCGATGCCGTCACGCAGCTCCTGCACCCGCTTCGCGTCCACGTCGAAGGCGACGACCGGAACGCCAGTACGCCCGAACGCCACAGCCACCGGCAGGCCGACATATCCCAGCCCGACCACCGAGATGCGGCGGCCGTGATTCCCGTGATCCGAGGCCATCAATACATATCCTTCAACCAATCATAGCAGAAACCCGTCTCTTTGACACCGGACCACCGCAGCTGTCAAGGTCCGCCGGCCGCCGCCCGCGGCAGCGCGGCGGGCGCCGCCCGGCTACCCCGGCGGGCGATGACGATGCCCGCCAGGATCATCAGGGCGCCGGCTCCCTGCACCGGTCCGAGCGCCTCGTCCAGGATGATCCAGGCGAGCACCGCCGCCATTGCCGGCTGCAACAGGAGGCTCACCGATGAGAAGGCGGCCGGCAGGTGGGCGAGCGCAAAGGCGATCAGGCTCTGTCCGCCGACCTGGGAGACCAATGCCAGTCCCACCAGCACACCCCAGCCGTAGAGGGTGACCGGGACCAGGCTTTCGCCGGCGATCAGGGCGATGGGAAGCAGGGCGGTGCAGGTGACCAGGCTGCTCCAGGCCATGATGGTGGGGGTGGAGAAGCGGGCGCGGAGGCGCGCCACCGAGACGATGTAGCCGGCGTAGAACACCGCCGTGATCAGGCCGAGGATGTCGCCCAGCAGGGCGTCGGCGCCGATGGCGAAGCTCTTTCCCATGAGCACGCAGGCACCGGTCAGTGCGGCCGCCATGCCGGCGAGAAAGGTCCGGGAGAACCGCTCGGCGAAAAGCAGGAAGCCGGCCAGGGCGACGAACACCGGCGCGAAGTTGGCGAGCAGGGTGGCGTTGGCGACGCTGGTGAGCTGGATCGACCAGTGCCAGAAGGCGAGATCGCCGGCGAAGAACAAGCCCGCTGCCGCCAGGCCCAGCCGGTCGCGGGCCGTGCGCGGCCCTTGTGATCGTTGGGTGTTCCGCTCGGCGATCGCCAGCCACAGCCACAGCGCCGGCAGGGCCAGGAACAGCCGATGAAAAGCCGTCGCCACCGGCCCGAGTTCGCTCAGGCGGACGAAAATCGGCGCAAAGGCGATCCCGATCGCCCCGAGGATAAGGAATGGCAGGGCGAGCCGATACCGCGAGATGGCCATGGGCTGGGATTGATTTCAGGATCGATGGGGGCGCTTCGCAACGGTACCTGCGGAGGCTAGTATACCGGATCGTGCCCCGGTACCAGCCGGCACCGGGCTTTCCGCCCGCTTCAGGTCAGGGTCCTGAACAAGAATGCCCGCATCCGACGACCGGGTCTCCCCGCCCCTTGACGTCGCGTCGTCCGCCCGGCGCCTGATCGGCCCGGCTGATCCGCCGCCGTTCGAGATCCTCAACGCCGACGGGCGGGCGCCGCTGTTGCTGGTATGTGATCACGCCAGCAACGTCATCCCTGAGGCGATGGGGGATCTCGGGTTGGCCCAGGCGATGCTGCACCGGCATATCGCCTATGACATCGGCGCTGGCGAACTCACCCGCCGGCTGTCGGCACGGCTGGATGCGCCGGCTGTTCTGGCCGGATACTCGCGGCTGCTGATCGACGTCAACCGGCAGCCGGGCGCGCCGGAATCCATCCTCGCGGAAAGCGACGGCGTGCCGATACCCGGCAACAGCGCGCTGTCGGACGCCGATCAGCAGGCGCGGGCCGAGGCTTTCCACTGGCCGTACCACCATGCCATCGAGACGGTGTTCGCCCATCTGCGCCGACGCGGGCCGGAGCCGCTCTTGTTCTCCGTCCACACCTTTACCCCGTCACTGGGCGGCCGTGACCGGTTGTGGGACGTGGGCGTGCTGTGGAACCGGGATCCCCGGCTGGCGGTGCCCCTCTTGGACCTGCTCCGCCGCCATCCGATCGCCGTCGGCGATAACGAGCCGTATTCCGGCCGGGAGATTGCCTATACCTTGAACCTGCATGCCGGGTCCGCCGGCCTCGCCAATGCAGCTGTCGAAGTGCGCCAGGACCACTGCGAATCCGCCGAAGAACTGGGGCGCTGGACCGACATGCTGGGAGATGCCTTGTCGGCCATCGTGGGCATGAGCCAGTTGCACCGGGTCGAGCAGTTCTGATGGTGGTCACGCAAGATCCGACGCTCACCGTCGGTGTCGAGGAAGAATACCTCCTCGTCAATGTCGACACGCGGGAGCTGATCGTCGAGCTGCCGCCGGCTCTGCTGGCGGAACTTGAGGGGCGCATCCGCGACCTGGTGCGTCCCGAGTTCATGATGTCGCAAATCGAGATCGGTACCCGGGTCTGCAAGACCATCCAGGAGGTCCGCGCCGACCTCGCTTGGCTGCGGCGAACGGTTGCCGAGGTGACCCGGAATTATGGTATCGCCCCCATCGCCGCTTCCACCCACCCGTTCTCGGAATGGCAGTTGCAGCGGTACACCGACAAGGATCGCTATCGCATGCTGGCCAGGGACATGCAGGGGGTGGCGCGGCGCCTGTTGATCTGCGGCATGCACGTCCACGCCGGCATCGCCGATGAGGAACTGCGCATCGACCTGATGAACCAGGTGGCCTATTTCCTGCCGCATCTGCTCGCCCTCAGCACCTCCTCGCCGTTCTGGCGCGGCAGCGACAGCGGGCTCAAGTCCTATCGGCTCAGCGTGTTCGACGAACTGCCGCGCACCGGCCTGCCATCCCGGTTCGATTCGTACGCGGAGTACCAGCGGCACGTGGATGTCCTGATCGATGCCGGCCTGATTCCCGATGCCACCATGATCTGGTGGGATGTCCGCCCCAACGCGAAGTTCCCCACCCTGGAAATGCGCATCACCGATGTCTGCACCCGCCTCGACGACGCCGTGGCGATCGCCGCCCTGTATCTTTGCATCCTGCACATGCTGTTCCGCCTGCGCCGGCGCAACCAGCGCTGGCGGACCTATGACCGCATGCTGATCGAAGAGAACCGCTGGCGCGCCAAGCGCTACGGCATCGACGAAGGACTGGTGGATTTCGGCAAGGGGGTCGTGGTGCCGTGTGCCGAGCTGCTGGAGGAACTGATCGCCCTGGTCCGGCCGGACGCGGAGGCGCTCCACTGTGTGGATGAGGTCCTGCATTGCCGTGAGATCATCCAGCACGGTACAAGCGCCCACTGGCAGGTGGCCCGGTACAATGACTTGGTCGGCCGTGGCATCGATCGCCAGGAGGCGCTGAAGGGCGTGGTGGACATGCTGATTGCCGAAACCCTCAGCGGCGTGTGACAACCAAGATCGTTTCAGGAGAGGCGCCCATGTTCGTATCCGACATCCTCAAGGTCAAAGGCTCCGATGTCGTCTCGATTTCCTCGGATGAGCCGGTGGCCGCCGCCATTGCTGTCCTTTGCGAGAAACGCATCGGCGCGTTGCTGGTGCTCGATTCCCATGATCGGATTCTCGGCATCCTGTCGGAACGTGACCTGGTCCGGGCCATGAACGGCTTCCACGATGCGGTGTTCTCCAAGCGGGTGGGCGAGCTGATGACCCATCGCGTCGTCACCTGCTCCCCCAAGGACCCGGTGGCGGCGATCATGGGCATGATGACGGCGCAACGCTTCCGGCACGTGCCGGTGATGGACGAGGGGCGGGTGGTCGGCATCATCAGCATCGGCGACGTGGTCAAGAGCCGCATTGAGGAGGCCCAGGCCGAGGTGGAGGCCCTGCGTCAGTACATCACCATGTGACGCTTGCGAGGGCGCGCCGGTTCGAGCCGCCATGACCCGGTCCGGCGGTCCGGGCATGGCGTTCGAGATCGGCCACCAGGTCGTGGCAGACCGCGGCGAAGGCGTCGTTGAAGGCCGGGGCCGCCGCGGCGACGCTGTCGTCGGCGGCCGCTCGGGTGGCGGCATAGCGTCGCCAGAACAGCAGGCGGTCGTCGCGGAGGCGGTGGATGCCGAGCTGCAGGGCCAGGGTCGCTTCGGCCGGCGGCCCGATCGCCCGTTCCAGGCGAATCAGCCTTCCGGTCAGGCGGTAATCGGCCGGCAGCCGCATCCGATCCGCCACCACCATGTCGGCGGCAGCGGCATCGTCGAGGCAGCGGACCAGCGCTTCCTGGAGCATCACCGATGGCGCCGAGGCCCAGAAGTGGAAGTCGGATTCCATCAGCGGCGCGCCGGGACCGCCCGAGGTGTAGAGGATCGCCTGGCCCGCGACCAAGCCATCCGCCACCGGCCGGGCAACCTCCAGCACCCCGGCCAGGGATGGCGCCGCTGCTGCCGGCGCCGAAGCGCCCACCTCCAGGCGATAGTACCGGTCCTTGGGCAGCTCGACCGGGGCACACCCGGCCGCCGTGACGGCCAACACCAGCACGGACAGCGCTACGCCAAGCCGGCGGCCGGGCGACCGCTGCCGCCGCCACCGGCCGGTCATCGCGCCGCCTCCGCCGCATCCGGGGCGGTGCCGGTGACCAGCAGTCCCGGATTGCGCCTGAGCCGCCGGCTCAGCTCATGCAGGTTGCGGGTGGTGGCCTCCACGTTCCGGCCGATCTCGTCGACGTCGCGGGCGAGTGAATCGGTGACATAGCGAAGGTTGCGGACGGCGGCATCCACATCCCGGCGGTTGTCGGTGACCATGCCGTCGAGGGAGACGGCCAGGGTATCGAGCCGGGCGATCAGGCCGTTGACGTGCCGGGCGGAGTCCGCCAGCGCGGCGATCGCCGCCTCCACCTGTTGCCGGTTGTCCGGCCCGACCAGCAGCGCGAATTCGGCGACCGCGGCTTCCGTCCCGGCGCCCACCGCATCGATCCGGGCGAGCGCCGCCTGCAGGCCCTCCGACAGGGTCGCGATCAGCTCTCGCGTATCCGCGATGACCGGATCCACCCCGCGTTCCAGCGTGGCCTCGATGGTTGAGACCAGTGAGGCCACGGTATCCGTCAAGCCCAGCGCGTGCTCCATCATCCGCGTCAGTGTCTGGGTGTCGCGGCCCTGGATCATGCTGCCGACCGCAAGCATGTTCGCCTCGGCCCTGTCGGGCTGGGTGATCTCGACGACCACGGCGGTGAGCAGGCCCGTCGCGATGATGCGGGCCTCGCTGCCGGCGGGGATGCGCCAGCCTTTCTCAAGCTCCAGGTCGACCCGGAACCAGGTCGGCCAGGGTGCCGCCGCCGGACCCAGCAGCCGCTCGGACTCGGCGGGGCCGATGGCCGAGATGCCGCTCACCCGTCCCACCGGATAGCCTTCGAACGTCACCCGGGTGCCGGGCCGAACCCCGGTGACGTTATGCAGTACCGTGAAGTAGGGGTCGCGCCCCACCGTCCACCCGCTCATGGTGGCCAGCAGCACCACCAAGCCGCCGACCGTGGCGACGACGAAGGCGCCCACCAGCACGTAGTTCGTTCGGCTGCCGTTCATTGGGGGCTCCGGATCAGAGAGGGACCGGCCGCAGGGGGTGCTCGGCCGTCAGCCGCCGGAGATAATCCTCCGGATCGAGGGTATCGTCCTGCGGGCGGCGATTGAGCAGGTTCTGAATGCGCTCGCTGGCTTGTTGACGCAGCGCCTCCGGCGCGCCGACGAACAGAACCTCCCCCTGGTCGAGCACCGCAATGCGGTCGGCGATCTTGAAGGCGCTGGCAAGCTCATGGGTGACCACCACGACGGTCATGCCCATGGCGGCGCGAAGCCTGAGGATAAGGTCGTCGATGGCGGAGGCGACGGCAGGATCCAGTCCGGCCGAGGGCTCGTCGCAGAACAGGATCTTCGGATCGGTGACGATGGCGCGGGCGAACGCCGCACGCTTGGTCATGCCGCCGGAAAGCTCGGCCGGCATCAGGTCTTCGAAGCCGCCGAGGCCGACCACCTCCAGCTTGAGACGGGCCATGATTCGCATGATCGTCGGGTCGAGGTCGCTCAACTCGGCCAGCGGCAACATGATGTTGTCGATCACCGACATCGAGCTGAACAGGGCGCCGCTCTGGAAGGCGACGCCGATGCGCTGGCGCAAGGCGGCCAACGCAGCCTGACCGGCCGAGGCGACGTCGACGCCGAGCACCATGACCGAACCCTCCTGGGCGCGCTCCAGGCCCAGCATGTGGCGCAGCAGCGTGCTCTTGCCGGAGCCGCTGGCCCCCATGATCACCACGATCTCACCGTCATGGACGTCAAGGTCGATACCGGAGAGGATGGTGCGGTCAGCATAGCGGACGACCAGTCCACGGATCGCGATGATGACGGCGGAGCGGGGATGGTCAAGGGCGTCCATGGCTACCGCGTGACCACGAAGACGAACAGCATGTCGGTGATGACGATGGCGGAGATCGACTGCACCACCGCGCGGGTGGTGGCACGGCCAACTCCCTCCGCGCCGCCGCTCACCATCAGGCCATTGACGACACCGATGACCGCAATCAGCAAGGCGAAGATGACGCTCTTGCCGAGACCGTGCAGGACATCGTGCGGCGACAGGATGGTCAGCACCTCTTCGGCATAGACGGCAAGGCTCATGCCGAGCTCGACACTGACGTAGAGCCCGGCCGCCGCAAGGCCGACGAACCCGTTGAACACGGTCAGGCACGGCACGATGATCAGGCACGCAAACAGCGCCGGGGCCACCAGGAAACGGACCGGGCTGATTCCCATGACCGTCAGGGCATCGATCTCCTGGTTGATCCGCATGGTTCCGAGCCGGGCCGCCAGGGCCGAACCCGACCGTCCCGCCACCATGATGCCGGTGATCAGCGGCGCGAACTCGCGGGTCATCGACAGGGCGATGCCCAGGGTCACCTGGGTTTCCGCCCCGAACGCGCGGAGGGTGTGAATGCCCTGGATCGCCAGCATGATGCCGATGGTGGCGGCCATGGCGGCCACGATCGGCAGGGCGCGGATGCCGATCTCCATCATTTGCCGGAACAGCGCCGAGGCCCGGACCGGCTGCCGCCGACGCCGCCCGACCAGCAGCCAGTAGAACGACTCGGCGACCAGGCTTGCCGCCAGCCCGATCTCGGCCAGAGCGCCCGCGGTCCGGCGCCCCAGGTGGTCCAGGGCTCGGACCACCGGGCGGGGGGCCATTATCGACGGCATCGCCGCCCTTTCACCGATCCCCTGTGATGGCGGCTTCGAGTGAGGGATGGATCACGAACACCCGATCCAGGCGGGCCAGCTGCAGCACCCGCATCGCGGCATCGCTGACCGCAGCCAGCACCAGGCGGCTCCCGCCCTGGCGTGCCTTCTGCAGCGCTTCCACCAGCGACGCGATGCCGGAACTGTCAATGTAGCCGACCTTGGACAGGTCGACGACCACGGCCCCGCCATGAGCCACCGCATCAAGCAGGACCCGGCGGGCCTCCGGCGAACTTTGCAGATCGACGTCGCCCTCAAGTGCCACCACCACCATTCCTGTTTGCCGTCGTTCAACCCGATGCGTCATGCCGGTGTTCATCTTATGCGCTTGACCAGTTTAAGAAGGGTGCCGCCGCCGGGCGGAGTCGGCAAGAACTCCGCACGGTTGGTCAGGGCCCGGATCAGGTGGGTGCCGAGCCCACCCGGCCGGAGGTCGCCGAGATCCCGCGGCTTGATGCGCGAAACGTCCACCGGCGGGGCGTAATCACGCAACAGCACGATCAGGTCGCGGCCTTGATGATGGACGCTCAGCTCGATCTGGCCAGTTGGATCGCCGTGATAGGCGTGCCGGATGATGTTCTGGCAGGCCTCGTCCACCGCCAGGACCAACTCGTCGGCGGCCTCCTGGCAGCAGCCGCTTTGCGTGGCGCTGAGCGCCACGACCTGCCGCAGCAGCCGCAGCCGATCGGCGCACGACGGCACGCTCACCCGGACCAGTTCTTCCGACGCCGGCTCGCGCCGGCCGGCGGCAGACCCGGACCGGGGCCGCGTCACCGCCGAGCCGCCAACAACGGCGAGCACCGTCGCATCGTCGTGCAACGGCCGGGGACCGGCGGTGAGGACGGAGGTGACCGCGGTCAGTCGCTCCGCCGGAGGCAACCGGCCGGCTTCCCGGAGTATGTCTTGCAGCCCCTCGACGCCGAGCGGGGCACCGCCGACGGTCAAGCCTTCGGTCACCCCGTCGCTGACCACGTAGAAGGTGCCGCCATCGAGGTGCACTGTTGCCTCCGGCAACGGCGTATCGGCGGATCCCTCGGCGATACCCAGGGGCGGGTGGTCAGCGGGAAACGCCTGAAAGGTTCCGTTGTCACGATGCAGCAGCGGCGGTTCGTGGCCGGCGTTGGCGAAGCAAATCTCCCCGGTGGCCGGGTTCAGGATGCCGGCGACCATGGTGACGAACATGCCGCGAGTCGCGGTTTCGGCGATCTCGGCGTCGATCCGCGCCAGCAGCGCGCCCGGGCGGTGGACAGTCTTGCCGAGGCAGCGAAACAGGCTGGCGGTCTTCGCCATCAGCAGCGCCGCGTTCATGCCCTTGCCGGCGACGTCGCCGAGATTGAACAGGATGCGGCCGTCGGCCAGTTCGAAGAAGTCATAGAAGTCGCCGGAGACCACGTCGGCGGGCACATTGATGCCGACCACCGGGAAGCCGGCCCGCGGCGGCGTGGGAAGCAGGCTGCGCTGGATTTCGGCCGCCAGTTCCAGTTCCCGCCGCACCCGCTCCTGCTCCACCAGTGCTGCCGCCAGGCGGGCATTGACGATGGCGAGCGCCGCAGAGGCCGCCATTGCCTCGAGAATACGCAGGTCCTCCGGGGTGAAGTGGGGGTCCTCGCCGCGCTTGTTGACCAACTCGATGGCGCCAAGGCGCTCATCCCGGACGCTCATCGGTGCCGACAGGATGGAACGGGTGACGAACCCCGTCCGCTCGTCCACAGCTTGGAAGAACTCGGGATCCGTCCGCACGTCGCCAACCAGTTCGCCGCGACCTGATCGGACACTGCGCCCGACGATGCCTCGGTCTACGGGGACGCGAATCCCTTCAATGTTGGTGGCGCCGACGCTGGCGGTGCAGAGCAGCGTCCGGCCGTCGTCTTCGAGCAGGAAAAGGGCGCCGCCGGCGGCGTCCAGGTGATCGACGATGCGGTGTAGGGCACGTCGCAGCGTTTCTCCGATGCTGCGGCTGCCGGCGAAGTCCTGACCCATCTCGGCCAGCAACTCGATCGCGACGTCGGTTGCCCGTGCGGCGGCGGGCGCCGGGACGATGGCGGCACGTGGGTCACTCATGGTGACACTATGGCGGCAAACGGTGAGGTCGGCAAACGCGGACCCCACCGGCTCCGGTTGTGCCGTCGAGGGGGGGATCGAGGGTCGGGGCGATTGCAACCGGACTTCCGAGGGGCGGGCAACGGACCCGGCGATTGACGTATACAAGCCGGGGCGACCGCCCCTATATGAAGGCGGTCGTCAGCCAGTTCGAAGAGGCGATACACGGGAAGTGCCGGGGGCCAACGGCTCGAAACGACGCCAGTACCCCGGTGGTGGGACAACGCCCGGCCTGACGCGCCCGTTGACCTTGCGCAGGCAGTTCGACGGGCCGGTCTTGCCGCGGCCGACGAAAGGTGCGCCATGGCTACGGACGCAGCCGCCGGATCGAGTGAGCCGGATGATACCGGCACAAGTACTCCGTCTCCCACCTGGAAGAAGGCGCGTCGGTTGAAGCTTCGGCCCGACGCGACCGCCGAGGACGCGCTCGCGGCTGCTGTCGACAATGCCCTTGATCACTGGGGCGCCAACGAAGCCTGCGTGATCGCCCGGGCGCATGAGGAAGGGGTCCACCAGATGCGGGTGGCCACCCGGCGCCTGAGGTCGCGTCTGGCACTCTACAAATCGGTGCTGCCCGAGGCCGAGGTGGCGCGCCTGCAGGGTGAACTCAAGTGGCTGATCGCCGGCCTGGGCCCGGCGCGGGATTGGGACGTGTTCCTGGGGGAGACTTGGCGGCCGGTTGCCGAGGCGCTGCCGGACGAGGCGGATCTGGCCTTGCTGGGCAACGAAGCCGAGAAGCGCCGCGATCGTGGCTACCGCAAGGCCGCCGCCACCCTTGGCTCGCGCCGCTACCGCAACCTGCGCCGCCAGCTTGCCACCTGGGTGGCCGACCGACCCTGGCGGAAGCCGGGTGGTGATCACGATGACGGGGCGGCATCGGCGTTGCAGCAGCCGGCCCGTCGGTTCGCCTCCACGGTGATCGAGCACCGCCATCAATCGGTGCTGGCGCTGGGGCAGTCCCTGGCCGACATGGATCCTGAGACCCGCCACAAGCTCCGCATCAAGATCAAGAAGCTGCGCTACGCGGTGGAGTTCTTTCGATCGCTCTACAGCAACAATGCGGTCAATCCCTACGTGAGCGCGCTGACCACCCTTCAGGATGCGCTTGGGACCATGAACGACCTCGAGGTCGCGCGCGAGTTGATGCACGGTCTCGCCGAGCAGTGCGGCGGGCGCAAGCGCGCCCGGCTCGCGTTTGCCGGCGGCCTGGTGGTCGGCTGGCATCTGCCGCGCGTGCAGGCGGTGAGCCCGCTGAACGGGAGCTGGGACAGCTTCACCCAGCGCCAGCCCTTCTGGGACCCTTCCGACGACTGACGCGTCCGGCCGGCGAGCCCTTCCGATGGCGGCTGGCTATCCGGTGGCCGCGGTCCCCTCGGGGATGTCCGGGGCCACCAGGTCGCGGTATGCGTGCCAAGTGGCAAAGGCAAGCACCGGCAGGGCGATCGCGAGGCCGACGAAGAACAGGGCGATGGCGCATGCCGAGATCAGGGTGATCAAGGCCGCCCACCCGAACATCACCCGCCAGTTGGAGCGGACGGCAAGAAGACTGGCGGAGATCGCGGTAATGACGTCGATCGGCCGGTCGTAGAGGAGGGGGACCGACACCGCGGTGATCGCGAAGATGGTGAGCGCGAAGCCGGCGCCGATCAGCGATCCCACCAGGAGGAAGGGCACCCCGCGGGCCGACAGCACGACCTCCTGAACGAACACGTCCAGCGCCGGCGGGGCGTGCCCGAAGAAGATCGCAAACAGGACGATCGCTACCTCGACCCAGACCAGCCACAACACCAGCAGCGCCACCCCCAGTGCCGCGAGCTGGCCCAGGTTCTCACGGAAGGCTCCGAAAACATCGGAGAGCCGGGCCCGCTCGCCGCGTTCCAGACGCTTGGCGACGTCGTACAGTCCGACCACCAGGATGGGCGCCAGCAGCACGAAGCCGCCCGCCAGCGGTAATACCAGTGAGCCGAGGCCGGCTGCGATCAAACCGTAGCTGAGCGCGAAGCTGATGACCGTAAAGGCCCCGCCATAGATCAAGCTGATCCCCGGCGCCTTGAGAAAGTCGCGCCACCCGGCCGCCAGCCAGTGGCCGGAGCGGTCCACCTCGACCCGGTTCAGGGTTACCGGCAACCGGTAGGTGCCGGCGCCGACGTTCGCATCGGTGGTCATCGGTTCGATCCCTCCCTCATCGCCCCTGGTCGCATCAGTATACCGTGCCCCGGCGGTTCGCGCGCCCGTTTGCAGGGCCCAAGTTCAGGTGCCGCCCGGCCGGGTCGGCTCGTCCACCGCCCGCACGCAGAACTGGGTCGCGACAGTCAGCCCCTTCAGGGGTCTCAGCAGCAGCAGTGCCCCGATGATGGTGAGCGGGATCCAGAGCGCCGCATGCAGCCATAGCGGTGGCATCAGCAGCCGCTCCACCCCCCAAGCCAGGCCGATGACACCGAAGCCGAGGATGAAGATCGCCGCCACCGCCGGCCCGTCGCCGCTGTCATGCT
>REES01000081.1 GCA_007694935.1 Rhodospirillales bacterium
GTGCCTCCCTTTTGCGGTTCAGCGGTTGCGGTAGAGGGCGATGGTGAGGGGGATGCGCGCATCCGGTCGCGGCCTGCTCTTGCCCGAGGTGCCGGCCTCCGGGGCCGGTGCCACCAGGCCGCCGCACATCAGCGCGTCCAGGTCCCGGGCCAGTTCGTGGGCGGTATCCCGGTCCAGGCGCTCGCGCAGCCGGGCCAAGTGGTAGCCCCAGCGCGAGCGCCAGTTGGCGGCGGCGATGTCCGGAGCGTCCTCGTCCTCCGCCCGCCGGCGGTCCCGGTCCAGGCCGAGCATGCGGTGAACGAAGGTGGGTGGCAGGCTGCTGTCCCGGACCCGGTCGCTCAGCCACTGGGCCCGGTCCAGCACCCACTGGAGCGAGCCGTTGTTTACCCCGGTCCACAGGATGGGCCGGTCCCCCACCAGCGAGACCCGGTCGCGGCCGGCCTGCTTGGCCTGGTCCAGCCGTGCCTCGGCGCGCACCACGGCGCGGTTGAGCGGCTCGTGCACCGCCATGAATTCGATCCCGGCCGACAGGGTGAGGTTGGGGTTGTGGCCGACGAAGCGGCCGAAGGCCTCCCGCAGGCGGGCGGCAAGGCGGATGCCGTCCAGCCACGGCGCGATCAACAGCAGGTCGTCGCCGCCGGCGTAGACGGTGTAGGTGTTGGGAAACTCGGTCCGGATCAGGTGGTCGAGATAGCCGGTGAAGAAGGCGTCGACCATCCGCGAGATCTGCGCCACCCGACCCACCGAGGCGCGCCTGAGGAGGCCGTGGGCGAACACGAAGCCGAGCCGGTCCACGTCCGCCTTCACCACCGACAGCATCGCCCGGCCGGCAAAGCCCTGGTCGGGCCCGAGCCATTCGCGGGCATCGGCCGCCAGGTGCTCGAACAGTTTGGCTTCGCCGACCTTGACCGTCCCGGCTTCCTCGCTCAAGTCGCCATAGCGGCCATGGGCACCATCCTCGGGCCCCAGCAGCGGCACCTGGTTGGCGAGAAACCGGTCTGCTGGTGGGAAGGCGCCGGCGTCCTTTGGGCCGCGCAGCCGCCAGCCGGCGACCACCCGGCGTCGGGCACCGCGATCGGTGTTCCTGTCGAACCGCTCGTCATGGATCACCGGATCCAGGCCGCCGGGGAGTGCCGCGCCGCTGCCCCGCGGCTCCCAGGTCACCGCGACCGCCTTCGGGATCTTCTGGCCCAGGCGCGCATCATCGGTGCAGGCGGGACAACGCTTGGGATCGTCAGGCTGCGCGGGCACGGCGTCGGCCGGGACGGGCCGCACCCCACAGGTAGGGCAGGCGCCCTCGGCGGGAAACGCCACCCTCAGGATGGACCGCTCGGTCTCCGCACCCGGCACAGCCAGCACCGAAGCGAGCGGGCGCTGCTTGGCGGCATCGACGCAGGCCGCGATCCGCTGTTGGGTCTCGGCGAAGCCGGCCTGATGGAAGTCCTGCCCCGCCAGCGGTGGGCTCAGCGCCAGATGCAGCACCAGGTCGCCGTAGTAGCGCTGCAGCATCCATTGATCGATCTCCCGGCGGAGGTCGTCCACCCGTTCGGCCACCCCGTCCACTTCCGGCAGCAACAGCTGGAACCGCCCGCCGGCGCTCTGCAGTAGGCAATAGGGCGGCAACCCGAACGCCTGGCGGCACAGCAGCGCCGCGGCCTCCCCAAGCTGCCCCATCAGGAACGAGCGCGCCCTGAGGATGCGGTTGACGCCCTCGACCCCCTCGCTCTTCAGCCGAAAAAGACTGGACTGGATGCCCGAGAGGTCCCCCACCAGGACGCGGAATTTCGCTCTCTCCGGGTCCCGGATCGAAGCCTCGTCATCAAGTTCGTCCCGCGCCGCGTGGTGGCGATAGAGGCACGCCGCAAAGGCAGCCACGGTCCGGTTGTGGTCGTGCAGAGAAACATCCGGCTGATCCACGGTGGACGACGGAATCGCCCAGGTGTAGCGCTCCGACAACGCCAAAAGCCCGTCATGAAACTGGTTGATGGTGATTGCGGCCTGGCACAGCGCGGCGAACCCGTCGCAGAACGACGCCCACAGCGCTTCGTAGGCCCGGGGCAGACCCTCACGGTCCACCGGGCCGGGGAACATGGCGCTGGGCGTGAAGTCGGCAACCGTATAGGCGGTGGCCTCAGCCTTCCCGAGGGCGAGATCGAGATCCTGGAAGATGTTCTGAAGCGGGATGCGGCGGAACCGGTCCCAGGCTTTGTCCTCATGACCCTGGCCCGCGGTCTCATCTTTCGCGGCGCGGTCCATGCCGGCGGACAGGTGGTCGGCCACGGCCGAGAGCCGCTGCAACGGCGTCCGCGGGTTGTGGTGGTAGACGGCGGCATCCCGCACCCGGTCGCGGGTGATACCCTCCGGGAACGTTAAGCCCTGGTTTTCCATCCAGTCAAAGAAGGCATCGGTCCACAGGGCATGCTTGTGGCTGTAGCCCCCGCGGCCGTCCGTTGGCAGGACGTCGCTATCCCGGGCGCGGACCGCAGCCGGCATGGTCTGGACGCTGCCGCGGGCGCGCTGCATGAACTTGCCGATGTCCTCGAAGAAGGCGCCAAGCGCCACCTCGTCGATGCTTGGATGGTCCGGATTGGTCACGATGTACCGTCCCCTGTGGTGATGTCGCCGATGTCCTGCCCATGGGCCATGCCGATACGGATCGCCTCGGGCGGCAGGTTGAGCCCGAAGCGGGTGTGGGGCCGCCGCCCCGTCGGCCGGATCAGGTATGCCTCGGCGGCCGGCCCCAGGGCGTGCCTCACAAGCTTGTTGTAGCGGGAGTTCTTCTCTTCGAAGTATTCCTGGCTCATGCCGTCTCTGAGCGCCGCCCGGACCCGGGAGATCCCGGCGCCATCGGTATCTGCGATCTCCTGATACAGCCGGAGGAAGCCCTGGGCGTCGGCGTCGCGCCAGTGAACGGCACCGCCGTCCTCTGCATGCTCCTGCCGGCGCCTCACGAACCACACGAGCCAGGCGAACAGGACCGGTGTCAGTGGCAGCGGGATCCCCCCGGCCATTGCCTGTCGCGCAACCGTATCGATGACGAGTTCAGGCGGGGCCAGGGCCTGCTGCACCGCCGCCACCGCCGCCGTGAAGGTGGCACGGCCCTGCAACAGCGCCTCGGGCAGCCCGTGGCGGAGCCGCACGAACGGGATGTCGGCCAGGGTCACCACTGCCTTGCGGGTGTCCAGCGGCCGGCTCTGGCGGTCCTGGGTATAGATGATCCGGCTTTCCAGGGTGGGATAGTAGAACTCCGGGTGGGCCTCGAAGGCCGGCTCCACCAGCACGTGCGACAGTCGGTCTTGCGGCCGGCCGTACAGCGACAGGGCGTAGCCGGCGAAGAAGCCCATGGTCTTGCGCCCACCCGCCATGGAAACATGCAGAGCGCAGGCGGGGTCCGCCGTGTAACTGCGGACGGCCTCGGTGACGGCGTCCGCCACCACGGCGTTGTCGTCGGCGTTGCGGATGTCGTCCAGGGCGACCTCGCCGGCGGGGCCGAGCGCCTGGATGGACCGCTCATCGAAGACGATACCGCTCAAGCCGTGGTCTCGGCACAGCCGGCGGAACCACCCCGGCTCGGCGCTCAGCAGGGTCAGGCGCGCCCGCTCCGCCCCTTCCGCCGTGGTCAGGATCGCCACCTCCGTCGGCACGAACCGGGGTGCGCCTTGCACCGCGAGGGCGTACACCGCTTCCGTCACCACCTGCGGCGTCAGGCCGGTGACCGCCAGCAGCACCCGTCGCGGGAACGCCGTGGGGTCGGCAGCATTCATGGCGGAGGTCCCGCCGCTTGATCGTCCC
>REES01000106.1 GCA_007694935.1 Rhodospirillales bacterium
CTTCCCAACCCCTACCAACTCGCCGGCCGGTGGCAACACCGGCCGGCACTTTTCTTCCTGCATGCCGGCCACCTCGCGACGGGGCCGGCTGTTCCCGACCTGCCGCGTGGCCGGTCGCTAGCGCGGGCGCAGCAGGGCTGCCGCCGGCAGCGTGTGTACCCTGTCCCGGCCCAGGACGTGGACGCGGAAGCGTGGCGCCAGCAAGGCCGTCAACGCCGGATCGAACACGTCAAGACCCCCGGTGTAGGCGCCGAACGCGGGCAGGATCAGCCGGCGGTTGTCGTCGACGAAGCAGGGCAGAGTGATCCGACGCCGGTATGCTGCCACCGCGGCCTTGGGATGGAAGTGGCCGGAGACCTCTGCCGCGTGGTCGTCGCTGCCGTCGGCCTGATGACGCAAGGTCAGCGGCCCGAGGCGGAAGGATGCAACCACTTGGCCGCCGATCGCGCCGGCATGCACGCCGTCATGGTTGCCGGCGATCCATATCCAGGTGCGGCCGGCCATCAGGCCGCCGAGGCCATCGCGGTCAGCCGGTGCCATCCGGTTCGTGCCGCCGCCGTCGTGGAAGCTGTCGCCGAGGCAGATGACGAGCCGCGGTTGCCAGCGCCGGATCAGCACTTCCAGGCGGTCGAGCGTGGCACGGGTATCGTAAGGCGGCAGCAGGCACCGCTGCCGTGCCAGACCGGACCCCTTCTCCAGGTGCAGGTCCGCGACCACCAAGGCGGCGTGATCCGGCAGGAGGAGGGCGCCCTCCGGGAGGGCGATCGCCGCGACGCCACCGAATGTGAGCGGCGTGCCGGTCATGCCGGAAGGGTGCCGGCCTCGCGGTCGGCCAGGTCAGGGGCGGTGGCTTCGGCGATCAGCGTCCGGGCCGCCTCATCAAGAAGCTCGTTCAGCGCGGCACCGTCCACCGGCTCCTTGCCGATCTCCAGCAGTGCCGGCACCGCCAGGGGCGACACCCGGTCAAGTCGACGCACATCGATGCGGCCCTGGACCCGGGTCAGCAGGTCGGCGAGGCGTCCGGCATCAACGAAACCGCGGGCGGCGTCCTGCCGGGTGGCGCGCAGCAGGACGTGTCCTGGGTCATATCGGCGAAGCACGTTATAGATCAGATCGGTGTTGAAGGTCACCTGCCGGCCGGTCTTTTCATGTCCCGGGTGGCGCCGCTCGATCAGCCCGGCGATCACCGCGATGGTGCGGAAGGTCCGGCGCAACACCGCCGAGTCCGCCATCCATTCCTCCAGGTCGTCGCCCAGCATGTCGAGGCCGAACAGGGCCGGCACGTCGGTCGCCGGCCGAAGGCTCCACACCGCCACGACGTAATCGGTGGCAACGAACCCGAGGGGGCCGAGCGCGGCCCGCTCCATCCGGCGCGTCAGCAACAGGCCCAGGGTCTGGTGCGCGTTGCGCCCGGCAAAGGCATAGGCGACCAAGAACTCCCGCCCGCGCCGGGGAAATGTCTCCACCAGCAGCCGGTCGGCACCGGGCAGCTGCGAGCGCTGCCGCTGCGCCTCCAGCCATTCCTGCACCGGCGGCGGCAACGCCTGCCAGTGCGCCGGCTGATCCAGCATCCGCCGAACCCGCGCTGCCAGGAAGGTCGAAAGCGGCATCCGGCCGCCGGCGTAGGCCGGCACCTTCGGCTCCACGCCGGCCGTGCGGGTGACCATGACAGTGGTTTCGCGAACCCCTTCGAAGCGCAGCACCTCGCCGGAGAAGATGAAGGTGTCACCGGGCGTCAGCCCCTGAATGAAGGTCTCCTCCACCTCGCCCAGGATCGGACCTTTACGGAGTTTGACCTTGAGCGTCACCGCCTCAACAATGGTTCCGACGTTCATCCGATAGAGTCTGGCGAACGCGGGCGTCGCCAGGTGGTAGGTGCCGTTCCCGGTTCGCGTGAGCCGGCGGTAGCGGTCGTACCCGGCCAGGGCATAGCCGCCGTCCTCGACGAAACGGAGGGTGTCGTCGAAGTCGCTGCGAGCCAGGCCGGCATAGGGGGCGGCCCAACGCACCTCAGCGAAGAGCGCCTCGGCATCGAACGGTCCGGCGCAGGCGGTGCCGAGGATGTGCTGTGCCAGCACGTCCAGCCCGCCCGGCCCCGGCGGCTCGCCGTCCAGCACCCCCTCCCGGATGGCGTCCAGCGCGGCTTGGCATTCCAGCACCTCGAAGCGGTTGCCGGGCACCAGCAGGGCCCGGCTCGGCCGATCGAGCCGGTGTCCGGACCGGCCGATACGCTGGAGCAGGCGGCTCACCCCCTTGGGCGCGCCGATCTGCACCACCAGGTCCACCGCGGCCCAGTCGACACCGAGATCGAGGGAGGATGTCGCCACCACCGCCCGGAGCCGTCCCGCCGCCATGGCCGCTTCCACCTTGCGCCGCTGTTCCGCCGCCAGGCTGCCGTGATGCAGGGCGATCGGCAGCGATTCTGCGTTCAGTAGCCACAGCTGCCGGAAGACGATCTCCGCCTGGGCGCGGGTGTTGACGAACACGATGGTGGTGCCGGCCTGGCGGATGGCGTCATACACCTCCGGCAGGGCGTACTGGGCGGTATGGCCCGCCCACGGCAGCCGGTCGCTCTCAAGCAGGGCGATGTCGGCTGACATGCCCTTGGCGCAGGTCACAAGGTCGACCGCGGCCGCGTCCGCATCGGGGGACAGCCATCGCCGGAGGTGCTCCGGCCACGCCACCGTGGCCGACAGGCCGATCCGGCGGCAGCCGGGGGACAGCCGGGCAAGCCGGGCCAAGCCGAGGGCGAGAAGATCACCCCGCTTGCTGCCGGCCAGCGCGTGGAGTTCGTCGACGATCACCGCCCGAAGGCTGCCGAACAGCGTCGCGGCGTCCGGATAGGACAGCATCAGCGCCAGGGACTCGGGCGTGGTCATCAAAATGTGCGGCGGACGGTGGCGCTGCCGGCGGCGCTTGGCCTCAGGAGTGTCGCCGGTGCGGGTCTCGGCGCGAACGGGGAGGGACATCTCCGCGATCGGCTGCTCCAGGTTGCGGTGGACGTCCTGGGTCAGCGCCTTCAACGGTGAGATGTACAGCGTGTGCAGACCATCGTGGTCGCCGTCGGCGAGCTCGATCAGCGACGGCAGGAAGCCGGCGAGGGTCTTGCCGCCGCCGGTGGGGGCGATCAGCAGCGTGTGTCGGCCCTCCCGCGCCGCCGCGAGCATGGCCATCTGATGGTCATGGAGCGACCAGCCGCGGTGGGCGAACCAGCGTGCGAAAGCGACGGGCAGGCGAGGTCGGGGGGTCAGGGGAGGCATGAGCCAATAAATGGAAGCCGAGAACGGGCAGCGGGATGATCCTGTGACGGGCAGCGACGACCGGCCGCCGGCACCGCACACCCGATTGTTACCGAACTGGCTCAAGCTGACCGCCCAGGGACTCTGGTGTGAAGCCGGTGACTTCTTCATCGACCCCGGCCGGGCGGTGGCGCGTGCCGTGATCACCCATGGTCACGCCGATCATGCCCGGCCGGGGCATGGCCACGTGCTGGCAACGCCGGAAACGGCGGCGATCATGCGCATCCGGTATGGGGACCGAGCGGGCGGGACCATCGACCCGCTGCCGCTGGGCGAGCCCCGGCGGATCGACGGGGTGACCGTCCGCTTCGTCCCGGCAGGCCACATCCTCGGCAGCGCCCAGGTGGTGCTGGAGCACGCCGGCACCCGGGTGGTGGTGTCGGGCGACTTCAAGCGTCAGGCGGATCCCACCTGCCAGCCGTTCGAGCCGGTGGCCTGCGACCTGTTCATCACCGAGGCGACATTCGGCCTGCCGGTGTTCCGCCATCCGCCCGATGCGGTGGCAGTGGATCGCCTTCTGACCTCGCTCTCGACCTTTCCGGAGCGCGCCCATCTGGTCGGCGTCTATGCCCTGGGCAAGGCCCAGCGGCTGATCGCGCTGCTCCGCGCAGCCGGCTACGACCGCACCATCTGGCTGCACGGCGCCCTGACTCGCCTCTGCGACCTGTACCGCGAACAGGGGGTGTTCCTGGGTGAGCTTGCCCTGTGCAGCGGCGGCCGGCGCAAGGAGTTGGCGGGGGAGATCGTCCTGTGCCCGCCGGCGGCGCTCGCCGACCGCTGGAGCCGGGCCTTTCCCGATCCGGTCATCGCCATGGCGTCGGGCTGGATGCAGGTCCGCCAGCGGGCCCGCCAGCGCGGTGTGGAACTGCCGCTGGTGATTTCCGACCATGCCGACTGGGACCAGCTCACCGGGACGATCCGGGAGGTGACGGCACCGCGGGTGCTGGTGACCCACGGCCAGGAGGACGCGTTGGTACACTGGGCACGAAGCCTCGGGTTGGAAGCGGATGCCCTGTCGCTCACCGGGTACGACGACGGCGGATGAAGGCGTTTTCGGCGCTCCTCGATGCCCTGGTGTTCGCACCGCAGCGCAGCGCCAAGCTGCGCTTGATGCAGCGCTACTTCCGCGAGACTCCGGACCCGGATCGGGGCTACGCCCTCGCAGCACTGACCGGGTCGCTCAGCTTCCCCCACGCCAAGCCGGCGCTGATCCGAGCGTTGGTGGCGGAGCGGGTGGATCCGGCGCTGTTCGCCCTGTCCTATGATTATGTCGGCGACCTGGCGGAGACCGCCGCGCTGATCTGGCCCGCACGCGGCGGGCCCGCCGAACCACCGCGTTTGGCCGCTATGGTCGAAACCCTGGGATCGGCAGAGAAGGGAACATTGCCGGGGCTGGTGGCGGAAACGCTCGATCAGCTCGACGAGAGCGGCCGGCTCGCTCTGCTCAAGCTGATCACCGGCGGGCTGCGGGTGGGGGTCTCGGCGCGGCTGGCCAAGACCGCGCTGGCCGAGCTCGGAGATGTGGAGGTGGCTGCGATCGAGGAGGTTTGGCACGGTCTGGACCCGCCGTACACGCGGCTGTTCGCCTGGCTGGAAGGTCGGGGCGCCCGGCCCGCCGAGCCGGGCGGCCTCGGCTTCCGCCCGATGATGCTGGCGACACCGCTGGAGGAACGCGACCTGCCGACACTCGATCCGGCCGATCACGCTGCCGAGTGGAAGTGGGATGGCATCCGGGTTCAACTCGCCAGTCGCGGCGGCGAGGCGCGACTGTGGTCACGCACCGGCGACGACATCACCCTGGCGTTTCCGGACGTGATCGCGGGCGCGGCGTTCGATGCCGTCATCGATGGCGAACTGCTGGTGGTGCGCGGCGGTGTCGTCGCCCCGTTCAGCCATCTGCAGCAGCGGCTGAACCGCAAGACGGTGGGAACGAAGCTGCTGGAAGGCTACCCGGCCGCGATCATGGTCTACGATCTGCTGGCATGGGACGGCGAGGACATCCGCGCGCTGCCGTTCGCGGAACGCCGGCGGCGGCTGGAGCTGTGGATGGAGCGGATGGCCTTGCCCCGGCTTGCCCTCTCGCCGCTGGTCCGGTTCACCTCATGGAGCGATCTCGCCGGTATTCGGGCCGCCGCCCGGGGTGACGGCATCGAGGGTTTGATGGTGAAGCGATGGGACAGCACCTACCGCGCCGGCCGGCTCAAGGGACCCTGGTTCAAATGGAAGCGGGAGCCGCTGACGGTGGACTGCGTCCTGATGTACGCCCAGCGTGGGCACGGCAAGCGCTCTTCCTTCTACTCCGACTACACCTTCGGCTGCTGGCTGGAGGATGCTGGCGGTACCCGCACCCTGGTGCCCGTCGGCAAGGCCTACTTCGGGTTCACTGATGCCGAGCTGGCGGAACTCGACCGCTGGGTGCGGGCGCACACGGTCGACCGGTTCGGGCCGGTACGGGCCGTCCGGCCGGAACTTGTCCTTGAGATTGCCTTCGATTCCGTGCACTTGTCGTCACGACACAAATCCGGCCTCGCCATGCGCTTTCCGCGAGTGTCACGGATCCGCAGGGACAAGCCGGCGGCTGAGGCCGACAGTGTCGACGCCCTCCGCGCCCTGATCGCGCCGATCTGATCCGGTCGCGATACCGTCGCGTAACCCGCTCAGCTCCCAACTCAATCCCATGGAATGATCATGCCATTCGACTTCGCAGCACGATCGCGCCCGCTCAACATTGCCGTGATCGGTACCGGTGTCGCCGGAATGTCGGCCGCCTGGCTTCTCAGCGGTCGTCATCAGGTTACCGTGTACGAACGGGAAGGTTGGATCGGAGGTCATTCCAATACTGTCGAGGCTCCTGCTCCGTATGGTTCGATACCGGTTGATACCGGGTTCATCGTTTACAACGAGCGCAATTACCCCAATCTCGTGGCCCTGTTCGATCATCTTGGGGTGCCGACCCGACCCAGTGACATGTCGTTTGCCGCCTCCATAGACGATGGTGATCTGGAATATTCCGGCACCGGCATTGGCGGCATGCTGGCGCAGAAGCGGAACCTGATCCGGCCGCGGTTCTGGCGGATGGTCCGGGACATTTTTCGCTTCTACCGGCATGGCCTGCGGCTGCTCGACCGGGGGGTCGAAGCGGACAGCGTGACCCTCGGCGCGTTTCTCGATGATGAGCGCTACTCCCATAGCTTTGTGTATAATCACCTGCTGCCCATGGCCGCGGCCATCTGGTCCACCGCCGTCGTCGACATGCGGGATCATCCGGCCAGCGCCTTCATCCGCTTCTGCGCCAATCACGGCCTGATGCAGATGAACGAACGGCCCCAGTGGCGGACGGTCTCAGGCGGCAGCCGGGAATATGTGCGACGGCTCACCGCCCGGTACCGCGACCGGGTGCGTCTCGGTTCTGGCGTTCGGGCGGTCAGCCGGGTGGACGGGCAAGTGCTGGTGACCGATGACTTTGGGACACAGGCGAGCTATGACCACGTGGTGATCGCCGCCCATGCCGACCAGGCGCTGACCATGCTGGCCGATCCCGATGCCGACGAGCGGGCCGTGCTCGGCGCCTTTCGGTACGCCCGCAACCACGCGGTTCTGCACCGTGACGCGGCCCTGATGCCGAAGCGCCGCAAGGTTTGGTCGAGCTGGAATTATCTGAGCCGGCGACGCGATGACGGGTCGTCGGCGGTCTGTGTCACCTACTGGATGAACCGGTTGCAGGGGCTGGATCCGGCCGTGCCTTTATTCGTCACCCTGAACGCCAACCGTCCGCCACGGCCTGAAAGCGTCATCGCTACGTTCGATTACGACCACCCCATGTTCAACCTGGATGCCATGACGGCACAGCGACGGCTGTGGAGCCTGCAGGGCCGCCGCAACACGTGGTTCTGTGGCAGCTATTTCGGTGCCGGCTTTCACGAGGATGCGCTCCAGGCCGGCCTGGCGGTGGCGGAGGCCCTCGGCGGCGTGCGGCGGCCTTGGACCGTGGATAACGAATCCGGCCGGCTGCACTTGCCGGTGGATGGTCTTCGCGCGGTGGCGGCATGACCGACTTGGCCTCGGCCCTCTATCGCGGGGTGGTGGTGCACCAGCGGGTGCGGCCGCGCCGGCACCGTCTGACCTATCGCGTGTTCTCGTTGCTGCTGGACCTGGACGAACTGCCGCGGCTGGGTCGCGCCCTGCGGTTGTTCGCCTACAACCGCTTTGGCCTGTTCAGCTTCCTCGATCGTGACCATGGTCCCGGACATGCTGCGCCGCTCCGCCCGTACGTGGAGAACCAGCTCCGGCGGGCCGGCATCGATCTCGCCGGCGGGGCCATCCGGGTGCTGTGCTACCCCCGGATCCTCGGTTACGTGTTCAATCCCCTCAGCGTGTTTTTCTGCCACCATAGGGACGGTGCCCTGGCGGCCCTGATCTACGAAGTGAACAACACCTTTGGTGAGCGCCATTCGTACCTGATCCCGGTCGTCGATGCGGCACCGGGGCCGATCCGCCAGGGATGCACCAAGCGGTTTTACGTCTCGCCGTTCAACCCCGTGGAGGGAACCTACCGCTTTCGGGTCGAGCCGCCGGGGGACCGGCTTGCGCTGGTGATCAATCAGGACGATGCCGCCGGACCGGTCCTTCACGCCGCATTCCGGGGGGAACGGGCATCGCTATCCGACCGCGCTCTGCTGGCGGCCTTCGTGCGTTATCCGTTGATGACGGTGAAGGTCATCGCCGGCATTCACTGGGAGGCGTTCCGCCTTTGGCGCAAGGGCCTGCGGCTGGTTGACCGGCCGGCCCCGCCCGCTGACGCGGTGACCATCGTGACCCCTGCCACCCCCTCGACGCCGGGAGGCTGACCATGTCGAACAGCAACCGCTCTGATCATCCCCGGACCTTCGACCTCCCGGTTGTCCGTGGTGGTTCCGTGTGGATCCGGCCGTTGCTCAACCTCGCCCGGCGGATCAGGCGGGGCCGGCTGCTGCTGGTGCTGCCGGACGGGAGCAGCCATGCCATCGCCGCTGACGACGATCCGGCCCTGCGCGCGGTGATCGAGATATCGCGACCACGGGCCGTGCGTCGCCTGATGTTCGGCGGTATCACCGGCTTTGCCGAATCCTACATGGATGGCGACTGGCACACCCCGGACCTGGTGGACTTGATCCGACTGGCGCTGGCTAACGAAGATGCGCTCGGTGATGATGTCGAGGGTTTGGCCCTGGTGCGCTGGTGGGATCGGTTCCGTCACCGCCTGCGCCCCAACACCCGGCGCGGCAGCCGGCGCAACATCGCCTTTCACTATGATCTCGGCAACCAGTTCTACGCCGCCTGGCTGGATCCCAGCCTGACCTACTCGTCCGCCCTGTTCGATCGCCCGGGGATCAGTCTGGAAGCCGCGCAGGAGCGGAAATACGGGCGCCTCGCCCAGTCCCTCGGCCTCCGGCGCGGCCACCGGGTGCTGGAGATCGGCTGCGGCTGGGGCGGCTTCGCCATGTTTGCCGCGCGTCAACATGGCTGCCACGTGACCGCAATCACCGTTTCCCAAGCCCAGGCGGATCTCGCGGCCCGGCGGGTTCGGGAAGCCGGCCTGGATGGACGCATCGACATCCGACTGAGCGACTATCGTGACATCGATGGGCAGTACGACCGGATCGCTTCCATCGAGATGTTTGAGGCGGTCGGCGAGGCCAACTGGCCGACCTATTTCGATGTCGTGCGCGATCGCTTGGTGCCGTCCGGTGTTGCCGGCTTGCAGGTCATTACCATCGAGGACCGGCGGTTTGCCGCCTATCGCACAAGCGCCGACTTCATCCAGACCCACATCTTCCCGGGTGGCATGCTGCCATCGCCGTCGGTGCTGCAGGCGGTCGCGGAGTCCAGAGGCCTGATCCCGACCGGCACGCTCACCTTCGGGCGTCACTACGCCGCCACCCTGGCGGCTTGGCAGAACCGCTTCCAGGAGGCGTGGCAGGATGTGCGTGCACTCGGCTTCGACCTGAGATTCAAGCGCTTGTGGGAATTCTACCTCGCGTACTGTGAATCCGGCTTCCGCCACGGGTCCATCGACGTCGGCCAGTACCTGTTCCGGCGGCCGTGAGCGGACGGGCCCGGGCCGCCATGGCTGCCCTGGATCGGCGCCTGCTGTTCCTTTACGCGCTGCCGGCATTCGCCCTGGCGATGCCCACCATCCCCGTGTACGTATTCCTGCCGACCTTCTACGCGGACACTCTGGGGCTCGGCCTGACCGCAACCGGGGCGGCGCTGCTCCTGGCCCGGCTGTTCGATGTCATCACCGATCCCACCGTCGGCTACCTGAGCGACCGTTGGCGAACGCCGCTCGGGCGGCGAAAGCCGTGGATCGCGGTTGGAAGCGTGATTGCCGCGATCGCCCTGGTGCGCCTGTTCCAGCCGCCCGAGGCGGTGGATGCCGGCTATCTGGTGCTCTGGGCCATCCTCCTCTACGTGGGCTGGACCCTGGTCGCGGTCCCTTATACCGCCTGGGGCGCCGAGATTTCGGGCGATTACCATGAACGGTCTCGCATCACCGGCAGCCGCGAAGCGGCGATGATCCTCGGCATCCTGGCGGCGGGGTCAGTGCCGGCGTTGGTGGCCGGTCTCGGCGGCGATGAGGCGATGGGGCTTGCCGGGGTGGCCTGGCTGGCCGTCGCCGTCGGCGCGCCGGCGATGGTGATGATGCTGTGGCGGGTCCCGGAGGCGCCGGCGGCCGCCACGCCGGTGTCAAGGCCGCATCGTGACGGCTGGCGCGCTGCGGTGGAAAACCGCCCCTTTGTCCGCCTGCTTACGGCATGGTTTGTCAACGGGCTGGCCAACGGCCTGCCGGCGGTGTTGTTCCCGTTATACCTGCAGCACGCGCTCGGTGCCGGCACGGTGGCGAGCGGTGTCCTGATCTTCGTCTATTTCGTGTCCGGTGTCCTTGCCATCCCGCTCTGGCTTCGGCTGAGCCGGAAGGTGGGCAAGCATCGCGCCTGGTGTGCTGCCATGGCCATGGCGTGCTGCGCATTCGTGTGGGTGCCGTTCCTGGAGCATGGTCAGATCGGCCTGTTCTTCATCATCTGTGTGTTCACCGGGATGGCCCTCGGCGCCGACCTGGCGCTGCCGCCGGCGATGCAGGCGGATGTCATCGATCTCGACCGTTTGCGTACCGGCCGGCAGCGGGCCGGGCTGTTCTTCGCCCTGTGGAGCATGGGCTACAAACTCGCCCTGGCAGCCGCGGTCGGGCTCGCCTTTCCGGCCCTGGACTTGGTCGGTTTCGATGCCGGTGGAGCGAACACCGCTGGCGCCATTCTCGCCCTCACCTTGTTCTATGCGGCGGTGCCGACCGGGCTCAAAGTGGTCGCCATCGCCCTCGTCTGGCACCATCCGATCACCGCCCGCCGCCAGGCGATCATCCAAAGGAGGCTTGCAACGCGTATCCCTGTCTAGCCGGGGCAGAGGTGGCCGGACGCGTCCCATAATCCTTCTGTGGACGGCTCTGATCTTGACAGGGTGTACCAGCATGAACGTTGAAGACTTTGCCGAGGCGAATCCTCGGCTCATCCTCGAAGACTACTTCGCCGGCGAGACTCATGCCTGGGGGCTGTTCGAGGACCGATTCCGAACCGTCCGGCGCCAGTTCTCAGTGACGATTGACGGGCAATGGGACGGTCATGTCCTCGTTCTCGATGAGCATTTCTCCTATGCAGATGGAGAGACGGACCGCCGGGTGTGGCGTATCACCAGGATTGACGAACACACCTATCACGGCCGGGCTGACGATGTCGTCGGGATCGCGGTCGGCAGGACCTTCGGCAATGCCCTGAACTGGCAGTACGACATGGACCTGAAGGTGGGCGATCGCACTTGGCGGGTGCGCTTCGATGATTGGATGTTCTTGCAGCCGGGCGGCATCCTGATCAACCGCGCCCGGGTCAGCAAGCTGGGTTTGATGGTCGGCGAGGTGACATTGTTCTTTGCCAAGCCGGCAACCCGCAACCCTGGGTTCGCTCACGCCGATCCGCGCGAGGCTGCTATCGCTCGGCGGTGACGGCGAGACGCCGCTTGGCGAGCCGAACCAGGCTGCCGAGAATAGGCACCTTCGCGTACACCGGCCCGCTCGGATCCCAGTAGTCCGTATGAGATGTTACAGCACCGTCACTGTTGAAGCAGAGATGGGCGACACCGTCGATCTCGATGGGGGCGTTGCGGACGTGCCTCAGCCGACCGGAGAAGTGCCACAGCGCCAACCCTTGGTCGGAAGAGCAGGCGGCGTGAACAACGCGGAACCGCAGGTCGGCGACATCGTCGAACATCCGCTCGAATACCCGGCGCACGGCGGCTCGACCCCGGACGTCGTTGAAGGGGTCGCGGAAGTGGACGTCGGACGCCGTGACGAGGTCCAGGCGGTCCAGCGTGTTCGCTGTCAAATTCTCCAGAACCGCTAGATAGCGGTCGCCGGCCGACTCGCTGGAATTGGGTTGCATCAGTCCTTCAGCAGCCTGCCGACCAGGGGAAAGTAGAGCGCATAGGGCAGGCAGCGCAGCAGCTTCAGACCCCAGGTGAACCGGCGTGGGAAGGTGATTTCGAACCGCCCCGAATCCAGGCCGACCACCAGGCGCCGGGCCGCATCATCGGCTTCCATCAGGAATGGCATGGGAAACGGGTTGCGATCCGTGAGCGGTGTCCGGACGAACCCCGGATTCACCAGCGCGATGCGAACGCCGGCCCGATCCAATTCCGGCTTCAGCGCCTCGCACATGTTGATCAGGGCCGCCTTGGTGGCGCCATAGGCGGCGCTGGTCGGCAGGCCGCGGTAACCGGCGACCGAGGCGACCACGGCGATATGACCGCTGCGGCGGCCGATGAAGCGGGGCAGCAGCGCCGCGATGCCGTGAACGGTCCCCATCAGATTGACCTCGACCAGGGTGCGGAAAGTCGTCGCCGTGAAAGCGTCGGCGGAGATCGGAGCATGCGTCCCGGCGTTGAGGATGGCGAGGTTGATGGGGCCCATCTGCTGCTCGATCGCCGCCACCGTCGCTGCGTTTGCTTCCTCGTCGGTGACATCCAGCGGGAAAGGTCGGATCTGCCCGTCAAGCTCATTTGCGTCGGTCGCCAATGTGACGAGGTCGGCTTCGGTGCGTGCACTGGCCGCGACCCGATCGCCACGGCGGGCGAGCTCTAGTGCGACTGCCCGACCCAGCCCTTTGCCGGCACCGGTGAGCCAGACCACTCGGCTCATGCTGCCTCGGGAGAGCCGGTAGGCCCGGGCCGGCAGGATTCGCACTGGTATTCGATGGTGGATCCGTCCTTGGCTTGAAAGCGCATTTTGACCCAGCGACCGTCGGAGTCGTACCAGACTTCGGTCTGAAGATCGCCGGTATAGCGATAGTGCCGGGCGTCGGCGGACGTGCCGCTCAGGGTTACCCGGGACCTTCCCATCGGCCGGATATCGACCTCGGCAATCCGGCCGTTGATGGTGTTGAGGACCCGGTCGCTGCCCACAACCTCGGCGTTCCAATGGGTGGTCGGGAAGATGCCCGGCTCGGTGGTGAAGCGGCCGCCGGGACCCTCGACATGCAGTCGCCCATTCCGGCGCTCGGCCGCCACGGCGCTGACCGCGCCATTGTCATCGGTCTTTGCTGTGAGGGAAACAAGGCAGCCGTCCTGCCACACGTCCCGAGACTGATACTGGAAGCGGTAGGCGGTGAAGAACAGCACCCGGACTTCCAGGTCGAACCGCGTGTCGGCGATGACCCGATCGCCCTGGCGCTGAAAGCGAACGCGATGGACACCGACCGGTGAGCCTTCGCGCAGAACCCGGAATCGCAGTTCCTCCCCGTACAGGGCGATCGGATCGATCATTGCGCCGCGGCACGCGTCATCGCCACCATCGGTCGCGCCGGCAGGGGCCGGTCCGCTCAACGCGATGATCGCGGCTGCCGCCACCGCCCGCGCCGGGTTCGCCCATGACCATCGACCGCAGGCGACTGGCGATTTGGCGTTGGCCAGAGGTGGCAAGGCACAATCGGGAGCCATCGTGATACCCACCCATGGCGCGACAGCGCCATGCCCTACATTCTGTTGATGAACGGATTGACCAGACGCCCCATCATGCCGGTCAGCTTGAGCGGAGCATCCAGCACCACCAGGCTGATGCAGGGCTCATCAGTGTCGACGACCGGGCGGTGGACGTGGGTCTGATCCTTGCAGGCGAAGTCGCCCGGAAGATACTCGCCGGTCTCATCGGAGAACCCGCCCGCCAAGACCAGCGTGAATTCCTGGCCCCGGTGAGTATGCACCGGAACGGTCGAACCCGGTGCAAGCCGCATCAACGAAGCCTTGAAGCCCTGGACGCTCATCGGCAGGCGGAGCTCCTCCAGCGAGCGGGTTACCCGCCGCCACGGCAGCCGGTCCCAGCCGCCGGGCAAGACTTCCCCGAGATAGCGACGGAGCGGCCCCGGCAGAAACGATGCGACACCGGAAGCGGCCCTTGCCGCCGACACTGTCACCGGTGTGGCCTCCGGCTCATCAAGCCGTGCCAGCACGGCGTCGAGAGACGTGGCACTCATGGCCACCGGCTCCAGCGTTTCCAGCAAGGCTCCGCCCAGAGCCTCCACCGCCGAGATCTCGTCGCGACAGGCGGGACACATGGACGCGTGGGTTGCTACCGCCAAGGCGACCGGTTCCGGAAGGGTGCCCGCGGCGTAATCGAACAGAAGTTCCAGGGGGGGGTGGTGGTTGATCATAGCTGTTCCTCGGGAAGTGCCTGGCGGAGGCGGGCCAAACCGAGCCTGATGCGGGACTTGACAGTACCAAGCGGCAAGTTGAGCTCTTCAGCGATGACGGAATGAGACTTGTCCTCGTAGAACGCCTTCTGCAGCACCACGATTTGTTCCTTGGGCAGGGTGGCCAACACTTCCCGCAAGACCTCCCCGGCGTCCGCCCATCTCAGCTGATCGTCGGCGGGCGCCTCGTCCGAGACCTGCTCAGCCGCCTCGTCCAGCGTCACTTCCGGCCGGTTCTGGCGCCGGAACATGTCGATACGCTTGTTGCGCACGATCGTGAAAATCCAGGTGGTGGCCGAAGCCCGACTTCGATCGAAGGTCGCAGCCTTCCGCCACACGGCCAACATCGCCTCCTGGGCGAGTTCGTCGGCTGTCGCCGCATCGGACCCCTGGCGCAGTCCAAACGCCTTGAGTCGCGGCGCGAAATGGCGAAACAGGTCCGAAAAGGCCTTACGGTCCTGGTGAATCGCAACAGCCTCGATCAAGTCACACAAACGATCGTTGTCCACGCGAGCCCCCGCTTGCGTACCGTGGACGGCCGCACGGCGACCCCGACATTGGGCGCCCGCCCGAAAGGGAAAAAGCGGCAAGTCATCAATGACGAACGCTGTGCTCATGTCCAGCCCGACCTTTGCTTTGACGTTTGTACGCCGGGATCGGTCCGGCGGATCATCGGACTCCATCGCTCGGGATGTGACACACCGATCACCGATGGCACGGGCCCGGCCGCTCAATTGAGCGGCAGATGGGATTCAACTGCCGAGACCAGCCGTGCGGATGTCGGCGGGGTCACGCTGGAGAACCAGTCCACGAGGCGACCGTCGGGTGCGACCAGGTACTTGTGGAAGTTCCACCGCGGCGCTGCGATGGCGCCCAGTTCCCCGGCCGCCCACCGGTAGAAGGGATGCGCGTCCGCTCCCTTCACGTGCACCTTGGCAGTGAGCGGGAAATCGATGCCAAAGGTGACCTCGCAGAAATCCCGGATGGCCGCCTCGTCACCGGGTTCCTGGCTGCCGAAGTCGTTGGACGGAACGCCAAGGACGATCAGGCCGCGATCCCGATAGGTCGACCAAAGCCCCTGAAGGCTTTCATACTGACGGGTAAATCCACAGAACGACGCGGTATTGACCACCAGCACCGCCTTGCCGCTGAAATCCGACAGCGGCAGCGGCGTGCCGTCGATGCCGACGAACGTGAAGTCGTGCGCATTGTGCGAGCGGCTATCGGCCAACGCTCCCTGGGTTGCGAGTAAAGTCGCGACCGCTCCGAACACAGCCCGGGCGAGACCCATCTCATCCTCCTGCGATACAAACGCTGAAAACGGTACTGAGGTTAGCGGGGTGTCGGATCAGCCGCTCACCGCCGAGAGCGCAGCCGGGACGTCGACCGGACAGGATGCGGTCACCCGTTCGAGAAACCGCAGCACATCGGCGTATACGGCATCGCGACCGCGAAACGGCGCCGCCAGCGACAGCACAATGCCGATGTGGCCGAGATCGGGATAGCTGATGTAGTCGGCCTTGCCACCCACGTCCCGGCGACGCTGTGCGAGGGTCAGGCTGTTGATCGGCTTGACCGTGCCGTCGGCGGCGCCGTGCAGCAGCAACATCGGCGGTGCATCGGCATCCGCGAAGGATACCGGCTTGGTCTCTCGAGAATCCGCGGCGGTGGCGAAGATCGGGCGGGTGCTGCGATAGGTGCCGGGATCGAACGCGTAGGGTCCGGCCAGACCGATGAAGCCGCAAAGCTGCGTTCGATCTGTCCCGGCGCCGGCCAGGTACCGGGGATCAAGCAGGAGTAGCGCCGCCAGGTGCGCACCCGCCGAGTGGCCGGCCAAGACCACGCGGCGACTGTCACCTCCGTAGGCACCGATGTGCTCCTCGACCCACCGAATGGCCAGAGCCGCATCCTCCACGAAGGCCGGGAACTGCACCGATGGGTACAACCGGTAGTCCGGGACCACCACGACGTAGCCCGCCGACGCCAGAGCTTCGCCGACGAACCGGTAGAGTTCGCGGCTGCCGCTTTTCCAACTCCCGCCATAGAAGAACACCAGCACCGGTCGTGATACGCCGGTGTCGCCGTCAGGGCGGTAGATGTCCAGGCGGTGGCGTTCGGTGCTGTTGTAGGGGATGTCCGCAAGCCGCTGGTAGCCGTCCTTGGGAACCAGCACATTCAGCAGCTTGGCCGGCGAACAGGCTGCAAGGCCGCCGAGCGTGGTAAGGGCCGCCGTGAGGGAGGCGGCTGCGCGAACGAATCGGTTCATCCGGTCGCCGGCAGGCCGCCCCGTCCAGGGGGAGGGGTTCGCGTGAACCGCCTGTCCTGGACGGGGCGGGGCAACCGCTCAGCAATCAGCCGCATGATGACCGGCTAGAAGCTCCACCGATCGCGCGGCGTCAGGATGGGGCGATCCACCTCGTCCGGCCACTCGCCGAACCGGTGGGGCATCGGAAACGCCACCTTCTTCCCGACCCCGCGGCGCATGAACGAATCCGGCACCACGGGGTAAAAAATCGGATCGACAGCGTCAGGATCCATGCTATAGATGCCTATTGCCAATTTCGACTCTCCTTTCGTCAATCAACCGTCGAGTATTGGTGGGAGCCGGGGTGTGTGGGGCATCCCGGCTTCCGTTTCGCGAAGTGGACGGAAATCTCCCGAGAGTCAATAGGGCTTCGGGGCCACACACGGTGAGGTTGTTTCGGAGACTCCGCCGTGGTCGCGGCGTTCGCGGACGCAGCAATCCACCGATAACTACATGGTCTCTGCGGCTTGCGGACGGGGGCTCGGGGTTGCCGCGGTGGCAACCGACGCACGGCGACTGCGTCGCAGTGACCCTCGTTGCCGCCTACCCTGTGACCGATTCACCACAGCGGCCGAAGCCGGAGGGACGCCTCGGCAACACGAGAATCGGCATGCGAGAGACGGACCTGTTGCGAGAGCCTGCACACCACTGGGCCCCGTGCCAGTCGCCAGCCGGCGCTTCGCCCTTTCTTCGCCCGTCTCGCCGCCGTCTCGCGACAGACACGTTCAAGCGCGTGGTTCGGTGGCCTCAGCCTTGGCCAGTGTAAGAGATTGATCCAGAAGTCTCTCGAACCCGTCGAGGTTCAGTGACTGGCAACCCCGCAGTTCATTCTCGCATGGCGCCGAAGTCAGAAGTTACGGCAGCGGGGTTCACACGGATGCGGCGCCATGAGTCTACGATGGAATGACTTGAGTGAAGTGAGTCAGCTTGATAAGGAAATGCTGATCGACATCCCCCTCCGGCAGAAGGACGCCCGGAGCTTTGGCGAAAGCTTGGCCGGCTGGATTCCAGAAAAGAACGGGCACGGCTAACTGGTTGTGCGTCAAGTTTCTACCCTCGGTATCGCTATTCTTGGTGGTTGCATCATCGCCATTACCTATGGTCTGGCTCGGTTCGTGTTCGGTCTGTTCCTGCCGGCCATCCGCAATGATCTCGGGCTCGACGCCACCAGCGCGGGGATCATTGGCGCCCTGCCCTTCGTCAGCTTCGTTGGCGCCATTCTGATCGGGCCGGCGGTGTGCCGCCGGCTGGGCCCGCGGCGGGCTGGCGGATTGGCGGCGGGCCTCGCGGCGGCGGGCTTGTTAGGCATCGCCAATGCTCCTGGCGTGCTGGTGCTGGGTGTCGGTGTGGCCGTTTGCGGCATAAGCACTGGGCTGTCGTCGCCGATCATGGCCGAGGCCGTCCACCGGGTCGTGGGCCCAGCCCTGCGCGGGCGGGTCAATGCCATCCACAATGCGGGCACGAGCCTGGGGGTGGCCCTGGCCATGCCGGCCATGGCGTGGTTGCTGGGGGCCTGGCGCTCCGCCTACATGGCTTTTGCGCTGCTGGCCGCCGCGGGGGCACTGGCAGCGCTGGCCTACCTTCCGGGCCGCCCGGGCAAGGGGACCGCGCCGGGCAACAGCGAGTCGCTGCCGGCGGTGAGCCCTGCACAGTGGCGGGCCATCGCGCGGCTCAGTACGCTGGCCGGCGGCATGGGACTGGTCAGCAGCGTCTATTGGGTTTTTGCTCCCGATCTGGTCGTTCGCCAGGGCGGGCTGTCCAGCGGGCAAAGCGGTTGGATGTGGCTGGCAGTCGGGCTGGCGGGTCTGCTGGGCAGCACGGCCGGCGACCTGATCGACCGTCTGGGCCCGGGCCGGACCCATGCGCTGGCGCTGGCGCTGATGGCCGGTGCCCTTGGCTTGGCTGCCGCGACGCCAAGCGTTCTGGGCTTGGCACTGATCTCCGCCGCCGCCTTCGGGGCCTCCTACATAACCCTGACCGGATTCTATCTGGTCCAGGGCGTCCGGATCATGGCCGAGCGGCCGGCCCTCGGTCCCGTCGTGCCGCTATTGGCCATCGCCATCGGCCAAGCGGTGGGCTCCGGGCTGTCCGGCTGGATGATCGACGCCGTCGGCTACACCGCTGCCTTCACTGGTTTCGCCACTGTTGGTCTGGCCGTGGCGGTGGCATCGCGAGCCTTGGCGGATGGATAATCAAGACCGAATATGGTTCGTTATCATGAAATATCCTCAGGGGCCGAGCCAAGAAAGGGCGATGTTGCCGAGGGACTTTCCGCCGCCATCGACCATGCAGTGCCACCTGGAGGGGCTGCTCGCATGCCTGGCAAGACAACGGGCTGCTCCGTACCATCCATAACCATCTGATGGCGACGCGCGAATTGACGGACGCGCGGCCTG
>REES01000062.1 GCA_007694935.1 Rhodospirillales bacterium
ATGGGCCTCATGACGCGGGCTTTCGACTTCATGCTCACTTGAGTGATGGTTTTGGATCACATCGGCGGGGTGCGCCGACTCGAGGCGGGGCGCCGTGTTGCGTCTCCTCGGTCGAGGGCGGTATAGTCCGGTTCGGACGGAGCGTGGCGCAGCCTGGTAGCGCACTACACTGGGGGTGTAGGGGTCGCCGGTTCAAATCCGGCCGCTCCGACCAGACCTGAAACAAGGCGGACGAAGCCGCCCGCCGATCGGGTTTTCCTATCCGCAACGGGCCGGTAAAGGGCCGGAACATGGGGTCGAGGAGCCAACCGGACCCCGGAGCAGAAGTGAGGCCGATCACGGTGCCGAGGGTCTGACGTGGCACCCGTTCAACGGGCAGGCCCGGCACCGGAAAAAGACAGGTCGTGGCATTCGCGCTTGCCACCTCTGGTCGTGCCGTCGTACTATCATGAGTTGAGGCTGCGAGCGCAGAACAGGGTCGCTTAGGCGGTCGTCGGACGGCAATCCGGTTTCCAACGGAACGAGGCTTGGAGTACACGCGGTGTCTGACGCTGATGCCCCGGGCAACAACGGTAACGTCGACCACGGCACGCCATCGACGCGCGCCGATGATCTGTTCGTTCCCACGTTCCACGATTACCTTGCCCTTCTGCGGGCCCGGCGCTGGTTCATTATCGTCTTTACGGCGGCGGCGGCCCTCAGCGCGCTCACCCTCACGTTCGTCGTCTCCGAACGGTACGAGGCCGAGGCGGCGCTGTTCTATCGGCCGCAGGAGGTGACCCGCCTGACGGGCAAGGAGGCGCAGGCCTTCGGCTCCCCGGTGCCGCAGGCGCCGTTCAAGGTGATCAGCCAAACGATGCAGGAGGTGGTGAGCAGCGACGCCATCCTGCGGCCCACGGTCCTCGCATTGTCGCTGCACGACGAGCCCAAGGTCTATGAAGGCGCGTGGTATGTGGTGCTGTACCGCCGCACCAAGGACTGGGCCTTTGATGTCGTCGGCGATGCATGGTCCCTCGCCAAGTACGGGCGGATCATCGAGCCCGATGCGCTCGAGAAGACGGTCGAGCAGCTCCGTTCAAACGTCCGGTTGCGCAGCCGCGATTCCTACGTATTCGAGCTCCGGGTGCGGCACAAGCGGCCGGACCGGGCGGCGGAGATCGCCAACGAGATCGCGGGGCGCATGGTCGAATGGCTCAACCGCCAGGACGCCGCACCGAGCGAGCTGCGGAGCGCCCGGGTCAGCGGCCTGATCGTCGGCAAGGAGCAGGAGATCGCCTTGATACGGCGAACACTTCAGGAGATGCTCGAGCGCGAACGCGTCGCTTCGGCGAGCCTGGAGGCGGAACGGGCCACCACGCGTCTTCACGAGCTTGCTTTGGCGCGGTTGCGGACGGACGCCGAAATCGTCGAGACGCAAAGCCAGATCGAGGCGATCCGGGCCCGCCAGGGGCAGGCGCGGGACTTCGAGCGCATCCGTACCGGGGGTGTCGTCGAGGTCATCCAGCCCGAGGATGCGCGGCGGCTGGTTTCCGAACGGCTGTTCTCGGAGGTGCGCCTCAGTGGCCTGCTGGCGAGGCGTGACACCCTGTCCCAGCAGATCGACGAACTCGAACTGCGCGTCGCGCTGCTGCCAACCATCCAACGTGAGGTCGACCGGCTGCAGCTCCAGCTTGAGGTGGGGGCGCTGGACCTGGTCCAGCTCCGCAACGACCTGCAGGAGGCACAGCTTCGCCAGAGCTCGGCCGGTGGCGAGCTTCGCCTCCTGTCCGAGGCCCAGGTGCCGCTGCAGCCGGTGTCACCGATCAAGGTTTATCATACCGGTTTGGCCCTGACGCTCGCCTTGCTGCTGTCGATCGGGCTGACCATCGCGTTCACGCTGCTCAACATCCGGATCCTCTTTCCCTCCCGGGGGCCGCGGGCTCGCGGCAGCGGGGTGGAAGCCGCCGCAGGAATCAAGCGATGAGCAATAACATCGATCCCGCCCGCGTCGTTCCACGCTATCTGTTCCAGGTGGGGGGCAGACGGGCCGGCCGGCGTCCTTACATTCCCGCCGCGCTGCTGTACCTGATCGTGGCGATGCTGGGCTGCGTCGTCGGCTTGGGCAGCTTCTACCTGATGCGCTCCCTCGGCATGTGATGGGCGCCCTGGCATCGACCGGCGGGAGCCGCCTCGAGTGACCGAGCACAGCGGCCCTCGGACGGCCTTCGACTTTCGTCCGGGTCTGACGGTGCTTCTCGGCGCCGCTTTCGGGGCAGCACTGCATCCCGTCTGGCAGCTGGAAGCCCGCTGGCTGGTCATCGTGGTGGTCGCGGTGGTCGGCGTTGCCGTCGCGCTGATGTTCACCGCGCGGCTGTTCGATTTCCTGTTTGTGAGCCTTCTGGCTACCCTGCCGTTCTCGGCGTTCCTGAAATGGTTCGCACCGGCGGGGCTGGAGGGGGAGGCATTCGGTGCCGCCGCCTACGCCGGAATGGCGCACATCGGCCTTGCCGACTTCCTGTTGATCGGTCTCTTTGGTGCCTGGGCACTCGGCTTCGCACCGCCGCGCCCACCCGCGATGGATCGGCGGCATTGGATCGATACCGCGGTCATTCTCCTGATCATCGCCCATGTGGTCTCGATCATCGGGGTTCCCGACCCGGCGCTTGGTATCGGGGCGGTGCTGTTCGTGATGAAATTCGCCGCCTACTATTACATCATTTCCCGCCACTTCATGCCACGGCATGTGCCCTGGCTCACCACCGCGGTGCTGTGGTCGATCCTGATCGTCTCGGCCATCGGGCTGTTTCAGACCTTCACCGGCCTTGGCGTCGGCCTCGCGCTTGACAAAGGGGCCGGCGGTGAGGCGCTGCAGACGCAGTACCAGGTGCCGGGCATCGAATACATCGCCCGCGCCACCGGCACGTCGTACGACTCGCACGCCTATGGCGGCTTCGTCGGCATGCTGTTGATGCTCGTTCTCGGATCGCTGTTGCGGCCCGGGCAGCCGCGACACGTGGTTGTCGTGTTGATCGGCTTCAGCCTGTTGGCGATTTCGGCCGTGGTGGTCTCTTACTCCCGATCGGCGTATCTGAGCCTGGCACTCGGCCTCGGCGTGGTGATCGCAGCGGCGGCATGGCGGGGAGAATGGCGCGCGGTCCGAATTCTGTTGGTGCCGATTCTGGCGGTACTGCCGTTGGCGCCGTGGCTGCTCTCCCGGGTGATCGAGCGGTTCGTTACGGCGCCATGGGAAATCATGGTCGCCCGTTTCGAACAGTACGAAGTCGCGGTCGACGTGTGGTTGGCCCACCCATTCTTTGGCTTCGGTGCCGGAAATTACATGGAGGCCTTGCGCATCTACAATCGTGACGGCTTCCTGGAACTGCCGGTCCACAATGCCATGCTCTGGATGCTGACCGAATCCGGCGTCTTCGGCGCGGCTTGCTTCTTTGCTATTCTATTCGGTGCCATGTTCGGCTACTGGCGTCTGTTCGCCGCGCGCGACCCCAGTGTCTCCTGGTTGGCCCTCGGCGGACTGGGGGCGCTGGCAGTATACTTCTTTGACGGCCTCACCCACCCGCTGTTCCGCGAGCCGACGTTGTTCACCTTCTTTTGGCTGTTGGTCGGCCTGCTGGTTGCGGTGCAAAGGCATGTCGCAGCACGAAAGGAGATGGTCACTTGATCCAGCCATCCGCCGGGCCGGATGGTCCCGGAGCGGCAGCGAAGATCAGCGTCGTGGTCTCAACCTACAAGCGGGCTGAGACGCTCCGGGAGACGTGTGCGCGGCTGGCGGCGCAGGATCTGCCGAGCGACGCGTTCGAAGTGATCGTGGTCGACGACGGTTCGCCAGACCACACGCAGGATGTCGTCCGGGAGTTGTTGCGATCACTGCCGGTCCGCCTGCGCTACCTGCGGCATGACAATGCCGGACCCGGGTACACCCAGAACCGTGGCATCGAGGCCGCCTCGGCGCCGCTCGTGCTGCTGATCGCCGATGACATCTGGCTGAAGCCGCAGGCGCTGCGCGCGCATCTCGAGGCCCACGAGCGGCATCCCGAGCCGGAGGTCGCGGTCCTTGGCCGGGTCGTGCAGTCGCCGCGGCTGACGGAAACCCTGCTGCTGCGCACGCACGATCCGTTCCGATTCGGTCAGTTGGATGGGCTCGAATGGCTGCCCTATTACTTCTTCTGGGGCTGCAACATTTCGTTCAAGCGGTCGTTCATGACGGCCCACGGCATGTTTCGCGAGGACCATGGCCCGGGCGGGGTCGCCTCCCACGAGGATACCGAGGTGGGCTACCGGCTTGCCCAGCACGGCCTTCGCATCCGCTACGAGCAGGCGGCTGTGGGCGAACACTATCACCACGAGACACTGGAGCATTTTATCGGCCGGGCCTACATGCGAGGGCTCAATTACTGGTGGTTCCGTGACTTGGCGCCGGCACCGGAACTCAGCGTCCGATACCGTACCATCACCGACTGGCGCTGCGTGGGCGACCATGTCCGCGCCTGGTGGGGCCCGAGACGAGCGTTGCTGATCGGCGGCGATCGGCGGCCACTGCAACTCCTGGCGACCTACGTGGCACGAACGCTCGTGTTCAACGGCTGGGCGGTCGATCGCATCTGGCTGCCCCTGGTCCGCACCGCCGAACGGAATCAACGGCTTGCCAACTGGGTGCGGCCGATGATGTATCGGGGGATCGTCAACCGGAGCTTCTATCGCGGCTGCCGTGACGGCAAGTTGTCCCGCCCACGGTCGCAGCCCGAACGACCGGCGACCGGCCCCAGGCTGACGGGTCTTTAGGCCGGGCGTCGCCCTCGAACCAGCTCTCTTCGATCATGACAAGCAGGGGATGGGCCTGGAGCGATGACTGACACACCACGGATCAGCGTGGTCGTCACGACGTATAATCGTGCCGACACGTTGCGGGAGACGCTCGCTTGTCTTGCCCGCCAAGACCTCGCGCCGACTGAGTTCGAGGTGGTCGTCGCCGACGACGAGTCGCCTGACAACACCCCGGATGTCGTCAGTGAACTGTCGGCGACGCTTCCCATCCGGATCCGGTCCATCCGGCACCCCAATCGCGGTCCCGGCTACACCCAGAACCGCGGGATCGAGGCCGCCTCGGCGCCGCTGGTGCTCCTGATCGCCGATGACATCTGGCTCAAGCCCCAGGCCCTGCGGGCTCATCTCGAGAGCCACGATTGCCACCCCGAGCCCGAAGTGGCCGTCCTGGGGCGGGTGGTGCAGTCACCCCGGCTCACCGACACGGTGTTTCTACGGATGCATAATCCCTTCCGTTTCGAGCAGTTCGACGGCTTGGAGTGGCTGCCCGGCTACCTGTTCTGGGCGTGCAACATCTCCTTCAAGCGCGCGTTCATGCTGACCCACGGCATGTTTCGCGAGGACCATGGTCCAGGCGGCTTGATCACCCACGAAGATGCTGAACTGGGTCATCGGCTCGGCCGGCGGGGACTGCGCATCCGCTATCAGCCGGCGGCGCTGGCCGAACACTATCATCACGAGACCCTGGACCACGTCCTGAACCGGGCATACCAGCGCGGACTGAACTTCCGTTGGCTCAGGACGCATGCGTCGGCGCCGGAGATCACCGTGCGCTACCACGTCCTCGGAAGGTGGACCTACCTCGCCGATCATGGTCACGCGCTGCGCCAGCCGGGTCGGCCTGGACTGATCGGTGTCGACCGCAACCCGCTCAAGCTGGTCGGGTTGTACGCCGCGCGCGCCATCATGTTCAATTGCCTGACTGTCCCCGGGCTGTGGCTCCCGCTCGCTCGAGCCGCCGAGAGGAACCACAAGCTTGCCCGGCTGATGCGTCCTTGGATGTATCGCGGGATGGTGAACTGGCACTTCAACCGCGGCTGTGCCGAGGACCGCGCCGCGCCGCCTGCCGTCGAAACGCGCCACGCCGCGGCCGAGTAGGCTTTTCATGGCTGCCGATCCTCGGCTGGAGCGGTCGGGCGGCTTTGCGACCCGCGCGATCGTCAATCTGCTCACCGCCGCGGCGGTGGGCATCCTCGCGGTCGCCAACGAGGTGCTGGCGGCTCGGCTGCTGGGGACGGAATCCTACGGGCTGTTCGCGCTGGCGGTGATTTTCACCCGCGCGGCGCAGATCGTCGCCCAATCGGGTCTCGACGTTGCCGTCTACCGCCAGATCCCGATCGACCTTGCCGGCGGCAACGGGCCGCGGGCGCGGCCGACGGTGTTCACCGCGGTCGCATCCAGCGCGGCAATCGGTACCGCGCTGGCGTTGTTGCTCGCTCTCTCCGCCGGCACCATCGCTGAGAGCGGGTTCGGCAAGCCGGAGCTGGCGACCTACCTTCGGGTCGTCGCGATCGCCGTGCCAGGCTTGGCGATCGTGGAGATCACCGCCTCGGCGCTCCGGGCCGCCGGCGGAATCTGGTCGCCGGCCGCCCCCCTGGTCGGGGCGCGGGCGTGCTTCGCGGCCGGCGTCGCTCTACTCATGGTGCTCGCCATGGGCGGCCCGTGGGTGGCGGTGGCCTTCGCGGTCGCGACGTTTTTGCCGTTGGTTGCGGGCATTCTCCTCTCCGCCCGGTTGCTGCCGGCATCGGATGCGGTGCTGCTGTCCCGTTCCGACACTTGGCAGATGCTGGTCGGGGCATCTCCGATGCTGGCCAGTGCCCTGGTCTACCAGATGATCCTGTGGACCGATGTCGTGGTGATCGGCTGGTTCCGCCCGGCGTCGGAGGTCGGGATTTATCGGGCGTGCCTGCCCTTCGTCATGCTGATCGAACTGGTGCTGCTGTGCTGGAACGTGGCGGCGGCGCGCCTGTATCCGGTCTACGCGGAGCAGCGGGACCGGTCGGCCATTGCCGCCCACTACGAGCGCTCCAACCGCATCGTTCTGTTTGCCACGGCGCCGTATGTGGCGGTGCTGATTGCCATGCCTGAGCTGCCGCTTCGCCTCATGGGACCGGACTTCGCCGCCGGCGCAACGGTGATCGCCATCCTGGCGGTGGGATATTTCATCAGGAGTGGCCTCGGCTCGGCCGCGTTCGCTCTGGTCTTCACCGGCCATCCGAAAGCCGAGCTGAAAGCCGCTCTTTCAGCCGCTGCTGCCAGCGTGGTTTTGAATGTCGCCCTTGTGCCGGTCGCCGGCATCCTCGGCGCAGCAATCGCGAGCGCGACCGCAAATACCATCTACGCGGGAGCAAGAATCATGCTGCTGCGCCGGCATTGGGCGATTGTGACGACATGGCGGGCGCCGGCGGTCGCAGGGCTGGCCGTTCTGCTGGGAGCCGTCTCGGGCCGGATGATGGGCGACTTCGTCGGGGCCGCCTCCGATCCGCTGTTTGTGTCCATTGTAACGGTTGCGACGTCGGCTACTTGTTCGGTGCTGGTCGTTTCCTTGCTCGGTCTCCAGCGTGATGACCGCGCGGCAGTGCGGCGCGCCGTGGCCCGCTTCCGGGGCCGCAACGCACGATAACAAGGAGTGAACCCGATGGTTGACCGTATCCGCCGGCTCTGTACGTGGCTTCTCGCGGCGGCCTGCCTCAGCGTGGTCGGCGCTCCGGCGGCCCTGGGGCTGGAGCGCGGCGTCGTCGTCACCCCGCGCAATTTTCCCGATCATGGCGACGCGGATGTTCGGGGCATGTTCGACGCCGCCCAGGAGGTGGGCAGCGTCGCTGGCATCGTTCTCGAATGGGACACCCCTAATCTTCAGATGATCGCAGACGTTCTGGTGGGGCTTGCGCGGGCGCAAGGGCTCACGCCCGTGCTGGTCCTGAATCCCTTCAGGGATGACCGCGGCGCTCTCAGGGTGGCGGCGCCGGCCCACGCCGGCGGAACCAGCTTCAGCCGCAAGTCCGTCCGGGATGCCTTTGTGCGCGATGCGGCGGCGCTGGCGGCACTGCGGGCACCCTATCTCGGCCTGGGTACGGACGTGAACCGGATGGCCGGCAGTGACATCCGCGAGTACGTCCACTTTGCCGAGGCCTACAAGGAGGCCGCGGCCAGAGCGAAGGCGGCGGCACCCGGGACCAACGTGTTCGTGTCGTTCCAGTGGGAAATCCTTTCCATGCTCCGCACCAGCGAGCCGGGAAAACTGGCCGAGCATCGCAAGCTGGTCGACGTATTCCGGCCGGGTTTGGATGTCCTCGCCATCGGCACGCTGCCCAGCATCGTGCGGGACGATCCCCGGGACCTTCCCCCCGACTACTACGCCCGGCTTGCGGACTTCGGTCGCGACGATCCGAAGGTGATCCTGCAGGCAGGCTGGGCGGCCACCGGCGCCCGGGGCGCGGAGCTGCAGCGGGGTTTTGCCGAACGGTTGCCGGAGCTGGCGCGTAGGGCCGGTGTCGAGATGATGTTGTGGGCCATGCTGCATGACGTTGCCGACAGCGGACCGGCAGCGGGCTTTGGACTCGCCCAGCGCGACGGCACCCGCCGGCCGGCGTTCGCAGCCTTCGCCGCTGCCGCCCCGCGTGCGGCGGCGCCGTCACCATCCCCGAGCCAGTCGGGCGAGCGGCCGCGGCGCGGCAGCAACACGCGGGAGGCGGATCACTTCAGCATCATGGTGAGCCGGCTGGACGGCTCGGGGCTCAACCGGATCGCCGCCGACCGCGACCGGGAGATCAACCACGCGCGGGTTTCCCCGGACCATCAATGGGTCACCTTCACCCGCTACAACCGCGAAGGACCGGACGGCACCTCGATGGAAATCCATGGCGTCGAGGAGACCGAGATCATGCTGATGCGGATCGACGGCAGCGGCATGCGGTCGCTGGTGCCGCCGCGGCGGGGAGCGGTGGCGGCCAACGGCTACTGGACGCCGGATGGCCGGGGCATCATCTACGTCGCCGTTGATCCGGGCGGGCGACCGGAACTCCGCATCGTCGACGTCGCCACCGGCAGCATCCGCCGGCAGCCGACCCCCGACGCTGTCATGCCTTCGGATCCACACATCGTCGGCGACAAAATGGTGTTTGCTGCCAAGGGAGCTGTGGACACCATCTGGATTTCCCGGGTCGACGGCAGTGAAGCCCGCCAGATCACCAACCCCCCGGCTTGGCGGGGCACCGCACCCAGCGGCGTCGGCCCCGGCGACTACGATCCCAAGCTGTCCCCCGACGGCGAGTCCGTTGCCCTGATGCGCCAGGTGGCACCGGACGAGTGGCACGTCATCGTCGTCGATCTCGCCACCGGCACCGAACGGTCCCTGACCCGGCCGGGCGGGGTGGATGCGGTACCGGAATGGTCGAGCGACGGCCGGCTGCTGATCTTCTGGCACGTCGACCTCCGCAACCTCGGCAACACCGGGCTGTGGACGATGCGTCCGGACGGCAGCGAGCGCCGTCAGGTGCCGCTGCCCCGAGGCTACTTCTATACCATGCCGGCATTCTTCCCTGGCGACGGCTCCGGCCCCGATGCCCGCGTCATCTTCTCCGCCAAGCGCGAACCCAAGCTGTGACGGCTCCCGCCCGGGATCCGGCCAGCAGGTTTCTGCGCCGCCGATCTCCCGCGCTCATGGGGGGATGGGACCGATTGCCGGCGGGGGCAGGACAGTGAGCCGCGCCGCACGTCTCATGGCTTCACCGTCGGAACCCAGGCGGCGAGACTTCTAGCCGAGATGCGCAAGGGACATGGTCACCCGTCCTGCAAGCTGTCCAGGTTCACCTTGACACTCGGCGGCGAATGGGATCGACTTTTCCGAGGCCCAGCATGAGTTTGACACAACGATAAATTGTATTGAAGGCGCGGACTCCGAGAAACCGGGACTGGCCGGGACTGAATTGAATCTCGGACAACTCAAAGCGGCTGCCGATATGTCCAGTCCGGAGGATCTGCAGGAGTGCCGTCGCAAGCAGCAGGATTTCCTCAAGACCGTGGCTGAGAACCTGACCGGTGATGCCCATGCCATGGCGGCGCTGGGCAAGGAGTTCGCCGAGGAAGCCAAGAAGATTGCCAGCCAGGATCTCTCGATGGGCTCCAAGACATCCGGTTGATTCCAGACGGACGATCCTTCGGTTGATTTGTTCGGAGCCGGCTCTGACGAGCCCTGACGTGTCTTGGGCGCTGAAGTGAGCGCCCCGGATCGGCGGCCAAAACGGTCCGCCTGTCGGTGCCGGCTTCATCTCCTTTCAGGTCTTCGGTCGCTGCGGATGCTCTCACCGGCAGGCTGCTGTCGGTGGGCCGTCCGTCGCCGCGCAACGCCGCCGGAAGCCTGAAGTCCCCCCGCCAGCCGGCGCCGCCTCCCGATGTCGTAGTGCTCCGTCGGGGACCGATCGACCGCGTCCCGCTATCCGCAGTCCCGCAACTTGGTTTTGGCCCAGGCGAGAGTAACAACCCACCGCGGTTGATTGCGGCTGCCTCCGTTTTCAGCTTGCATATTGCTCGGCTTTTGCAGTAATATCTCTGGTGGGGGTGTTTTTAGCATAAGAATATGTCGAGACATTCAACTTGCGCGCTTCGTGCATCGGGAACGGTGTCGTGAAGTGGGGAGGTGGCTGTGCGTGTGCTGTTCATCTATACCGATATCGGCATATCGGTGGGCTATTCGTGTGGCATCGGGGTTTTGTCCGCATACCTCAAGCGGGGCGGGCATGAGACCAAGCTTCTGCATGTCACTGATGAGCTCGACTATCCTCTGGATGTCGAGCGGATTGTCAAGGACGTTCTCGAGTATCAGCCTGGCTTAATAGCGTTCTCAGCAGTTACCAATCAGTGGTTTTACGTCAAGACGATTGCCAAATTTATCCGCCGCGCGTGCGATATCCCGATCATCGTCGGCGGTCATCATGCCAATTCGGCGGCTCGGGACATTATCTTCGAGCCGAGTGTCGATTACGTCTGCAAGGGTGAGGGCGAGTACCCGCTGCTTGAGTTGGTCAACCGGCTGGAAGCCGGCGCCTCGACACTGGACGTGGCCAACCTGCTGATCAAGGTCCGCGCCGGCGAGTTGGAACTGGAACTGGCCGCCACCGGAACCGACGGGGTGAGCACGGTTGTCCGGTCTGCCCCCAGCTTCACGCTGCCCAACGGTGATGCGGTCATCGACAATCCGGTCGGCCGCTGGCCCGACGACCTCAACGGACTCCCTTACGAGGATCGGGAGATTTTCAGCTACGACCGCATCGTCCAGACCCGCCACGGCTGGGCCGAGGTGATCGCCTCGCGCGGCTGTCCCTACGCCTGCACCTATTGTTTCAACACGCCATTCTTCGACATGTACAAGCAGGACCTCAAAGGCACCGCCCAAGAAGTCAAGATGAAGGATTTCGTGCGCCGGCGCAATGTCGAGACCACGATCGGCATGCTGCGCGATGTCATGGACAACTACCCTGACGTCAAATATTTCACCTTCGTCGATGACGTCTTTGCCATCTACTCGCGCTGGCTCGCCGACCTCGCGCCGGTCTACAAGCGGGAGATCGGCCTCCCGTTCGCCTGCACCTCGCAGCCGTTGGCCTTCGATGAAAAGATCGCTCGCCTGCTCAAGGAGATGGGCTGCAAGGTGGTGAAGATGGGGGTCGAAGCGGGCAATCCCACCATCCGCAACCGCGTCCTCAACCGCAGCATTCCGGATTCGGTGTTGCTCGAGGATTTCGCGCTGGCACGCAAGTACGGCCTCAAGCCGCAGGCCTTCAACATGATCGGCCTGCCGACAGAGACCCTTGATGACATGATCCAGACGGCGCGGCTGAACGCCCAGCTGCGGGCCTACATCGTCTGGGTCTCGACCTTCATGCCGTATCCCGGGACCAAGCTGTGGGATTTTTGCCAGGAGAGCGATTTGATCGACGCGGCGCGCTGGGACGAAGTCAAGAGCTACCGTGGCGGCACCGTGCTCAAGGAGGCGACCTTCCGGCACGTGGAGTTGGAGAAAGTGCGGGTGATGTTCCGCTGGTACCTGAACGCCTCGCTGGAGAATGAATGCTCCGCCGAGTATCAGCGCCACATCGACGAGCTTTGGAACCGGCCGGACGATCACTGGCTGTCCGGCGACGTCGAACCGGTTTGGCAGGACCGTGAGGCGGAGCTCGATACCCGCTTCCGTCGCGAAGAGGTCGATCACTATGTCGGAAAGAAGTACGTCAATGTCCTGTGGGCACGGGAATATGACTTCGACCTCTCCTGATGGCCTGGTCGATCATATTCCTCAAGTTTGCGCTCGGTGCGGTCACCCGGAACTCACGGAGCGGAGTCGCCAGCGGCTGCACCAGCGCATTGAACAGGTCGTCTACATCAAGCAGCGGATCAAACACTTCAACCGGGAGGGGTCCGAGTTCTGGACCGACATGGAGATCCCCGACCTGGTCGAAACCGATGTCGAGGTGGATGAGTTCGAGGTGGCGTGCGGGGCGTGCGGCCACGTGCAGCGCGCCCGCGTTCGCGTGGCGGCTTGACCGGCGGAGGATCTTGGCCGATGAATGCGGTCCCCAACGGTCAAGCCGAGGCAGACATGGGCGAAGGATGGATCAGGGCCGCCGCCGCCGAAGACCTGATCGAGGGTGAGGGCTACGAAAGCGACGTGGAGATCGACGGCGGATCGATCGCTCTGTTTCTGGTTGACGGCACCATTTACGGCCTCGGGTCATGCACCCACGAGGGTGGACCCCTGGGCCAGGGCGCATTACGCGGTCACACCGTGGTCTGCCCCTGGCACTCGGCACGGTTCGACGTAAAGACCGGCGCCTGCCTCGACGGACCTTCCGCCTGCCGGGTCGATGGCTCGGTCGGTGCCGAGGAAGGGGAGACCACCGAACGGCTGGAGCCCTGCACCGTGCTGGAAACCAGGCAGCTCGACGGGGCGATCTACGTGCGCCGCCGCACGCCCTGAGGACGAACGGGTCTACGCCGGCACCGGGATCGTCGATTCGCCCGTGCCGCTTGGCTCCTCCTGCACCTTCAATTCCCGCGTGTCGTCGGCGAGACGGCGGAGGTAATCGCCATATCGGCTCTTCCCCAGCATGTCGGCGAGGCGGAAGAGTTGCGGGCGGTCGATGAAGCCCATCCGGAACGCAATCTCCTCGATGCAGGCGATGCCCACCCCTTGCCGGTGCTGGAGTGTGCGGACGAACCCGCCGGCCTCGAGCAGGGAGTCGTGGGTCCCGGTGTCAAGCCATGCGTAGCCGCGGCCGAGGCGTTCGACCTGCAGTTCCCCCCACTCGAGGTAGGTGCGGTTGATGTCGGTGATTTCCAGCTCGCCGCGGGCCGAGGGCTGCAGCCGAGCCGCAATGTCGACCACCCGATTGTCATAGAAGTAGAGGCCGGTTACCGCCCAGTTGGAGCGGGGGCTGGACGGCTTCTCCTCCAGCGACCGGGCCCGCCCCTTGTGGTCGAACTCGACCACTCCATAATGCTCCGGGTCGCTCACGTGGTAGGCGAATACCGTGGCTCCCCGGGTGCGGGTGACCGCCCGTAAGAGGGTCTGGGAAAGGCTGTGACCGTAGAACAGATTGTCGCCGAGGATCAGGGCCGCACCCTCGTCTCCGACGAAATCGCGGCCGACGATGAAGGCATCGGCAAGTCCGCGGGGTGCCGTCTGCACCGCATACGACAGCGCCAAGCCCCACTGACCGCCGTCGCCCAGGAGCCGCTGGTACTGCGGCCCATCGTCCGGCGTGGTGATGACCAGCATGTCCCGGATGCCGCTCAGCATCAGTGTGGTCAGCGGGTAGTAAATCATCGGCTTGTCATAAACAGGCAGGAGCTGCTTGGACACCGCCTGGGTTACCGGGTGAAGACGGGTGCCCGTGCCGCCGGCCAAGACCAGTCCCTTCATCGCATCACTTCCTTGCGGGCGGTGGATTCGGCCGGACGGACCAGAGCGTCCAGCGTTTCTCCGAGCGCGTCTTCCCAGCGCCGCGGTACGATGCCGTAGACGCGCTCGATACGGGTGGTGTCGAGAACCGAGTTGATCGGCCGCCGTGCCGGCGTCGGATACGCCGAGGTCGGTATCGCCGTCACGGCCGGAACCGGCGCAAAACCGCGCAGCGCCGCTTGGCGGAAGATTTCCCGCGCGAAGCCGTGCCACGACGTTGCGCCGGCACCGGCAAAATGGAAGGTCCCGAAGCCGTCGGACTTGCCGGTCAGCAGGGCGGCAAGGATCCTCGACACCGCATCGGCAATGTCGGCAGCGGCGGTCGGCCGCCCGCGCTGGTCGTCGACGATGCGGAGTTCCTTCCGCTCCCGGCCGAGCCGCAACATCGTCTTGACGAAGTTGGTGCCGACCGGGCTGAACACCCAGGACGTCCGGACGATGACATGGGCGGCGGTGCCATCGCGCACCGCGGCTTCGCCTTCCGCCTTGCTGAGTCCGTAGAATGAGGCCGGGTTGACCGCGTCCGTCTCGACATAGGCCTCAGCCTTGGTGCCGTCGAAGGCGTAGTCGGTGGAGAGGTGGATCAGCGGGATCCCGGCCCGGCCGCAGGACTCCGCCAGTGCCGCCGGCCCGTTCCGGTTCACCGCCCACGCGTCTTCCCGTTCGGTCTCGGCGCGGTCGACCTGGGTATAGGCGGCGGCGTTGATCACCGCAGCCCATCCGCCGGTCCGCACCGCCTCGGCGACGGCTTCCGGCCGGCGCAGGTCGAGCGATTCGCGCCCCCGCCATTCCAAAGCGAGGAATCCAGGCCACGCGGCGGCCCTGAGAGCGCTCGCCACCTGTCCGCTGCGGCCGACGACGAGGACTTTCGCGGGCTCCGGTGCCATCACATGGCCTCCGCCGTCATCCCGGCGGTTCCAAGGCGCTCGCCGCGGTACACGCCCGACCGGATGCGCTCCCACCATGAGCGGTTGGCGACGTACCAGGCCACCGTGTGCCGAAGCCCCTGATCGAAGCGGTGACGGGGTTGCCAGCCCAGCTCGGTCCGGATCTTGGTTGCATCGATAGCGTAGCGGAAGTCGTGGCCGGGACGATCGCGGACGAACCGGATGCGTTCGGCATGCGGCCGAGGTCCCGGGACGATGTCATCCATCACCGCGCAGATGGCGTGCACCACGTCGATGTTGCGCACCTCCTCGTCGCCACCGACGTTATAGGTTTCACCGGGCCGTCCCTGGCGCACGATCAGGTCCAGCGCGGCCACGTGATCCTCGACGAACAGCCAGTCGCGCACGTTGTCGCCGCGGCCGTAGACCGGCAGTGGCTGCCCCTCCAGGGCGTTGATGATGCAAAGGGGGATCAGCTTCTCGGGAAATTGGCAGGGGCCATAGTTGTTGGAGCAGTTGCTGATCACCGTCGGCAGGCCGTAGGTGCGCCACCACGCCCGCACCAGGTGGTCCGCCGCCGCCTTGCTTGCCGCGTACGGGGAGTTGGGCGCGTACGGCGTGCACTCGGTAAAGCACCCGGTCGGGCCCAGCGCGCCGTAGACCTCATCGGTGGAGACGTGATGAAAGCGGAACGCGGTCTGCCGCCGGCCTTCCAGCTCGCTCCAATAGTGCCGCGCCGCCTCGAGCAGGACATAGGTGCCCTGGATGTTGGTGCGGACGAAGTCCGCGGCACCATCGATCGAGCGGTCGACGTGGGTTTCGGCAGCCAGATGCATGATGGCATCGGGCCGGAAGGCCCGCAGCACCCGCCGGATCCCGGTCCCGTCGCAAATGTCCACCCGCTCGAACGTGTAGTTCGGCGCGCCGTTGATCGCGGCCAAGGAATCCAGGTTGCCGGCATAGGTCAGCTTGTCGATATTGACCACGCTGACGCCCGGCTGGGCCACGAAGTGCCGCACCAACGCCGAGCCGATAAAACCGGCGCCTCCTGTGACCAGCAGCTTCATCGAACCGACCTCAAAGTGGCTCCCATGTTTCCGTGGGCCGTCTCAAGGGTAATCGAAGGTGGTCATCAAATCCTTTAGCCGGGGCAGTCCGCGGTCCTTGTCGGTCAAGACGGCTTGGTCGGCACCCATCGGCCAGGCAATACCGAGCTCCGGGTCGTTCCAGAGCAGGCCCTTGTCGTGCTGCGATGAGTAGTAGTTGCTGACCTTGTAGATGACGTCCGTATTCGGCTCGAGCGTCATGAAGCCGTGGGCGAAGCCGATCGGCACCAGGAGCTGGTTCCAGTCGTCTGCCGAGAGGATCACGCTGACGTGCTGGCCCTGCGTCGGTGAGCCACGGCGCAGGTCGACGGCGACGTCGAACACGGCGCCCCGCACCACCCGCACCAGCTTGTCCTGGGCGAACGGTGGCGTCTGGAAGTGCAGGCCGCGCACCGTTGCCTTCGCAATCGAGAGGGAGTGGTTGTCCTGGACGAAATCGATATCGATGCCGGCAGCCGCCAGAACCTGCCTGTTGTAGACCTCGGAGAAGAAGCCCCTGTGATCGCCGTGCCGCTTCGGCGTCAGGACCCTGATCTCCGGAATGCCGAGGGAGTGAATGTCCATGACACCCCTTCATCGCCCGAGGTCGCTTGGAACCCCGCCTTCGGGCTCAGTCCACCAGTTCGGCAACGCGTTCGGGCGCGGCCGTCATCACCAGCTGTGCCGCCTTTCGCCCCGACAGCATCGCTTCGTCGCTCCAGAAGTAGGTCCACAACCCGTACCGGCCGGAGGGGACCACGTGATGACGGCGCATCCAGGCATGAATGGTCTCGAGCGCAGCCCTTCGGTCGAAATCGTAGATGACGTAGGCCCGGCGGATATCGGCGGTCGAGGTCGCGACGATCCGGGTCTCGTCCGACAGCAACCCGACACGCCTGAGGTCGGCGATGGTCCGGTCGATGGCCGCGGCAGGGTCAGGCGGCGTTCCGTGATAGGCGATTTCCGCCGAGATTGATGCGTGCCCGTGCGGTGTCGTGCTGTCGACGAAGTGACCCGGCAGGCTGACCCGGAAGAACGCGATGTCAGGTTCGGGGAAGTGGATCCAATGGCGTACCGGCCGGAGATCGCCGGCAATCCCCAGGTTCACGACGAATATGGAGTTGGTGCGCAGCCGGCCTGCGGCCTGGCGAACCTCCTCCGGCACGGGTGAGGCGAGGCGCACGAACTCCGGCAACGAAATGGTCGAGATGAGCCGGCGGTAGCGGACCGCATGCCCATTGGCAAACCGCACCTCGCGCCGTGGGAGGTCGATCGCGGTGGCACGGTGTCCCAGAGACAGCCGCGACTGCCTCGCCGCCAGGGCCTCCGCGATACTGCCGTAGCCGCCCTGAGTGGGGTACCTGAAGGTTGCGTTGGAGCCGATACCGGTGCGCCGGTCGATCACGGCACCCCGCAGCACCTGCCACGTTGTTGGCTGCGGCACCCGGTTGCCCGTCCATTCGAAGGTCATCTCGCGGGGATGGACACCCCAGAACTTCTCGCTGTACGGGATCAGGAAGGTGTCCGCGAAGCCGTTGCCGACGCTCGAACGGATCCAGTCCTCGTAGTTGCCGGGCGGCGGCAGGCGATCCTTGCGGAGGAAGTCGCGGACGCACCGCAGCCGCAGGCTGATGGGGAGCCCGGTGCTGTTGACCTGAAACGGATATGACGTGTAGACGCCGCGCGCGTAGATGTAGGCGTAGCGGGTCACTTCGGTGAAGCGGACGCCCAGCTCATCCAACAGGTTCAAGACAATCTTGTTGTTGGTCTGCAGAACGTGGATGCCACGATCGAAGACGAAGCCATCGACCTTGTCCGAGCTCGCCACACCACCCGGTGAATCCTGGGCCTCGAACACCGGCGCACCGGAGATGTAGCCGGCCGTCAGGCCGGCAAGGCCGCCGCCGAGAATGGCGATGTCTTCCGTTGTGATGCTCATGGCCTGTTCACCCTGGCGGCTTCGCACCGGCTGCCGTTCGGTCCTGCCGGGCGGTGGCCGACGCTTCCCCGCGTCCGTTCGCCGGAGCCGGGGGGAGGAATGGATCGATCGCGGCCAGCAGGGCGAAACGGACCATCAACAGAGCCCCGGCGACCCAGCACCGGGGGTCCAGCGGACCGCCGGCGTAGTGGAGCCGATACAGCCGCATCGCGCCCCGATGAAACATCCAGAGCCGGCGCCAGGTCTTGCGCACCGCCGGCCGGTTGCTTTCGTGATGGGTCGCGGAGAGATGCGGCAGGCTCCAGACTCCCAGGCCCGCCTTGCCGGCCCGTATGCACCACTCCGTATCCAGCCAGTATGCGAAGAACCCTTCATCCCAGCCGCCGATGCGCTCGATCATGTCGCGGCGGAACATCATCACCGCCGCGGAGACCTGCTGAACGGGGTGGGGCCGGGTCTCGCCCCGCAGGTCGCGGCGGAGGTAGCGTGCGGTCAACGGGTTCCCTGGCCACAGGCGGGCCACCAGGCTGCGCCGCCCGAACACCGCCGCCGCAGGGGTGGGAAGGTTGCGGTTGGTTTCCTGCAGCCGCCCGTCCGGATAGTACAGGCGCGGGGCGCAGATGTGGGCGCTGGGCTCGCGCTCCAGGAAGTCCACCATGGCGGGCAACAGCTCGCGGCGAAACTCGGTGTCGGCATCCAGGATCACGACATAGCGGCCCCTGGCGCGCTCGAACCCGATGTTGGCCGCCCTGGCGTGCCCAAGGTTGGCTCCATTGCGGATGACCACGGCGGACGGAAAGAAGCGACGGACGTGTTCGACGGTTCCGTCGGTCGAGCCGTTGTCGACGACAATGATCTCGCGCACGGACCGGGAGGAGTCGGTTACCGACGCGAGGCACCGATGGATGTCGTGGCGGGAATTCCAGGTCACCACCACGACGGAGAGATCGATCTGTCCCGTCATGCCAGCATGACCGCGTAATGGTTGTGAATGTAGTCGGCCAGCGCTTCCCGCCACGGTCGCATCAGGTTGAGATTGATCGCGCTGAGGCGCCGGTTGATCATCATTTCCGATCGCGGCCGTGGTGCGAAATATTCGGAGGCGAAGAAGTCCGATCCCACCGGGTGCACGTCAACGTCGTTGCGGCCCGATATCGCCACGATCTCCCGTGCCACGTCGAAACGTGTGCCGGCCCCCTCGCAGACCATGTGATAGGTGCCGAAGGCATCCCGCTCCAGCAGCTCGCCGAGGTTGCAGGCAAAGTCGTAGGTGTAGGTCGGGGTGCCCCACTTGTCGTCGACGGCGTGGATGACGCGGGCACCGCCGATCAACTGGTCGAGGATCTTGGAAACGAACTTGTGATCCATGCCCGGCCCTCCGCCGACCATCCAGCCGGCGCGGATGACGTAGTGCCGCGGGCACACCGCCCGTACCCGTTCCTCGCCTTCGAACTTCGTCGCGCCATACACCATGATCGGATTGGGCCGATCATTCTCGTCGTAGAATCCGTCCTTCTCGCCGTCGAATACGCCCGCGGTGCTGATGTACACGTGCACCGCGCCATGGTCGTGGGCCAATCGGGCCATCAATTCCGCGCCCTCGGCATTGGTGCTGTGCGCCTCGTCAGGGTGCGTTTCGCAATACTCGAGGTTGGTTTCGGCGGCGAGGTTGATGATCAGGTCCGGCCGAAAGTCATGGACGATCCGCTCGGCTTCATCGCGATCGCGGATGTCGAGCCGCGCCTGCCACGGGGCAGAAGGGGCGCGATCACTGGCGTGGACCGCGGTGCTGTGCTTCAGGAAGAAAGGGTATACGGCGCGGCCCAGCATGCCGCCGCATCCCGTGATCATCACGCGCTTCAGCTTGGTCATTGTTGTCCTCGGATTCCTGCCACGGATCGGTTCCTGTGCCTCGATTTCACTGGGCCGACTTGGCCCAGTGACGACGAATCCTGCCCGCATCCCGGGTGATGGATGTGAGCTGATGGCTATTGCCTGACCATTAGAATGCCCCGCGCCGTGCCAGCACGAGCCAAGCCGTGCGCATCAGGATCCGCAGATCCAGGGCGAGGCTGCGGGCTCTGACGTACCGGAGATCCCAGGCAATCGTCTCCAGGAACGGCAGGTTGCCGCGGCCGTTGGTCTGGGCAAGGCCGGTGATGCCGGGCTTGACGGCGAAGCGCAGCATCTCCTCCGGCGAGAGATTGGGCAGCATCTCCGGAAGTTCGGGCCGCGGGCCGACCAGGCGCATGTCCCCGGTCAGGACGCACCAGAAGTTGGGCAGTTCGTCGACAGTGAGCCGGCGCAGTACCCTGCCGATCGGGGTGATCCGCGGATCGCGCCAGTTCGGCTTCTTGTAGCCACCGGTCCTCATGTCCTCCCGGCTGTAGCGGTAGTCATACAGCTCCGGCCAGCGTTGCCGCGCATCGGCGTACATCGTCCGGAACTTGACGAAGCGGAAGCTCTCCGGAACCAGGTAATACCGGTCCGGGTCGAACCGACCCTCGGGCGGCAGCAGATCAGTGCGCCCGATCAGGTCGCGACCACGCACGGGTCGGCTCATGGTGGTCCGCTGCTGGAAGAACAGAGCCGGGCCCGGTGTTTCGAGTCGGATCACGATCGCCTGGAGCAGCATGATCGGCGCGGCAGCCAGCAGCGCCACCAGTGCGAACACGCGCTCAAAAGCGACGTACAGCGCCTCGGCCGCGCGGGAGAACGGATGCCGCTGAGAAGGCTCGGGAGCCCAACCCACCGGAATCGCGTAGACCGGCCGCAAGACCGGACCGGGCGACGACAGCTCCAGCTCTACCACCGGCTGAGCTGCTATGTTATCGTGGCGGCTCATGCAACCCTAGGTCGCATAAAGCCGCAGTAAACTACACTGTCGAACATCAGCCCCACAAGCCTCCGCGCTGGCTTCTTGGCGTCCAACGCTGGACTGCTATCATGCCCCCATCCAGCCTGCCCGGATTATAAACACGACGAAGCGGGCCACATCAACCCGCAAATGGGGGGTGTGCATTCAAGGTAGAATTACTTATTCTCGTCTTTACAAGAATACGGGAGCGACAACGGCGGAGCAAAAGACCTCAAGAGGGGGCGCGACCCTGCCGACCGGCCGCGATCGCATGCAACTCCGGATCACTCTCGCGCCACGATCCCGGGAAAGGGAAGGGCAGTCCGTCGGTTGAGGGACCGGCTTTCCATCCGGCCGGGTCGATCCTATCTTTCATCCATGTCAGGGCTTCGCGCTTATCAGCGTGTCGGTTTGGTGGTTGCCGTTGCCGTCACCGTCTGGCTGGGGTCGAGTGGCGCACTTTTGGCCGATCACCGGCCTCTGAGGGATTTCTTTGGCATCTATGAAGGTCAGAGCATTTCCGTCACGGAGTACGGGTTGCAGACACGTGACCTCGGCGTCACCATCCGCCCGGCGAAGCGTGGCTTCAGTCTGTCTTGGACAACTGTGATCCACACCGAGTCCGATGAACACTCGCGGAAGTCCTACTCGATCGATTTCGTGCTCACGCCGGATTCCCACGTCTTCGCTTCCGCGATGCGGCGGGACATGTTCGGGCATCGCGTCCCGCTGGACCCGATGAAGGGGGATCCGTTCGTATGGGCTCGGATCACCGGCAACACCCTCTCGGTTTATGCCTTGATCATTGCGCCGGATGGCGGTTACGACCTGCAGACCTATGATCGCACTCTGATCGACGACGGCTTGCGCCTGGAGTTCTATCGAATCCGGGAGGGGCAGATCGGTACCATGGTGACCGGCTTTCTCAAGCGCGTCGGCAACTAGGCGTTGATGGGTGGGGGGCAAGGCAGCATGACGGCGGTGCTGATCTATGTGACCACGGCGAGCCACGACGAGGCGGTGCGCATCGCGCATGCCGTGGTGGGCGAGCGTCTGGCGGCGTGCGCCAACGTCATGGCCCCGATGACCTCGGTGTTCCGCTGGGAGGGCGCGATCCAGGAGGAGAGCGAGGTGCCGCTGATCCTGAAGACGGAGGAGTCCCTGGTCGGGCGTCTGACCGAAAGGGTGAAGCAGCTTCACTCCTACCAGTGTCCGTGCGTCGTGGCACTGCCAGTGACCGGCGGCAATCCCGCGTTCCTCGACTGGATCGTCGAGGAAACCGCCTGACCCGATCTAGCCGGCGGCGTTTCGCCACGGTTCCGCGGGTTCGGCCGGCATGCTGACGGTTGCGGCGGCCTGGACGGCGATGCCCTCGCCGCGGCCGGTGAAACCCAGTCGTTCGGTGGTGGTCGCCTTGATGCTGATGCGTCGCGGCACGAGTCCCAGAATGTCGGCGATGCGGGCGGCCATGGCGGCGCGATGCGGCCCGATCTTCGGCCGTTCGCAGATGACGGTAAGGTCCAGGTGGACGATCCGGCCGCCGGCCTGCGCCACCATCTCGGCGGCATGGCGAAGGAAGCCGGCCGAAGGCGCACCCTGCCAGCGCGGGTCACTCGGGGGAAAATGGCTGCCGATGTCGCCCGCCGCGATGGCGCCGAGGATGGCATCGGTGGCAGCGTGGAGCGCCACGTCGGCATCGGAATGGCCGATCAGGCCGGCATCGTGGGGAATCGCAATGCCGCCCAGCATGACGTGGTCGCCGGGGCCGAAGCGATGGACGTCGAAGCCGAAACCGGTGCGGGTCTCGGTCTCCGCAAGCAGCCGGCGCTCGGCTCGCCGGTAATCGTCGGGGGTGGTCACCTTGACATTGTCCTCGTCCCCGGGGACCAGGGCGACGGCAAGGCCGGCTCGTTCCGCGACTTGCGCATCGTCGGTGCAAGCCTCCCCGGCCAGCCGACGGTGGGCCGCGAGTATCAGGTCATAGCGAAACGCCTGGGGCGTCTGCACCCGGTAGAGACCGGTTCTGTCGACGGTATCGGCGATCCGGCCCGGCTGGTCGCGGTCCACCCGCTTCAGGGTGTCGTGGACCGGCACCGCCGGCACCGCGGCGGGAGCGAGGGCAAGGGCAGCGAGCGTCCGGTCGATCAGGTCCGGCGGGCAGAAGGGGCGTGCGGCGTCATGGATCAGTACCGCTGCCGGCGGATGCTGCGCCAGGCTCTCGAGACCCAGGCGGGCCGACTCCTGGCGGCTGGCGCCACCGGCCACGGGTGGCTCCATGTCGAGGCCGGCCACCGCACGGTCGTAATGCTCCCGGTCGTCGGCGCGGAACACCACACGCACCGCCGTGATGCGAGGATGGTTGAGGAACGGTGTGATCGCGCGCCGCAACATGGCAACGCCGGCCAACGGTTGGTACTGCTTCGGCACGGTCCCGCCCAGGCGCTCGCCGCGCCCGCCGGCAACGATCAGCGCGACGGCGTCGGTCATCGGCGTCGGTTCCTGGTCCATGGCAGGTTTCCCCGATGCAGTTTGGGGGTGGTAAAGCTGGGAAGGTCACGCTAGTCGGTGGCTCGGGTGTTGCCAATCTCGATGATCGGCGTGACCGGCCACGATCCGGTGGCACCGGCCGGCGGTTTGCTGCGGTTTTGAACGGACTTGCTTGAATTCGGCGCAAACTGCCTATCTAATCGGCACTCTCATGCGTGATGGACCTGCCATGCGGCTTCGGATCGGCACCGTGGTGCTGGACACCCCCGTGATCCTGGCGCCGATGTCGGGCGTCACCGACCTGCCATTCCGGCGGGTGGTGCGCGGATTCGGTGCAGGCCTCGTGGTCTCGGAGATGATCGCGAGCAAGGCGATGATCCGGGCGGCCGCCAAGAGCCTTCGGCGCGCCACCTCGTCGGCGGAGCGGCAGCCCGTGGCGGTGCAGCTTGCCGGGTGCGAGCCCGCGGTGATGGCCGATGCGGCGCGGCTGTGCCGCGATCAGGGGGCCGCCATCATCGACATCAACATGGGCTGTCCGGTCAAGAAAGTGGTGAAGGGAGACGCCGGGGCCGCACTGATGCGGGAAGAGGGCTTGGCCCGTGACATCCTGGCGGCGGTGGTCGCGGCAGTTGATGTGCCGGTCACTCTGAAGATGCGCACCGGTTGGGACGAGCGGTCCCGCAACGCCCCCGGGCTTGCCCGCATTGCCGAGGACTGCGGTGTCCGGGCGGTCACCGTGCACGGCCGTACCCGCTGCCAGTTCTATGGCGGCCGAGCCGATTGGGCCTTCATCCGCGAGGTGAAGGACGCCGTCTCGATTCCGGTGATCGCGAACGGCGACGTCACCGGACCGGAGGACGCGAGGGAGATTCTGCGCATATCGGGAGCGGACGGCGTGATGATCGGCCGCGGCGCCTACGGCCGGCCATGGCTGCTCCGGCAAGTGTGCGAATTCCTGGCTACCGGCGAGATCGCGCCAGAACCGTCCCTGGCGGAGAAAATGGCAACGTTACTGGAGCACTATCAGGCGATGCTGGATCACTATGGCAAGCAGGCGGGGATGCGTGCCGCCCGCAAGCATATCGGCTGGTACTCGAAGGGTCTGCCCGGCGGTGCCGCCTTTCGCGCGGCGATCATGCAGATCGATGATCCGGAAAAAGCCATCGCCACCATTCATGAGTTCTTCAGCCCGCTCGTCGAGCGGGCGGCGGCGTGACCGGCACCCATGAGGAAAAGTGTGGTCAAGCTCCGCCGCCCGGCGGGTCTGGAGATCGATACCGGCGCGATACTCGACGCGCTGGCCAGCGTGGTGGCGGTGGTGGATCGGGACTTGGCGATCCTTCACGTCAACACCGCGGGTGAGCAGTTTTTTCAGGGCAGCGCCGACTACCTCAAGGGGCAGAAGCTCACCGACATGCTGCCGACGGACAGCCCCCTGTTCGGACTGATCCAACAGGCGCGGGACGCCGGGCATCCCGTCACCGAGTACCATGTCACCTTGTCGAGCCCGCGGATCGGCCACCATTTCGTCAATGTGCAGGCCTGCCCGGTCGCGGAAATCGCGGGAGCCGTGGTGATCAATCTCCAGGAGCAGTCAATCGCTGCCAAGATCGATCGGCAGTTGACCCACCGGGGCGCAGCCCGATCGGTGGCGGCACTTGCCGCCATGCTCGCGCACGAAGTAAAGAATCCGGTTGCCGGCATCCGCGGAGCCGCCCAGTTGCTGGAGCAGAGCGTCGAGCCGGCGGACCGTCCGTTGACCCGGTTAATCCGCGATGAAGCGGACCGGGTGTGCGCCCTGGTCGACCGGATGGAGGTGTTTTCCGCCGGCGGTCCGCTTCAGCGGGACGGGGTCAACATCCATGAGGTGCTGAACCGGGTGCTGATGCTGGCCAAGAGCAGCTTCGGCCGTCATCTCCACGTGGTCGAGAGCTATGATCCGTCGCTGCCGCCGGTGTACGGCAACCGCGACCAGTTGACGCAGGTGTTTCTAAACCTGATCAAGAACGCAGCGGAGGCCGCCCCGGATCCCGGCGGCGAGGTGGTGATCTCCACCGCCTATTGGCACGGCGTGCGCTTCGCGGTGCCGGGCCGGCGGTCGCGGGTCCACCTGCCGCTGATGGTCAGCATCCAGGACAACGGTGAGGGTATTCCGGAGGATCTGCGGCCGCACCTGTTCGATCCGTTCGTCACCTCCAAGCCCCGCGGCAGCGGCCTCGGCCTCGCCCTGGTGGCCAAGATCATCGGCGACCACGGTGGCGTGATCGAGTTCCAGAGCCAGCCGAAGCGGACGGTGTTCCGGGTCATGCTGCCCATGTATCCGCCGGCGGAGGAGGGCGCGTGAACGACCCTGTCGTGCTGGTGGCCGACGACGACCCCGGGATTCGGACCGTCGTCACCGCCGCGCTGGAGCGAGGCGGCTTCCAGGTCCGAGCCACCGGCAACGCCACCACCCTGTGGCGGTGGGTTGCCGACGGGCAGGGCGATGTGGTCATCACCGACGTGCTGATGCCGGACGAGAACGGTCTCGACCTGATCCCGCGCATCCGCAAGATCCGCCCGGAGTTGCGGGTGGTGGTCATGAGTGCCCAGAGCACCCTGCTCACTGCCGTCAAGGCGACGGAACGCGGCGCCTTCGAGTATCTGCCCAAGCCCTTCGATCTGAACGAACTGCTTGCCGTGGTCCGGCGCGCCCTGGAGCCGGCGAAGATTGCGCGCCCGGCCGCTCCGGACGACCCACTGCAACCGGAGGAGTCGCTACCGCTGATCGGCCGGTCGCCGGCCATGCAGGAGATCTACCGCACCCTGGCACGGCTGATGGGGACGGATCTGACCGTGCTGATCACCGGCGAGTCCGGGACCGGCAAGGAACTGGTGGCGCGCGCGCTGCATACCTACGGCAAGCGCCGGGACGGCCCGTTCGTGGCCATCAACATGGCCGCGATTCCTCGCGAACTGATCGAAAGCGAGCTGTTTGGCCACGAGAAAGGGGCATTCACCGGCGCCACCCATCGCAGTACCGGCCGCTTCGAGCAGGCGGAGGGTGGCACCCTGTTCCTGGACGAAATCGGCGACATGCCGCCCGAGGCGCAGACCCGCCTTCTCAGGGTGTTGCAGGAAGGCGAGTATACGACCGTCGGGGGACGCACGCCGATCCGGGCCAACGTCCGCATCATCGCCGCCACCCATCGCGATCTCGGCCAGCTGATCCGTCAAGGCCAGTTCCGCGAGGACCTTTACTTCCGCCTCAACGTGGTGCCGATCCGGGTGCCGCCGCTTCGGGAGCGGACCTCCGATATCCCGGAACTGGTCCGTCATTTCCTCACCAAGGCCGCGGGTGAAGGATTGCCGGCGAAGATGCTGGACCAGGCGGCGATGGACCGGCTGCGGAGCTATCGCTGGCCCGGCAACGTGCGAGAGCTCGAGAACCTGGTCCGCCGCCTGGCCGCGTTGTATTCCGAAGAGGTGATCGGCCTTGACATCATCGAACTGGAGTTGGCCGACACCGCGCCACCGCAAGCCGAACCGGAGGGTGACGGCCTCGGCCACTCGGTCGAACGCCATCTCAAAACCTATTTCTCCGCTCATGGGGATGGCCTGCCTGCGCCGGGGCTGTTCGACCGGGTGATGCGGGAGGTGGAACGCCCGCTGCTGGCGCTGACCCTCGATGCCACCCGCGGCAACCAGATCCGCGCTGCCGAGATCCTGGGCTTGAACCGGAACACGCTCAGGAAGAAGATCCGAGAACTCGGCATCCCGGTGGTGCGAGGAGGAAGCAAGTGACGCTCTCCGCCGCCTTTCCGGAATCGCGACGGCGCTGGAATGCCCTGGTGGCGTGGGCGCGGCGGGTCGGATTCTACGGCAGGGCAGCCCAGTTCCTGACCTTTGCCGCCGTCGCCTCGGGCACGGCGACGGTCGCCGTCTGGACCGGCACCATCGATCCGGGAGAGCGGCGCGGCGTGCTGGCAGCACTGCTGCTGCTTGACCTCAGCTTGCTGCTGATGCTGGGCGCACTGGTGGCGTTCCAGGTGGTGAAGGCCTGGGCCGAACGCCGGCGCGGCTTGGCCGGTGCCGGGTTGCATGTGCGCCTGGTACTGATGTTCAGCCTGGTCGCGGTCACCCCGGCGATCCTGGTCGCGGTGTTTTCCGCCCTGTTCCTCAACTTCGGTCTGCAGGCTTGGTTCAGTGAGCGGGTGCGCACCGCGGTGGTTTCCTCCAGCGCCGTTGCCGAAGCCTATCTGCAGGAGCATCAAAAAAGCATCGTCGCCGAGGCCCTGGCGCTCGCCAACGATCTCAACCGCGATGCTCCGCTGCTGATGGCCAACCCGGAACTGTTCAGCATGGCGCTCACCGACCAGGCGGATCTTCGCTCGCTGCCGGAGGCCCTGGTGGTTGACGGCAACGCCCGGGTGTTGGCTCGGACACCGCTCAGCCTCAGTCTTGAACTGGACCTGGTCCCCCGCCGCGCCATCGAGCGCGCGGACGGCGGACAGGTTGCCGTCATCAGCAGCGAGAGCGACAACCGGGTGCGGGCGGTGGTCCGCCTCAACCGCTTCATCGATGCCTACCTGGTGGTCGGGCGCTTCATCGATCCCGAGGTCCTCGCCAACATCGAACGGACCAGTGACGCCGTCGCCCAGTACCAGCAGCTGGAACAGCGTCGCGAAGGCATTCTCATTACCTTCGTCATGATCTTCGTCGTGGTGGCCTTGCTTCTGCTGATGGCCGCGGCCTGGACCGGCCTCGCGCTCGCCACCCAGATCTCGAAGCCGGTCAGCCACCTGATCGCGGCGGCCGACCGTATCCGTAAGGGTGACCTCGGGGTACGGGTGGATACGGCCCATTCGGTGGAGGAACTTGACACCCTGGGCCGTGCGTTCAACCGCATGACCAGCCAGCTGGAGAGTCAGCGCGAGAGCCTGGTCATCGCCAACCGACAACTGGACGAGCGCCGCCGGTTCACCGAAACGGTGTTGAGCGGCGTGTCGGTCGGCGTCGTCGGCCTGGATCGTGACGGCCTGATCAACCTGCCCAACCGGTCGGCGTCGGTACTACTGCACGTCGACCTGGCGGCGGAGATCGGCCGGCCGCTCAAGGATATCGCGCCGGAGATGCGGGAGTTGTTGGATCATGCGCACGGCTACCCCGATCGCACCCACGAAGCGGAGATCCGACTGATGCGAGAGGAGGGGCCGCGCACGCTGATCGCCCGGGTGGTGGCCGAGCGGGTGAATGGCGAGGTGTTCGGCTACGTCGTCACCCTGGACGACATCACGGCGCTGGTGTCGGCCCAGCGGAAAGCGGCCTGGGCCGACGTCGCCCGCCGAATCGCGCATGAGATCAAGAACCCGTTGACGCCGATCCAGCTGGCGGCGGAGCGGCTGCAACGCAAGTATCAGCGCGACATCACCACCGACGCCGAGACATTCTCGGCGTGCACCAGCACGATCGTGCGCCGGGTTGAAGACATCCGCCGCATGGTCGATGAGTTTTCATCGTTTGCGCGGATGCCGCGTCCCGAACTGAAAGCGGAGAACCTGAGCGAGTTGGTCCGCCAGGCGGTTTTTTTGGAACGAAGCCGCAATCCTCAGCTTCGCTTCGAGACGAGCTTGCCACCCCGGGATGTCACCGTCGTCTGCGACGGCCGGCAGATCGCCCAGGCCCTGACCAACGTTCTCAAGAATGCGGCCGAGGCCGTCGAGGAGCGGCGCGGCGCCGGGCAGGGGGATGATCGGACGGATTGGACCCCGGCCCCGGAGGACGGGCGGGTCAAAGTCTCGATCGAGCCGTCTCCGGGGGACGAGGGGGCCGGACGGATCGCCGTGGTGGTGGAAGACAATGGTCGCGGCTTGCCGCTGGAACTCCGCGACCGCATTACCGAGCCCTACGTCACCACCCGGGCCAAGGGCACCGGCCTCGGTCTCGCCATCGTCAAGAAGATCGCGGAAGATCATAATGCGGACTTGATCTTCGAGGACCGCCCGGAAGGCGGAACCAGGGTCAAGCTCGTCTTTCAAGATTGTGATACACTTGCCGATACCGTCGGGTCGCCCAGTAACGAGCCGGGCGCCGCCCGCGCACCGGCCCGCGTCGCATCCGCCTGAGCAGATCGTCCGCCATGTCCCAGAGCAAGCATATCAAGGCCGAGGATATTCTGATCGTCGATGACGAAGCGGATATCTGCGATCTGGTCTCCGGCATCCTGGACGATGAGGGCTTTGCCTCTCGCGAGGCCCATGACAGCGATTCGGCCATTGCAGCCATCGAGCTCAGGCGCCCCACCCTGGTGTTGCTGGACATCTGGCTGCAGGGCAGCCGACTGGATGGCCTGGGGCTGCTGGCACAACTCAAGACGGAGCACCCGGAGCTGCCGGTGGTGATCATGAGCGGCCACGGAACGGTCGAGACAGCGGTCCAGGCGATCAAGCTCGGCGCCTACGACTTCATCGAGAAGCCGTTCAAGGCCGACCGACTGATCCTGGTCATCCAGCGGGCCATCGAAGCCTCCCGATTGCGGCGCGAGAACCAGGAACTCCGCCTTCGCTTCGGCGCGGACATCGCGCTGATCGGGCGTTCGTCGGCGATCAATCAGCTTCGCCAGGCGATCGAACGGGTGGCACCCACCAACAGCCGGGTGCTGATCACCGGTCCCGCGGGCTCCGGCAAGGAGGTTGTGGCGCGGCTGCTGCACACCCACTCCCATCGGGCTCAGGCGCCGTTCGTGGTGGTCAATTGCGCCTCCATGGCGCCGGAGCGGATGGAGACCGAGCTGTTCGGGGTCGAAGGGCAGGGGAACAGCGGGGAGGCGCCGCGCAAGGTCGGGGTGTTCGAGAGCGCCCACAAGGGCACTCTGTTTCTCGATGGCATCGCCGACATGCCGCTGGAAACCCAGGGCAAGATCGTGCGGCTGTTGCAGGAGCAGGTATTCGAGCGGGTCGGGGGGACGGCGCGGGTCGACGTGGACGTGCGGGTCGTGGCTGCAACCAACCGGGACCTGACCGAGGAGATCAGGGCGGGACGGTTCCGGGAGGACCTGTTCTACCGCCTCAGCGTCGTGCCTCTCAAGGTGCCCCCCCTCAAGGAGCGGCGGGACGACATCCCGCTGCTGGCGGCACATTTCATGGAGCGGGCGGCGGAAGCGTCGGGACATCGCCCCCGACGGCTCAGCGATGACGCCATGGCGGCGCTGCAGGCCCACGACTGGCCCGGCAACGTTCGGGAACTTCGCAACATCATCGAGCGGCTGCTGATCATGGCCCCGGGCGATGCGGGTGATCCGATCCGCGCCGACATGCTGCCGCCGGAGTTGGAGGCGCATTTCTCGGCAGCACGCCATCCCGAAAACAGCACCGAGATCATGGCGCTGCCGTTGCGCGATGCCCGGGAGATCTTCGAGCGGGAGTATCTGGTTGCCCAGGTCACCCGCTTCGGCGGCAACATCTCCCGTACCGCGGCCTTCGTCGGCATGGAGCGCTCGGCCCTGCACCGGAAGCTGAAGACCCTTGGCATTCAGACCGAGGAGAAGCCCAAGAGTCCCGGCTCATGACCCTGATGGCCGTATCAGCAGCGGGGCACCCCGGTTTGATCCGGCGGCGGCCATCACGGGCATGATCCCATGAACATCATCATCTGCGGTGCCGGCGAGGTCGGGTTCACCATCGCGCGCCACCTCGCCCTGGAGAACAACGCGGTGACGGTGGTCGATCGTTCCCCCGAACTGGTGCGCCGGGTCAATGACACGCTCGACGCTCAGGGCGTGGTCGGACATGGGGCCCACCCCGACACGCTGAAGCGGGCGGGTGCCGAAGATGCCGACATGATCATCGCGGTGACCTACACGGATGAAATCAACATGGTGGCGTGCCAGGTCGCCCATTCCCTGTTCGACATCCCGACCAAGATCGCCCGCATCCGCCACCAGAGCTACCTGCAGCCGATCTGGGCCAACCTGTTCTCCCGGGATCATCTGCCGATCGACGTCATCATTTCGCCGGAGGTGGAGGTGGCGCGGGCGGTGACCCGGCGGCTCAAGGTACCGGGCGCCTTCGAGATGATCCCGCTGGTGGACGACAAGGTGCGGCTGCTGGGAGTCCGCTGCGAGGACAACTGCCCGGTGATCAATACTTCCATCAAGCAGCTTGACCAGCTTTTCCCGGACCTCAAGATGGTGGTGGTGGGAGTCAACCGGAACGAACAGGCGGTGCCTCTCAGCGGCGAAACCGAGATGCTGGTCGGAGATGACGTCTACTTCGTCGCCGAAACCGAGCAGGTGCCCCGCTGCATGGCGGCGTTCGGCCACGAGGAATCGGCGGCTCGGCGCATGCTGATCTGCGGTGGCGGTAATATCGCCTTGCTGCTGGCCCAGGCGATCGAGCGGGAGTATCCGTGGATCAATGCCAAAGTCATCGAGCGCGACCCGGACCGTGCCGCCCTGGTGGCGAGCCTGCTGGATCGCACGGTGGTGCTGCAAGGCGACGTTCTCGATCCCGAGATTCTCGAAGAGGCGGATGTCGACTCCACCGATACCGTGGTGGCCGTCACCAACGACGACGAGGCCAACATCCTGTCGGCCATGCTGGCCAAGCGGCACGGGGCGAAGCGGGCCATCTGTCTGCTCAACAAGGGAATCTACAACCCGTTGATCGGTACACTCGGCCTCGACGTGGTTGTGAGCCCCCGCAACATCACGGTGTCGACGATTCTCCAGCACGTCCGCCGGGGCCGCATCTACTCCGTGCACACCCTGCGGGAGGGGTTCGGCGAACTGATCGAGGCGGAGGCGCTGGAAACGTCGGGGCTGGTGGGCCAGCCGCTCCGCGACGCCGATCTGCCCGACGGGGTGATGATCGGGGCTCTCGTTCGCGGGGGCCGGGTGATCTCGCCGCGCGGAGGCACGGTGATTCGGGCCGGCGACCGGGTCGTGCTGTTTGCCGATCCGGGCAGCGTCCGCCGGGTGGAGAAGCTGTTCTCCGTCCGGCTCGAGTACTTCTGAGCAGAGCGGCGGCGTTGAGGACGGCGAGGGCAGGGCAGGGACGATGAGCCGGATTGCCTACGTCAACGGTCGTTACCTGCCGTTCGGCCAGGCCTGCGTCCATGTCGAGGACCGCGGCTACCAGTTTGCCGACGGCGTCTACGAGGTGATTGCCGTGCAGGGGGGCCGCACGGTCGACGAAGATCTGCATCTGGATCGCCTCGGCTACTCGTTGGCCGAACTCTCGATGTCTTGGCCGATGTCTCGCGGCGCCCTCAAGGTGGTGTTACGTGAGTTGCTCCGACGGAACCGAATCGCCGCCCGCGGCATCGTCTACCTTCAGGTCACCCGCGGGGTGGCGCCGCGCAATCACGCCTTTCCGGTGGCGGTGCAGCCGAGCCTGGTGCTGACCGCGCGGCCGCTGCCGGCGATCGACGAAAGCGCGGTCCGACGCGGCGTCACCGTGGTGACGGTGCCGGACATCCGGTGGAAGCGTGCCGACATCAAGTCCGTCTCGCTGCTGCCCAACGTCCTCGGCAAGCAGGCGGCGGTGAGTGCCGGCGCCTACGAGGCCTGGATGGTGGACGAGGCCGGCCGGATCACCGAGGGCACCGCCTCCAACGCCTGGATCGTCACCGCAGGCGGCGAACTGCTGACCCGGCAGGCCGATCACGCGATCCTCAACGGCATCACCCGGCGGATGGTGTGGGCCATTGCCGCCGAGCACGGGATCCGGCCGGTGGAACGGCCGTTCACGGTGGCCGAGGCATCGGCCGCCGCCGAGGCCTTTCTGACCAGCACGACCTCCCTGGTCCGTCCGGTGGTGCGGATCGACGACGCCACCATCGCCGATGGCCGGATCGGGCCGCTGACCGAGAAGCTGCTCCGATGGTATCTCGGCCACATGTACGGGTTGCCGGTCTCTCCGACCGGCGATCCGATGGCGCCGGCCACGACATGACCGGGGGGAGGCCTGGTGCCACCGGCCTGACCCGGCCGGCGGCGATCCTGTTCGACTGGGACAACACCCTGATCGACAGCTGGGCGGCGATCCACGACGCGCAGAACCATACCTTTGCGCATTTCGGGATGCAGCTTTGGACCTTTGAGGAGACCCGGCGCCGGGTGCGCGGATCCATGCGGGACAGCTACCCGGCGCTGTTCGGGGAGCGTTGGCAGGAGGCGGGGGTGGTCTTCTACGCCCGCTTTGAAGCCAATCACCTGGAAACGCTGACGCCGCTGGCCGGCGCCGAGGCGTTGCTGGCGACCCTGCATGCGGCTGGGTTCTACCTCGGTGTTGTCAGCAACAAGAAGGGAGACTATCTGCGCAAGGAGGCTTGCAGCCTGGGATGGGATCGTTTCTTCGGTCGCATCGTCGGGGCCTTCGACGCTTGCGAGGACAAGCCGTCCGCGGCCCCGGTGCGGCTGGCGCTGGCTGACAGCGGGTTGGCGCCAAGTGAACCGGTCTGGTTCGTGGGGGATGCCGATATCGACATGGAATGTGCCATAAACGCAGGTTGCGTCGGGGTGTTGCTGCGCGCCGAAGCGCCTGATGTAAACGAATTCACGGCCCATCCACCGGTAATTCACGTGGAAAGCTGCTTGGCACTTTGCAATCTGCTGAAGACGCTCTAATCTGACCAAGAACAACCCTGCCGGCTGAATGCACTGGCGACGAGCCGAGCCGGTTTTCAAGTCTAAGGCAGGGGCCTAAATCACAACGCGGCGCGTTCGCAGGGACCAAGGTTTTGACGGCCGCCGCCCATAACAAGAGGGATGACACCCATGTCATCGGAGAAATCACAGAACGTGCAGGACGTCTTCCTGAATTACATCAGGAAGCACAAAACTCCCGTGACGATATTTTTGGTCAACGGTGTGAAATTGCAGGGGATTGTAACCTGGTTTGACAATTTCTCGCTGCTGCTGCGACGGGATGGTCACACACAGCTTGTGTACAAACACGCCATCTCCACGGTGATGCCGTCGATCCAGGTGCAGCTGTTCGAACCGGACCGGGAGACGGTTGCGGAGGTCTGAGGCAACAGCCTTGACTGAACGCGCCGCCGCGTCGGCCGAACGCGCCGCCGACCGGGCCGTCGTCCTTCATCCCGAGATCGGCCGCCGGCACCCGGATGGCGGGCGGTCGCCGGAGTCCCGGCTGAAGGAAGCCGTGGGGCTGGCGGAGGCGATCGGCCTCGAGGTGGTGCACGCCGAGGTCGTCGGGGTCGGAATGCCGCGGCCGGCCACTTTGTTCGGCGCCGGCACGGTGGACCGCTTGCGCGACTGGTTGTCGGCGGAGGCGGAGGGCGGTGCCGCCGTCACTGTGGTCATCGTCGACGGCACGCTTTCCCCGGTCCAGCAGCGCAATCTGGAGCGGGCGTTCGGGACCAAGGTGATCGATAGGACCGGCGTGATCCTCGAGATCTTTGGGGAGCGCGCACGCACCGCCGAAGGGCGGCTGCAGGTGGAACTGGCGGCATTGACCTATCAGCGCAGCCGGTTGGTGCGGTCGTGGACCCACCTGGAACGGCAGCGCGGCGGCTTCGGCTTCCTCGGCGGTCCCGGGGAATCCCAGTTGGAGACCGACCGCCGCCTGATCACCGAGCGGATCACCCGCTTGCGTCGTGAACTGAAGGAGGTCAAGCGCACCCGCGGCCTGCATCGCACGGCGCGCCAGCGCGTACCGTTTCCCGTGGTCGCCCTGGTCGGCTACACCAATGCCGGCAAGTCGACCCTGTTCAACCGGCTGACCGACGCCGCCGTGACCGCGCGCGACCAGTTGTTCGCGACGCTCGACCCGACCATGCGTCGGCTGGTCCTTCCCTCCGGGCAGGTCGCCATCCTGTCCGACACCGTGGGCTTCATTTCCGACCTGCCGCACGAACTGGTGGAGGCGTTCCACGCCACCCTGGAGGAGGTGACGGAGGCCGACATGATCGTGCATGTCCGCGACGCCGCCCATCCCGAAGCCCACCAGCAAAAGCAGGACGTGCTGACCGTCCTGGGCGAGATCGGCGCGGCCGACGAGTCGGCTCGGCCGTTGATCGAGGTCCTGAACAAGGTTGATCTGCTCAGTGACGATGAGCGTCACGTCCTGATCAATCGCGCGGAACGAAGCAACATCCCCATGGTGTTCCTGTCGGCCCGGACGGGGGAGGGGTGTGACGCCCTGCTCGCCTGTCTGGACGAGAGTCTGACCGTCGCGATGGCGGTGATGGACGTGTCCTTGAGCCAGACTGAGGGAAACATGCTGGCGTGGCTCTATGAGCATGGCCAGGTTCTGGAACGGCGCGACGAGGCTGACGCAATCGTCCTGAAGGTGCGGCTCAGTCCGGCGGACGCAGCCCGATTCAGCCGCAGGCAAGCACCGAACTAGCCCGCCACGGAAGCGGGCTCTGGTGACGGATGCAGCCGAATTTGGCCATGCCGGCCATCAGCGGTTTCAGCGTCACTGAGCGGGACAATGCGGCCAAGCGATTGAGGCCCTGAGTAACCCGGCTCTGTTTTTGCCCGGCGACCAGGGACGCGGCAGCGACTTCAGGCCGCCCGGGGCGTCGTGCGGCCGGCCTTGTCCGCCGGATACAGCTCACTGAGCGGCACTGATCGGCCCGGACCGGAGACGATGCGGCAATGTTCCCGCCGCAACTGGCGAGGGTCGTCGACCCCACAGGCATGGGCGATGAGACCGACCTCCTTGACCAGGTTCTCGACGTAGTGGCGAACCCGCTCGGCCTTGTCGGTGGGATCAAGGCCGCGTTGGAGGCGTGGATCCTGGGTGGCGATGCCGGCCGCACAGGTGTTCTTGTTGCACTGCATCGACTGAATGCAGCCAAGCGAGAACATGAAACCGCGGGCCGAATTGACGAAGTCGGCGCCGACACAGAGTGCCCAGGCGACATCGGCCGGTGTGACCAGCTTGCCGGAGGCAATGATGCGGATGCGATCGCGCAGTCCGGAGGCGGCCAGCTTGTCCACGGCCAGCGGCAGGCTTTCCTGGATCGGCAGGCCGACATAGTCCATCAGGCTGGCCGGTGCAGCGCCCGTGCCGCCGTCGCCGCTGTCGATGGTGATGAAGTCGGGGGCGCTGTCCATCCCCCGGCGTCCGATCTCCGCGCAAAGGTCGTCCAGCCAGGCGGGGTCACCTAGGACCAGCTTGAAGCCGGTCGGCTTGCCGGTGAGATGCCGGACCCGCTCGACGAAGTCGAGAAGGTGGCCGGTGGTGTCGATCTCCGGGTGACGGCTCGGGCTCAGCGACGGCTCGCCCATCGGAATGCCGCGGATGGCCGCGACCTCGGCTGAGACCTTGGCCGCCGGCAGGATGCCGCCCTTGCCCGGCTTCGCGCCCTGACTGAGCTTGATCTCGAACATCCGCACCTGCGGATGCGCCGCGATCCGGCGCAGCTTGGCCTCGTCGAGGCGGCCCATCGCGTCGCAAACGCCGTATTTCGCCGTGCCGATCTGAAAAACGATGTCGGCGCCGCCGGCAAGGTGGTGCGGCGACAGGCCGCCCTCACCGGTGTTCATCCAGCAACGCGCCATCCGGGCGCCGTTGGACAGCGCCAGCACGGCCACCCGCGAGATCGCCCCGTAGCTCATGGCAGAGATGTTGAACAGACTGTGCGCCTGATAGGGTTGGGCACAGTCCGGCCCGACGACAATAGGCGTCGCTCGGGCCGGGGACGGCTGCAGGCTGGGAAAGGTGGCGTTGGCAAACAGGATGGTGCCCGCCGGCCGCAGGTCTCGGGTGGATCCGAACGGCTGGGTGTTGTCCAGGTTCTTGGCCGCCCGGTACACCCAGCTCCGTTGGGCGCGGTTGAACGGCATCTCCTCCCGGTCCATCGCGAAAAAGTACTGCCGGAAGAAAACGCCGAGATGCTCGAAGGTGTAGCGGAGCCGGCCGATCACCGGAAAGTTGCGGCGGATGGCGTGCTGGGTCTGGCGGACATCGACGACGAACAGGATCGCGAGCGTGAGCGCGCCAAGACCGACCGAAAACACGAACAAGGCCGACAGCACGGCGAGGAACGTGATCAGGAACTGCGCGAGCGAGGCAGCGTCCACGGCGAGGCCCTCTGTATGCGCCTGGCGAGGCCGTTCCGGCCGTCGACAGGTCCGGTTCCCATCACAACTGTAGCAGATTACCGCACTGCAACAAAGCCGCGGATCGGAAGACGCGTGGTGGCCTTCGGATGCCCGCCGTGCCGAAGCATGAGGTGCAGGACCCTGTTCCACTGGCGGCGCGACATCGGTCCCGTCTTGCGCTCCGGCCTGTCTACTAGTAGATTGCGGCGTATGGCAACCGTTCGCGCACAGAACCGTTGGCGTTCCCGCCATCGCCTGGTCAAATCCCAGCTCAACGTCATGGCCCGAACCGGCACGTTCGAGGCCCTTGACGAACTGGCCCGGGCGTTCGATCTCCGCGGCAGGGGGGAGGCGGTGGCGTTCGCCTGCTTCGTGCTTCGGGCCCTGATGCGACGGGCCGAGCACGACCAAGGCGTGGCCGAACTGCTTCAGGAAGTCGCCGACGGTTACCGGCGCGACCGTGACCTGTATGCTCCGTGACGCCCCGGCCGGGGCCTTGCCCTTCGGCGCCCGGCAGCCCCAGCAACCTTCAGGGAAAATGAAGCCCATGCTTCCGGACAGTCGCCGTGTGGTGGAGATCATGCGAGCCGTTGCCGCGAGCGAGATCATGCCCCGCTTCCGGCGCCTGACCACCAGCGATGTGGCCGCCAAGAAGGGGCCGCTCGACGTGGTCACCATCGCCGACGTGGAGGCGGAGCGGGCGCTCAGCGCGGCGCTGACGGCCCTGCTGCCCGGGAGCACCGTAGTCGGGGAGGAGGGGGCCGACGCGTCACCGGACGTGCTGACGGCGCTCGATGGTGCCGATCCGGTGTGGGTGATCGATCCTGTCGACGGGACGCTGAACTTCGCCGAAGGCCGCGCGTGCTTCGCGGTGATCGTCGCCCTTTGCCGTCGGGGTGAGACGCTGGCGGGCTGGATCCTGGACCCCGTGGCGGGCATCGCGGTCGGCGCGGCGGTGGGCGAGGGGGCCTGGATCGACGACGGCGGGTCGCCGCGACCGCTTCGCCTGCCGCCGCCGCGGCCGATCCGGCAGATGTCGGGCTCGCTCGGACGCGGCCTCGGGCGACGGGTGGAGCGACGCCGGGACAGTGGCCGGGCCGAGGGCCCCGCCAACATGGTCAAGTACGGATGCACCGGTCGCGAGTACATGGAACTGGGCCAGGGGCTGCTGGATTTCGCCCAGTATACCCGGCTGAAGCCGTGGGATCATGCCGCCGGGGTGCTGATCCACACCGAAGCCGGCGGATACAGCCGCATCGTCGAGACCGGCCTGCCGTATCGGGCGCAAGGCCGCATCCTGGAATCGACGGTGCTGCTCGCCCCGGATCAGGCCAGCTGGGCCGCCTTGCACCGACTGTTGGAGGATGCGAGGCTGGACGCCATCGTCTGAGCGGGCCGGGCGGCGACGCCCGGAAACCCGATCGGGTTTCGGCCTTGCGGGAGGGAAGGGGTTCACCATGGCGCAGCGCGACATCGCCTTCATCGGGCTCGGGGTGATGGGCTTTCCCATGGCCGGCCATCTTGCGGCGGCGGGTCATCGGGTCCGCGTGTTCAACCGCACCCCTGCCAAGGCCGAGGCCTGGGCGGAGCGACACCCGGGCCGGGTGGCGGCGAGCCCGGCCGAAGCCTGCGCCGGGGCCGATCTCGCATTCATCTGTGTCGGCAACGACCAGGACGTTCGCAGCGTTGTCCTGGGGGACGCCGGGGCGCTTGCCGGCCTTGCCTCTGGTGCCGTTCTGGTCGACCACACCACCACGTCGGCGCACCTTGCCCGTGACCTCGCGGCCATGGCGGTGCAATCCGATGTCGCATTCCTGGATGCGCCAGTGTCCGGCGGCCAAGCCGGCGCCGAACACGGCAGGCTCACCATCATGGTCGGTGGCGAGCCCGCGGCGTTCCACCGGGCGGAACCGGTGATGGCCGCGTACGCCCGTGCGGTCACCCGAATGGGCGCGGCGGGTGCCGGCCAGCTCACCAAGATGGTCAACCAGATCTGCATCGCCGGCCTGCTGCAGAGCCTCGCGGAGGGGCTCAGCTTCGCCGAGGCCGCGGGCCTGGACGTGGATCAGGTGGTCTCGGTGATCGCTCAGGGCGCGGCCCAGTCCTGGCAGATGGACAACCGCGCCAACAGCATGCTGGAGGACCGTTTCGATTTCGGCTTTGCCGTCGACTGGATGCGGAAGGATCTCGCCATCTGTCTGGAGGAGGCCCGTGCCAGCGGGGCCAGCATCCCGGTCGCCGCTCTGGTGGACCAGTTCTTTGCCGAGGTTCAGCAGATGGGGGGCGGGCGCTGGGACACCTCCAGCCTGATCCGTCGGCTGCGCCGACCGGCCGACGGCGGCGACCCGATCAGTTCGTCGCCATGACCAGGTGCGGCGGCGGATCCAACGGGCTCCGCACCGACCAGCGGTAGACCCATTCCATCGGGCCGGTCTGGCGCACCTGCTGCGCGTTGTGGCGGATGGCCGGACCGTCCGTCCACACCCGGATCTCGCCGGCGAGCCTTAACCCGGCGCGATGCAGCGCCGCTGCCTGTTCTGGTGCCAGCCCGCGACCGCTCAAGACGATGACTCCGTCGGTGGGCCGGTGGGTGACGGTGAGGAAGCGCTCGCTGCGGCGGATGAACGAGACCAGGCCGGCGGTGCGGGCATCACCTGAGCGGACCCAGCGGAGGGCGAACGAGCCGTCGCCGACGTAGCGCACATCCTGGGTGGCCGAATCCCGTCGCAGGTCGTTGACGATCAGGCGGGCCCGGGCGTGCTCCTCATCGGCGCCCAGTTCGCCGGCCCGGACGGCCTGCAGCAGCGGCACCCAGGCCACCTCGCCATCAAAGGCAATGCCATAGAAGCCGGTTCGGCTCAGCACCACCTCGGCCTGGAACGTGCGGGGCAGGTAGCAGCCGCCGAGCAGCGGAATCAGGCACATGATCAGCAAGGTCCGGCGCCACCGCGGGCCCGATCGAAACTTCACCATGCCGGCGACTATGGCGCCGGGGGGTTGCCGAACCCTGAACGACGGTCAATCCCCCGGCCGCTCCGCACCCTTGGCCTGCTGCCACAGCACCTCCAGGTCATCGAGCGAGAGCCCTTCCAGGCGCCCGCCGGCTGCCGCCCGGGCCGCTTCCATGGACCGGAAGCGCCGCTCGAACTTGCGGTTGGCGCGGCGGAGTGCCTGTTCCGGATCGACGTCCAGCTTGCGGGCGAGATTGACGCAGACGAACAGCAGGTCGCCGACCTCGTCCTCGATACGGTCGGGGCTCCCATCGGTGACCATTTCGTGGTGGAGTTCGCCGATCTCTTCCTCCAGCTTGGCTAGGACGGCATGGCCATCGGGCCAGTCGAACCCGACCCGGGCCGCCCGCTTCTGCAGCTTGGCGGCACGCATCGTCGCCGGCAGGGCAGCGGCGACCCCATCCAGGGCGGAGGGCAAGACCCCCTCGGAGGATGGCGGAACGGCGGCACGCTCCATCGCCTTGTGCGCTTCCCAGGAGCGGGTCTGCTCGGCGGCGTCCGCCACCCGGGCGGCGCCGAAGACGTGGGGATGGCGGCGCACCATCTTGTCGCAGATCGCCGCCACCACGTCGGCAAAAGCGAACGCATTCCGCTCTTCGGCCATGCGGGCGTGGTAGACCACCTGCAACAGCAGATCGCCCAGTTCCTCCCGCAATCCGGCGAGATCGCCGCGGTCGATGGCGTCCGCCACCTCGTACGCTTCCTCGACGGTGTAGGGGGCGATGGTGGTGAAGGTCTGCTCGATGTCCCATGGGCAGCCGCGCTCGGGATCGCGAAGCCGGGCCATGATGTCGAGCAGGCGCCTGATGTCCGGGTCTGTGGCCATCGGTTCAGCGGATGGGTTTAAGTCGCATAAGATGTATTATGATAAATCGTATCCATGGCGGAAAAGACGCTCCGGTGGCCCCCCGCGCCGTCCTGGCCGTGACAAGCACGGCCATAGCAAGCACTGGCGGAAGAGGCGGTCCTCATCTGCGTGCCACCGACCTCACGGCACCTCAGCTTCCAGCTCCATGCCGTCATAGGCCGGTTCCATCCCGGCCGGCAGCCGCGCCGCCAGCGCTTCGTAATCGAGGTCGTTGCCAAGGTGGGTCAGCACCGTCCGTTCCGGGGCGATGCGCCGCACCCATCCGATCGCCTTGTCGACGTCACAGTGGGTCTTGTGCGGGCGGTCCACCATGGTGCCGATGATCCAGAGCCGGATCCCCTCCAGGATCGCGAACGCGTGCTCGGGAAGCTCCACCACGTCGGTGGTATAGCCCACCGGCCCGAACCGGAACCCCAGCGTGGTGCTGAAGCCGTGGTCCTGGGTGAAGGCGGTGACCGGAATGGTGCCGACGGCGAACGAGCTGCCGTCGTCCACCCGGTGCGGGATCAGCGTCGGCTTGTAGAAGAACTTGGCGCCGGGGTCCAGCGGCTCAAGAACGTAAGGGAAACGTTGGGCGATCACCTCCAGCGTCCGGGCGTCGGCGTACAGGTCCAGCGGCGCGTTGAGTGCCCGATTGACGGCGCGAAGGTCGTCGATGCCGTGGAGGTGATCCGCATGGGCGTGGGTATACAGCACCGCGTCGACGGTGCTGACCTTGGCCTGGATGAGCTGCTCCCTGATGTCCGGCGGCGTATCCACCAGGATCCGGGTGGTTCGGTCCTCCACCAGGATGGCCGGCCGGGTCCTGCGGTTGCGTGGGTTGGCGGGATCGCAGCCGCCCCAGCCCCAATCGATCGCCGGGGTGCCGCTCGATGCGCCGCATCCGAGGATTCGAACCCTCACCGTCGCGGCACCTTGGCAAACAGCCGGAAGAAGTTGTCGCTGGTGGCCAGGGCGAACGCGTCAACAGCCATCCCCCGCAATCTCGCCACCTCCGCTGCCGTGTACGCCACGAACGCCGGCTCGTTGCGCCTGCCACGCTTGGGCACCGGTGCCAGGTACGGTGCGTCCGTTTCCACCAGGATGCGGTCCAGCGGCAGGTCCCGGGCGATCTGCTGCAGCGTCTCCGCCTTCTTGAACGTCACCACCCCGGAGAAGGAGATGTAGAGCCCCAGTTCGATGGCCTTGTCAGCCAGTTGCCGACTGCCGCTAAAGCAGTGCAGAAGCCCCGGAAACGCCCCCCTCGCCTGCTCCTCGGCCAAAATCCGGGCGGTGTCCGCCTCGGCGTCCCGGGTATGAACGATCACCGGCAGACCTGCCTGCCGTGCCGCTGCGATATGGATTCGGAAGCTTTCCTGCTGGGCCTCGCGCGGGCTGTGCTCATAGTAATAATCCAGGCCGGTTTCGCCGAATCCCACGACCTTGGGGTGACCGGCCAGCGTGATCAGGCGCTGCACCGTGACCGCCGGCTCCCGCGCCGCTTCGTGGGGGTGGATGCCGACGGTGCAGAACACGTTGTCAAACCGTTCAGCCACCGCCCGCACCTGGGGGAAGCGGGTGACATGGGTGCAGATGGTCAGCAGCGTGTCGACCCCGGCATCAGCCGCGCGTGCCACTACCGCATCCAGTTCCCCGGTGAAATCCGGAAAATCCAGATGGCAGTGGCTGTCCACCAGCATCAGGCCGTCCCCTGCCCCGCTGCCTCCACCTCATGACGGGGGAACACCCCCCGGGGCGTCGGCACCGGCGTCCCCGCCACCAGGGCGTGGTCCTGTCCCAGGTGGGCAAAATCGCGCACCGCCGGGCCGACCGCGAGTTGATCGAGAATGCGACCGGCCGCTTCCGGCATGAACGGCTGGGTGACGATGGCAAGGTGGCGGATGGCTTCCATGAGGACGTACAGAACGGTGCCCATGCGCGCCGGATCGGACTTGCGCAAGGCCCACGGCGCCTGCCGGTCGACATAGCCGTTGGCGGCACGGATCACCGCCCACAACGCGTCCAGCCCCTCGTGAAAGGCTTGGCGATCCATGGCTTGGCGCACAGTGGTGATGAGCCGGTGGCATAATTCCAGCAGCGCCGCATCGTCACCGGTGCGGTCGGCCGGCGATGGCACCACGCCGCCGCAGTTCTTCGCCACCATCGACAGCACCCGCTGCACCAGGTTGCCGTAATCGTTGGCGAGGTCGCCGTTGATGCGGGCGACCACCGACTCGTGGGAGAAATCGCCGTCGTTGCCGAACGGCACCTCCCGGAGCATCACATAGCGGACCTGGTCGCGTCCGTAGCTCTCGATCAGGTGCAGCGGGTCGATGGCGTTGCCGAGAGACTTGGACATCTTCTGGCCTTCCACCGTCCACCAGCCGTGGGCGAACACCCGCTTCGGCGGCGCGAGCCCGGCCGCCATCAGGAATGCCGGCCAGTACACCGCGTGGAAGCGCAGGATATCCTTCCCCACCATGTGCACATCGGCAGGCCAGAATGTGCGAAAATCCTCGGTGTCGGTATCGGGATAGCCGATCGCCGTGATGTAGTTTGTGAGCGCATCGAGCCAGACGTACATGACATGGGCGGGATCGTCTGGCACCGGGATCCCCCACTGGAAGGTGGTCCGGGACACCGACAAATCCTGAAGTCCGCCCCTGACGAAGCTCACCACCTCGTTGAGGCGGCTTCGCGGCAGCACGAAATCCGGGTTGTCGGCATAAAGCCGCAGCAGTGGTTCCTGCCACCGGGACAGGCGGAAGAAGTAGCTTGGCTCCTCCACCCATTCCACCGGCGCGCCCGACGGCGCCAGCTTTTCGCCCCCAGGCGTGGTGGTGAGCTCGGACTCGGCGTAGAATGCCTCGTCCCGCACCGCGTACCATCCGGCATAGCTGCCGAGGTAGATCTGGTCGTTGGCCAGCAATGTTCGCCACAACGCCTGGCACGAGCGCAGATGTCGCTCTTCGGTCGTGCGGATGAAGTCGTCATTGCTGAAGTTCATCAGCCGGGCCAGTGCCCGGAAGTTTTCCGACACCTTGTCGGTGAACACCTTCGGCTCCAACCCGGCCGCGCGCGCCGCCTTGTCGACCTTCTGGCCATGTTCGTCCGTCCCGGTCAGAAACTTGACGTTGAAGCCGTCCAGCCGCTTGAAACGGGCCAGCACGTCACAGGCCAAAGTGGTATACATGTGACCGATGTGCGGGACATCGTTCACGTAATAGATCGGCGTGGTGACGTAATAGGCAGGCGCGGCAGCCATCATTCCTTCCCTTCTCGACACGCTGACAGTTCCGATCAGCGGCGGACGGCATCCTGCAGGTCGAGTAGCAGGGTGAACATAACCTGCTTCCGGTCGAGGTTGGCGCTGTCGACCCGGGCCAGAAGGTCGCGCGCGTTTTCCCACACCTGAAGCCACCGATCAAGGCTGGCCGCGGCGGCGAGGCGCGCCAGCAGTGCCCGTTCCCGGGGGTCTGTCGGGGCCGGACCGCCCTCCCCTTCGGTCGCGGCATACCGGACCATCCGGCGCAGCCAGTCCCTGAGGAAGCTCTCAACCAGGTCGAACAGCGGCTCACCGCCGGCCTTGCCGACCCGTTCCCCCAGCCGGTCCAGCGCTACCATGTCGAGCTCGGGCAGACGCGCGAGGAGCCCGCTGAGTTCCGCGTGGATGGCGAGGCCGTCGGCGTCGGCGAGCCCGAGTGCCCGGCCGATGCTGCCGTCCGCCAGAACTGCGAGCGTCCGCCGGTCGGTCTCGTTCAGGTCCGGACGGTAGCGCCGCAGCAGCGACTCGACCGTTCCCGAGGTCAGCGGTTGCAAGGCGAGCCGGCGGCAGCGCGAGCGGATGGTCGGCAGCAGCCGTCCCGGCGCATGGCTTACCAGCAGCAGGACGGTCCGCACCGGCGGTTCCTCCAGCGCCTTGAGCAACGCATTGGCGGCATTGCGGTTGAGCTCGTCGGCGGCATCGACGATGACGACCCGCCAGCCGCCTTCGGCGGGCGTGTGGCCGATCAGGCCGCCGACCGCACGGACGTCGTCGACCACGATCTCACTGCGCAGTTTGCCGGTCTTGTCGTTGATCGCCCGCTCCACCGTGATCAGGTCGGCATGGCCGCCGGCCGCCACCCGCCGGAACACCGGATGGTCCGGCGGGATGGCCAACGATGGGGGTAACCCGGACTCCGGCGCTGCGGCCCGTCCCGGCTCGCCGAACAAGGATGGCTCGGACGCCGGCAAAGCGCCCTGCCCGACTTTCGCAGTCAGCAGAAACCGGGCGAACCGGAACGCCAGCGTCGCCTTGCCGATCCCGGCCGGACCGGTGATCAGCCAGGCATGGTGCAGCCGCCCGGAACTGTAGGCCGCCAGCAGCGACCGTTCGGCGGCGTCTTGGCCTTCCAGATGCGGGTTGGCCCGGGGCCGGGGAAACGCCGCGGTTTCGACCGGTGCAGCAGCGGTGGGCCGGCTCATCCGGGCAGATCCAGGTGGAGCCGTCCGCGGACCGCACGCCGCACCGCCGCGGTGACCACCTCTGGCGGGTCGGCGGCGTTGATCACCCGGCAGCGGCCGGGGTTATGCTCGGCAATCTCAAGGAAGCCGGCGCGCACCCGCTCATGGAAGTCCCGGTCCATGCGCTCATAGCGGTCACAGAGGGGCGATCGGCGGCGCACCCGGTCGAGTCCGGCATCCACATCCAGGTCGAGAATCAGGGTGAGGTCCGGCTGGAACTCCCCCAGGATCAGGGTGTGCAGCCGTGCCACCACATCGGGCCCAAGGTGCTGGCCATAGCCCTGATACGCCATGGTCGAATCGGCGAAACGGTCGCTCACCACCCAGCGCCCCGCCGCCAGGGCGGGCTCCACCGTCCGCTCCACATGATCCCGACGGGCCGCGTAGTGCAGCAGCGCTTCCGATATCGGCAGCCAGTCGGCAACGGCATCGGACAGGAGCAGCTGGCGGACGGCTTCTGCAGCGGCGGTTCCGCCCGGCTCCCGGGTCGCGGCGACGTCGAGGCCTAGGGCGGCGAGGTCGGCGACAAGTTGCCGGACATGGGTGGACTTGCCGGCGCCTTCAATGCCTTCCACCGTGATGAACCGGCCCCGGCCGCCGCCGGCCGCCGGGGATGCAGCGTCCCGGATCAGCTGATCTGGCTCATGATGAAGTGGGTCAGGGCCGCGAACAGGCGCCTCATCAGCCCCAGCCGCTCCACCGACTCGCCGGCGACCAGGGGCACTTCCGCCGACGGCACGTCCGGTGCGCTCACCACCAGGGTGCCGATGTGTTGCCCCTTCTCGATCGGGGCCGGAATCGGCCCGTCATAGCGGACGGTGACGGTCATCTCCGGCCGTGCCGCCCGCGGCAGCGTCACCACCAAGCCGTGGGCGCCCACCAGCGGTACGGTGCGGCTGGTGCCCAGCCAGACTTCGGCCTCGGCAATGGCTTCACCCTCCGCCGCCAACTGATAGTTGTCGAACTCCCGGAATCCCCAGGCCATCAGCCGTTCGGTCTCCTGGGTGCGCTGGCGGAGGCTTTCCAGGCCGTTGACCACCAGGATCAAGCGCCGATCGCCCTGCATCGCCGAGGCGGCAAGGCCATAGCCCGATTCCCGGGTGAAACCGGTCTTCAGCCCGTCGGCGCCGATGTTGCGGTAAAGCAGCGGATTGCGGTTGCCCTGGCGGATGCCGTTGTAGGTGAACTCGGTTTCCGAGTAGAATGGGTAATACTGAGGAAAATCTTCAATGATTCGCTGGGCCACCCGGGCAATGTCGCGGGCCGACATGCGGTGATCGGGATCGGGCAGCCCGGTGGCGTTGCGAAAGCTCGAGTGGGTGAGCCCCAGTTCCCGCCCGCGCACCGTCATCTCTGCGGCAAAGCCCGCTTCGCTTCCGGCCAAGCCTTCGGCCAGAACGATGGACGCATCATTGCCGGACTGGATGATCACCCCGCGCAACAGGTCTTCCACCCGGGCCTGGGAATTGGGATCCAGGAACATGGTCGAACCGCCGCTGGCAGCACCGCCTCTGCGCCAAGCGTTCACGCTCACCGCCAACACGTCGTCGAGAGTGAGTCGCCCTTCCTCAAGCCGCTCGAACACCATGAAGGCAGTCATGATCTTGCTCATGGATGCGGGCGGTATCGGTACGTCGGCGTCCTTCTCCAGGAGGACGGCACCGGTGGTCGTGTCGATCAGGATGGCATGCCGGGCGGCGGTATCGATCGTCGGCATCGCCGAGGCCGGCACGGCCACGACCAGCAGCGCCAGAACCACCACAGCCCAGCGGCGCCCGACCCGCGTCAGATCAGAAACGTGCATCACAATGCTCACCAACTCATGAGGCGCGGAATGTCGCAGGAGCGCCCGGCCGCGGCCGATGGGCGGACCTCGGCGCCTGCCCTACAATCGCCATTGTTGCGCGCGGACGGCGTTCGATCAACGCCTACTCATAGACGATGCGGGAATTCGGGAACCCTGCCTGCACCACCCGGGCCAGCAGCCGGTCGGCCTCCCCGGTGGAGGCCAGCGGCCCGACCCGGACGCGGTACATCTCCTGTCCGTCACGATCAACCGTGGTGATGTGGACCGGGCCGAGGGGCTTCAGCCGGGCGCCGACCTGCTCCGCGCTGGCGACATAGGAGTAGGCGCCGGCCTGAACGAATGGCCGGCGCGCCGATGTCCCGTCGCCGGGCGCCACCGTCGGCCGCAGCATGTCCGCCGACGCCGATGCCAGGGTCACCTGCTCCCGCTTCGGCCGGCTCGCCGGCGGTGCCACCGAATCGGCCGCCACGAACTGCAGTTGCGACACCGACGAGGGCGACGATGCCGCGTCCTGCCGCAGGGAGGCCATCACTGCGCCACGGTCGCCCGGGGCCAAGCCCGCCAGAATGCGGCTCTCCTCCCCCAGGATCTCCACCCGGACCCGGGCCGTCCCCTGGTTCTGGAAGCCGAGGAGCTGGGCAGCGCGCTTGGACACGTCGATGACCCGTCCGCCCACGAACGGGCCGCGATCGTTGACACGGAGCTTCAGGCTGCGGCCATTCTCGAGGTTGGTCACCCGCACCAAGCTCGGCATCGGCAGGGTGGGATGGGCGGCGGTGAGCTCGTTCATGTCGTACCGCTCGCCGTTGGCGGTCTGGCGGCCGTGGAACTTGCTGCCGTACCAGGATGCAACGCCGACCTCTGCGTAGCCGAAGTCTTCTTTCGGGTAATACCAGACGCCGTTGATCTGATACGGCTGACCGACCTTGTAGCCGACGGCGGGCCCCCCGGGCTTGTGGCCGACGGCGGGGCGATCGGACTTGGTGAGGGTCTTGGTGGTCTGCGCGGCGAACTGGGTCTCGGCACAACCGGCAGCCAGTACGGCCACGGCGACGACAGGAAGCAGGCGTTTCATCGGCAACCTTTCTGGCTGGACCCGATCCGGGCATCGGGCGGGTGGTTGTCGAGCCGAGCCACTCCGGCGCGACCCACAGGTTCAGGGCAGCGCCAAGCGCCGGAAGGATGTTCGCCAACAAACGTTGTTGACGCTGTGCGCACCGATTCTCCCCCCACGGCTCCCCTGCCCTCCTCGGTCATACCCCCGTCATGGACTGGCGGTGGCCGTACGCAGCCGTTCCAGCAGGTCGAGGGTGGGAAACCCGTCGGCCGGCAGGGCGGCCTGCTGCTGGAAAGACCGGATGGCGCTTCGCGTATTCTGACCCACCAGGCCGTCCACACCGCCGGTGTCGTAGCCGAGGTCCACCAGCCGTCGCTGGATTTCCATCACCTCCCGGCGGGACAGCGGCGTCTCTGCCTGTGCGGGGCGTGGTGTCCGCAGCGGTCCGTCACCGGCCAGCCGGTCCGCCAAGTGCCCGACCGACACCGCATAGAGGATCGACCGGTTCCACGCCATGATGGTGTGGAAGTTGCCGTAGACGACAAACGCGGGGCCACGGCCGGCCCCCCCGGGGAAGATCACCGAGCCGGCGATGTCCGCCGCGGGCAGATCGCTGCCATCCGCCTGCCGCACACCGAGTTGCTGCCACGTCAAAAGCGACCGGCGGTTGTCAAGCCCGGTGACGGCATAGTCGAAGCCCGGCGAGATGCGCACCTCGCGGCCCCAGGTGTAGGCCGGGTCCCACCCTGCCTTGGTGAGGTAGTTGGCCGAGGAGGCGAACACGTCTGCAAGGCTCCCCCACAGGTCCCGACGGCCGCTTCCGTCGAAGTCCACGGCAAAATCCCGGTAGGTGGTAGGCATGAATTGTGGCTGCCCCATGGCGCCCGCCCAGGAGGCAGTGGCCCGGGCCGGGATGTCGCCGCGTTCCACCAGTTCCAGGGCGGCCAGAAGCTGCTCCCGGAAAAAAGCGCCTCTGCGACCGTCGTGGGCCAAGGTCGCCAACGACGAGAATAGCCGATGATCGCCGGTGAAGTCCCCGAAGTTGCTCTCGAGGCCCCAGAACGCCACCAGGAATCGCGGCGGCACGCCGTAGCGGCGATGCACCGCCTCCAGCAGCGGGCGGTGCTGCTCCAGCAAAGCCTGGCCGCGGGAGACCCGCTGGGAACTGATCCGCTGATCGAGATAGGTCCAGAAGGTCTGGGTGAATTCGGGCTGACGGCGATCCAGTTCGATGATCCGCGGGTTCGGACGCACGCCGGACAGGGCGGCATCGAAGGTCGCGGGCGCGATGCCGCGGGCGAGCGCATCACGGCGGAGGCCGTTCAGCCAGTCGTCGAACGCGATCGCGGCCGAGGCCGGGGTCACGCCAGCGACAAGGCCGACAACAAGGCCAGCGAACAGTCCGAGCCATCCCAGGGAAATCCGCATTCTACCTCACCCTCGGACGCTTCCCGGCCACAGCGACTGCCATGGGACCGACGAAACGATCATCATTCTGCCATCATGATTCGCGATTGCCCCGATTCGGCATCCGTTGTCAACCTTCCGGGGAGGGAAAAAACGCTTCGGTGCGTCCGGTGATGCGGTAGGCGGCGAGCCCGATCCACTCACGCACGGCCATATCGAGCAGCGTCAGGCCGTGGCCCAGCTTCAGGGTCGGGACCCACCAGCGCACGGGCGTCGCCACCCGGTAATCCACCGGGTACGGCAGCACCTCCCAACCGGCTGCCCGGAACAGGCCGACCGAGCGCGGCATGTGGAACGCCGACGTCACCACCAGCCATACCTGGTCCGGCTGCGGGTCCATCAGGGTCTGGGTGAAGAGGACGTTCTCGTGAGTGTTTCGGGACTGGTCCTCCAGCACCAGGCGATCCGGCGGCAGGCCGAGTCCGGTCAGGAGCGGCCCGGCAAAGGTCGCCTCCTTCACGGTGCGGTCGAGCCACAGCCTGGCCGAGCCCCCCGTGTACACCACCGGCGCATCGGCATACCGCCCTGCCAGGGCCACCGCCGCGGTGATCCGCTCGGCGGCGTCGTTCAGCGACGCCTGGCGCCGCGCCGTCGAGATGTCCGGCTGCACGGCGCCGCCCAGAACGATGATCCCCGCCACATCATCCGGCAGCGCCGGGGGTGACGGGAAGCGGTTCTCAAGAACCAGCAGCAGGCCCTCCCCGACCGGCAGCGTCGCGATCAGCGTCGCCGCAGCGGCAACCGCCGTCACCAGCCATCGCCCGAGGCGCCGCCACGACGTCCACAGCAGCGCGCCGCCGGCGATCAGGATCAGCAGCAGCGCGTTGGACGGCGCTGCGACCGCCCACAGTGCCTTGGACAGGGTGAAAAACATGGCCGAAGGCATAGCCGCCCCCGCGCAGCCATGCAACCTCGACGGGGCCGCCTGGGGGAGTTACCTGTTTGTGCGCAAATTACTCAAGAAAGTCATAATTTTAGGAGCTGCCTTTCAGGTTGCATATCAAGTCTTGCTCGGGCACTCTCGGGTAGTTCTCATGTGATCGAGTCGAACGGCTTGATTGTCCGGGTCTTAAAGGGGAGTTCCTTGATGATTGTCTCAAGGACGAAACCGCACCTGCCGCCCGCCGCTCCTTCGGCCCCCACCGACTGGAATGCGGAACCGGCGCTGGATGATCTGTTGCGTGATCCCGTGCTGACCCTGCTTATGGCGAGGGACCGGGTGCGCGAGGAAGAGTTGCGCGACCTGGTTGCGTCGGTCCGGGCCGTGCGGGGCAGCGACGGGGTGGATCGGCCGCCTCCGCCGCTCAGTTGGCCGTCTCCAGCAGCGCGAAGCGGACCGGCAGTATTTCCCGGGTGCTGATCCGGCCCTCCGGCGATTTCTCTACCAGGGTCAGGCTTTGATGGTCGGCAAGGCCGGTCGGCACCACCATCCGGCCGCCGGGCCGGAGCTGACCCAGCAAGGCGGGCGGCACCAGTTCGCTCGCCGCGCAGACCACGATCCTGTCGAACGGTGCATACTGGGGCCAGCCGTATTCGCCGTTGCCGATCCGGGCCTGGATATTGCCGTAGCCGAGGGGCCCAAGCCGGCGCTGGGCCTTGGTTCCCAGTTCTTCGATGATCTCCACGGTGAACACCTGTTCGGCCAGTTCGGACAGGACGGCGGCGTGGTAGCCGAGCCCGGTGCCGACCTCCAGCACCCGGTCGCCGGGGTGGATATCCAGCAGATCGGTCATCAGGGCCACGATGAACGGCTGGGACGTGGTCTTGTCGAAACCGATCGGCAGCGGCTGGTCGGCATACGCATAGGCGGTCAGCTCCGGCGGCACGAACTCATGCCGCGGCACCCGCCGCATCGCCCGCATGACCTTGTCGTCAAGGGCGTCCCGGCCGATGTGTTCGGCCGCCAGGCGGGCATGTGCCCCGATGATCTGAACCATCTGCTCCAGCATCAGGTCCAGCAGTTGATCCGGCATGCAGGGTCCTCGCCTCCTGGTGAGTCGCCGTCAGCATCACAGCTTACCGCACTCCCGCCCTGCCCACCTAGGGAAGTTCAGATCGTCGACGCCGGCGGCTCCCGGTCCAGCACCTCCCGTATCTTGCGGGCCAACTCGTCCCGGCGGTACGGCTTCGGCAGCAGGTCTACCGGATGGCCGCCGATGTCGGTACGCACCACCCGATCCTCGGCATAGCCCGAGGTCAACAGGATGCGAACCCCGGGGCGGCGGCGGTTGACCTCCGCCGCGAGTTCCGGCCCGCTCGAGCCGTCGTCCAGCACCACGTCGGTGAACAGCAGATCGAGCTGCGCCATCTGATCGATCTTCTGCAGCGCCTCGGCCGCGTTGGCCGCCTCCACCACCCGATAGCCCGCCTTCTCCAGCACCCGCAACGCGGTCTTGCGCACGCGCTGGTCATCCTCCACCACCAGGACGTTCTCGGCGCCGCCCGGTCGCCGGGCGCGCTCGGGCTCGCCGTGGCGCCGGCCCTTTCGCGCCGGTGCCGACCGGCGCAGGAACAGCTTCATGGTGGTTCCCTTGCCGACCACGCTGTCCACCGTGATGTGGCCGCCCGATTGATTGACGAAGCCGTAGACCATGCTGAGACCCAGGCCACTGCCCTTGCCGAACTTCTTGGTGGTGAAGAACGGCTCGAAGATCCGATCCAGGATGTCCCGCGGCATGCCGACACCGGTATCGCTGACCGAGATCAACGCATAGGAACCGGGTTTCATGGGCTGGCCCTCGGCGATGTCGTTCGGCCCCAGGTCCACGCTGTCGGTCGCGATGGTGAGCACGCCGCCTTTCGGCATGGCGTCCCGGGCATTCACGGTCAGGTTGAGCAGCGCGTTCTCGAGTTGGCCTCGGTCGATCATCGTCTCGCCGACCGCCGGCGACAGGACTTCCCGGATCTCGATCCGCTCCCCGAGGGTCCGGCGCAGCAGATCGGTCATCTCCCGGATCACCATGTTGATGTCGGTCATTTGCGGGTTGAGCCGCTGGCGCCGAGCGAACGCCAGCAGGCGGCTGGTCAGTTCGGCGCCACGTTCGGCGGACCAGATGGCGTCGGTGATCAGTTCCCGTTTCGCCTCGTCGTCCGCCATCTCTTCTTCGAGAAGTTGCAGGTTGCCCAGAATGATCGCCAGCATATTGTTGAAATCGTGGGCGATTCCCCCGGTGAGCTCACCGATCGCCTGCATCTTGAGGACTTGGCGCAGGCGTTCCTCGGTAGCCTTGCGCTGGGTGATCTCTTCCTTGACCGCCACGTAATGGGTGACCTTGCCGTGGACGTCGCGGACCGGTGCGATCGAGGCCAGTTCCCAGAACAGGTCCCCGCCCTTCTTGCGATTGAGCAGCTCACCGGTCCAGACATTGCCCGAGCCGATGGTCTGCCACAACAGGGCATATTCCTCCGCGGTGGTATGGCCGGATTTGAGAATGCTTGGATTCTTGCCCACCACTTCGGGATAGGTGTAGCCGGTGGCCTCGGTGAACTTGGGATTGACGTACTCGATCTTGCCGTGGACATCGGTAATGATGACAGAGACCGGGCTTTGTTCGATCGCCTGGAACAGCTTGCGAAGGTCGCCCTCGGCGCGGCGATGCGCCGAAATGTCGCGGATGAACAGCAGGAACTGCTGTTCCTCCCGCCACCGCATCGGGATCGACTGCATTTCGGCATAGACCACCCCGCCATTGGGGCGGATGATCTCGATCTCGGCGACGTCCCCTTCCACCACCGGAAACCCGAAAGGCGCTCCCACCAGCTTCTCGGAGGAGTAGCCGAACAGCGTTTCCGCCGCCCGGTTGACGAAGCGGATATGGTTGTCCTTGTCGACGATCATGGTGGCTATCGATTGCATCTCGATGATCGATCGCCAGCGGGCCTCGCTGTCGCGCAGCACCTGTTCCGCCCGCTTCTGGTCGGTGATGTCGTCGTAGAGGACCACCACCTCGCCGTTAGGGAGGTAGTAGATGTATTGCTCCCGCCAACGACCCGCGCGCCCTTCTCCGCCGACGTGCATCGGCAGGTTTTCCGGCTGGCGCCGGCGCCAGACCTGCCGGATGGCCGAAAGCAGCCCCTCCTTGGCGACCCCCGGCAGGATCTCGTCGATCTTGCGTCCGATCACATCCTGCCGGTTCAACCCGTCGATGCGCTCGCCGGCACGGTTGAGATCCTTGAGGATGAAGTGGCGACCGCGGAGTGCGGCCTCCAGCACCATGGCACCGCTGCGCATGCTGTCGAACAACTCGCGATAGCGGGCCTCACCCTCCTCGAGCCGGGAGATGATGGGGTCGCTGATCGCGTAGAACAGGTAGCAGCCAAACGCGATCATGATGATGGCGATGCCGGCCACGACGCTGCCGGCACGCAGGAAGGGTCCGCGGATTTCCTCGAGGCTCACGGTCCCGACCACCGCCCAGCCCATGACCGCTACCGGCGCGTACGCGGCCAGCACCCGCACCCCAGCGGAATCCCGCCCGACCAGGCTGCCGGCGTTGCCGGCGAGTGCGCCAGCCACGGCGGTGGCGAGGCCGTTGGGGACCCCGCCCTTGTCAGCCTGCAGCGCGGTCGACAGCGGTTCGGCTCCGCCGGTCCGGTGGCGCAGCAGCACGACGATATCGTCCGCGGCTGCCGAGACGACCAGCAACTCCCCGCTCGCCCGTGGCCAGAAATCGGGGTCCGCTGCCCTGATCTGTTCGATCCGTTTCAGTACCCGCTCGCCGAGTTGCTCCGCGGTCGGATCGGATGCGGCTTCCGTCCGGGCGACCGTGTCCAGCAGCCGGACGTGGCTGCTGAGCAGATCGGCGAGCTGTGTCCGCTGGTTCTGGAACGCGGTCTCGTAAAGGGTGCCGATGGCGGTGGCACCGACGGAAACCACCACCACGCTCATGATCAGGCACAGAAAGAACAGACTGCGGGAGCCGCGGTGGCCGGGTTCGTTCATCTGGGGCCGTGCGAGGACGCATCGTCTCCCGGCTCACCGGAGGGATCGGGCCGGCCGGCCCGGGACAGCGTTTCCCGCAATCGGGCGACGCTCACCGGCTTGCTCAGCGTCCGCACCGAACGCAGCCCCTTGTACTCTGCCAGCAGCCGGGCGTTGACCGCGTAATCGGCGCTGTAGCCGGTGATGATGATGATGTCGGCGTCGCAGTTCTGGCGCACCAGCCACAGCACCAGTTCGTTGCCGTCGATATCCGGCATCACCATGTCAATGGCGATGACATCCGGGGGATTGCGCTGGTAGGCCTGCTGAAAGTCCCGGCCATGGGTGGTGATCTCAACGTCGTAGCCGAGCGGCGCCGCGACCTTGGCCACGAACGCGGCAAACCGGGGCTCATCGTCCACGATCAAAAGCCGCCGCCGCCCGGCCGTCGCATCCTTCGCCATTCGCTCTCGCCGTCCCTTCTTCGGTGCCGTCGCGGCGGTTGTCACCGCGAGCCGCACCCCGATGTGATCCCTGCCGCCGCCGGTCCTTCGCCCTCGGCCGCCGGCCTCCGGGCCGGCTTACCGGTGGTTCCGGGACCGCTCCTGGAGCGGCCCGGGTGACACATACTTGCCATTCAGAGTTGCCCAAGCAATAAGAGCTTTGATAGCGATGAGCCGCCGTCCTGACGACAGGAAATGCCGCACCGGGGGTGGGGATTAAGGTACCGCGACATGGGGCGTCCTGCCGCGAAAGTATTGTTGGTGTCCGATGACGAGCGGCTCCGGGCCGAGGTCGAGGCCGCGCTTGGGGACCCGGAGTCCACCGGAGCGTTGGTCGTGGCGGCCGCGCCGCGGTACGAGACGACGCAGCCCCCGGCCGGAGACGGGTTCGACGTCATCCTGCTCGATGCCGGCGACAATGTCCAAGAGGCTCTGCCGAGCCTGATCAGCGCCCTCGGACCGGTGGTGCCGGGGCCGCCGGTCATCGTGCTGAGCCGGAGCGACAATGCCGACCGCGCTGCTGCGGCGCTGCGTGCCGGCGCCCAGGAGCATCTCGTCATCGGCGGCGAGGTCGCCACCCGGCTGCCCTGGGCCATCCGATGCGCGGTCGAACGCCAGCAGTATATCCGCACGCTTACCGCCGCCTTGCAGCACGAACACCACGAATCCGAGTTGCGCGGCCTCAGGGCGATGTGCGGTCCTGCGCCGCTGGCGGTGAGTGCCCGCAGTTTCGGCTCGACGCCGCTTTCCGTCAAGGTTCCGGAGCTGTTCGAGGACATGGTGCGGACCTACGAGGCCCTGCTGGATTCGGCCCTGGAGGAGAAGGCCCTGAAGGGCAAACATGTGCCGGAGGCGTTGAACCAGCTGGCCGATCAACTGGGTGCGCTGGACGCCAGCCCGCGGGATATCGTGGAGCTTCACAAGGCCGCCATCAACTCTAAGATCGGCGGGCAGACCCCCAGCAAGGCCAGGGCCTATGTCGAGGAAGGCCGGCTCGTCATGGTCCGCCTGATGGGACAACTGGCCACTTTCTACCGCACGCTCTCCTGGGGTAGTAACTTGGCGCGCGGCGCGAGTGGGCGGGGCCAGCCCATGACCGGCGCGCTGCCAGGAAAGCGGACCCGATGAGCAAGTACCTTCTCAGACTGTTCATAGCCGGCCACACCGCCCGGACCGAGCGGGCGATCGCCAACATCCGGCGCATCTGCGATCAGGATCTCGATCATCAGTACAAGTTGGTGGTGATCGACGTGCTCGAACGACCGCAGCTGGCCGAGGACCAGAAGATTCTCGCCACCCCGACCCTGATCAAGGAGCTGCCGCCGCCGCTGCGTCGGGTAGTGGGCGACCTCTCCGATCGCGATCGAGTGCTGGTCGGGCTCGAGCTTGCCATCCAAGACACACAAAAAGGGGAAACTCCATGAATACCCTGGTAGCGAATGCTCCGATTCAAAAGGTCGCCACCGGGATCAAGGGGTTCGACTTCATTGCCGAAGGGGGGCTGCCGGAGGGGCGGACCATCCTGGTGGGCGGCAGCGCCGGCAGCGGCAAGACCATTTTTGCGAGCCAGTTTCTCGCCGAGGGCATCCGCCAGGCGGATCAGAACGGCGTTTTCGTGACCTTCGAAGAGCATCCGGCCGATATCCGCCGCAACGTGTGCACCTTCGGATGGGACATCGCAGGGTGGGAGGAGGCGGGCAAGTGGCGGTTCGTCGATGCCGCCCGGGATCCGGCGCAGGAGATGCAGGTGGCCGGTGACTACGACTTCGGCGCCCTGCTCGCCCGCATCGAGCACGCGGTCAATACCGTGGATGCCAAGCGGGTGGTGCTGGATTCCATCGGCGCGATCTTCGGGTACTTCGTCGACAGCGGCCGGGTCCGCCATGAGCTGTTCCGCATCGCCTCGGCGCTTCGCGACATGAAGGTGACGGCGGTGCTCACCGGCGAGCGCACCAGCGAATATGGCGAGGTGGCCCGCCATGGATTGGAGGAGTTCGTGGCCGACGGGGTGATCATCCTGCGCAACGTGCTGGAGGAGGAGAAGCGCCGGCGGACCATCGAGATCCTGAAGTTCCGCGGCACCATGCACCGCAAGGGGGAATATCCGTTCACCGTTCTGCCCAGGGAAGGCATTGTTGTCATTCCACTCTCCGCCATCGAGCTGAAGCAGCGTTCCGGCGACATCCGGGTCACCTCCGGCAATGCCGAACTCGACCGCATGTGCGGCGGCGGCCTGTTCCGGGATTCCGTCATCCTGGTCTCCGGCGCCACCGGCACCGGCAAGACCCTGATGGTCACCCACTTCGTCGACGGCGCCGCCGCCGCCGGGGAGCGTTCGCTGCTGCTGGCCTACGAGGAAAGCCGGGAGCAGCTCGGCCGCAACGCCATCGGCTGGGGCACCGATTTCGACCGGCTGGAGCGGGAGGGCAAGCTCCGGGTGGTGTGCGAGTATCCCGAGACCGCCGGGATCGAGGATCACCTGGTCAAGATCAAGGACGAGATCGAGGCGTTCAAGCCCGACCGGGTCGCCATGGACAGCCTGTCGGCGCTGGAGCGGATCTCCACCGGGCGCGGCTTCCGGGAGTTCGTGCTGGGCCTCACCTCGTTCATCAAGCACAAGGAGATCACCGGCCTGTTCACCTCCACCACCCCCACCCTCATGGGCGGATCCTCGGTGACGGAGGCCCACATCTCATCCATCACCGATACCATCGTCCTGCTCCGCTATGTGGAGCTGTTCGGGGAGATGAAGCGCGGCATCATGGTTCTGAAGATGCGCGGCTCCCGCCACGAAAAGGAAATCCGCGAGTTGGTGATCGACGAACAGGGGATGCACATCGGCCATCAGTTCCGCAACGTCGCCGGCATCCTGGCCGGCCACCCGACCCAGATCGCGGTGTCGGAACTGGAGCGGCTGGACGAGTTGTTCCCCAGCGAGATGATGCGGTGAGTTGAGCCGGCCTGCGGCGGCGCCGGTCGCCCGCGGGCGGCGGTCGCGGGGATGGGTGGCCGAGCGGCTGAAGGCACCGGTCTTGAAAACCGGCAGGCGGCAACGCCTCGTGGGTTCGAATCCCACCCCATCCGCCATTGAGTCAAACCATGTGACTGAAATAAAACAGAATTTGGCAGGCCTTCGATTCCTGACCTACGCATTCACCTACGTTTCTGCCTACCCTAAGCCGCCCGTGGGGCCTCTCGTTCGTGTCGAGAGCGCTTGGTCGACCCGATCGAAGAAGCACCGTTGCAATGCCGGTTCGCTGCTTCATTTCGGGCGCACCGAATGAGATCGGTTTCCATGAAAGGCCTCGTGAAACAGAGTACCCGACACCTGTTTCAGAGTAGACCAAAGTGCCGCCCCGGTCCAGCGCCGGCGGACCGCTGGTCCGTTGATTTCAAAGGCAAACCACCGGCCGGGCGGGGGCCGGAGATGAAACAGAATTAACTATAGTGTTGCAGTTGGAGGTTGGGAAGGCGGTGGCGCTGCATCACCGCTGACCATTTTTTGACAGTCGGAGTGGTGTTTCCGCGACTGACGACGAGACGTATGATGCGGACCGTGTCCGGTGGCTTGGTATAGCTAGAGGCGGATTGCCGAGGCTCACCAACTTGGCCTGAACCATGCGCCGGTTCACCTGGCGCGAGATCGTGGTCAAGCTACTCGAACTTTTCATCCGGCACTCACATGCCTGGCGCCGAAAAAACGGCGGCGCCTCGGTGCCGCCGTTCGTGCAGGCCCCGGCCTTGCGGCCTCTCTGCTGCCGTAACTGAAGCCGGCGCCGGTTACAGGTCGAACCGGTCGAGCTGCATTACTTTCGTCCACGCCTTGACGAAATCCTCGACCAACTTCTGGTCGGCATCGTGGGAGGCGTAGACTTCGGCGACCGCCCGCAGTTCGGGGTGTGAGCCGAAGATCAGGTCGACCGGCGTGGCCGTCCTCTTCGAACTCATCGCCCGCCGATACGAAACCCGTAGTCTCGCCATCGCCGCCAATCAGCCGTTCAGCGCCTGGGACCGCATCTTCCCGGACCAAGCCGTCACCGTCGCCGCCATCGATCGCCTCGTCCACCACGCCACCATCCTCGAGATGAACGGCGACAGCTACAGACGCCGCGCCGCCGCCGACAGACTCGCCGGCAACCCCGACCCCCAAGCCACAACCGCCCACAAAACCCTCACCAACCACCATGCCGACAGCCACCATGCCGACAGCCTCGCCGACAACAGCAAGGACAACCTCACCCCCTGACCAAACCAACCCAAAGACCAAAACCGGCCAACTTGCCTGTCGTCCGCGGTCAAGATGGTTGACGCGCTACCCCCCTTGCAGAAAAATGCGCCTAGCAAATTAACCTAAGTTAGTGCGCCTCTCTCAATTCTGTCTGAAACTATTCGATATTTACGTACGGTCCGCCCCCCCCGGCGGGGGGTATGCTGTCGGATGCGAATCGTGCTTTCGGCCATTCAGGAGCACAAGGTCATGAAAAGTCCGTTGTTCGTCGGCGGCGTAGAGTTTCTCACAGCAGTCGTCCTGGCGGTGCCGGTGCGGGGCTTGATCATCTGGTTCATGGCGGGACCGCGCAGCACGAAGGCACTCGTCTGAGAGCAGGCACATCCCTTCCTTCAGTCGGCTATCAGACAATGTCAACAAAAAGGTGGCCACACGATAGTCAAGGAGCGCAAAATGCCGTTAATTACTGTTGTAGTCGTCTTGATCGTGGTTGGTGTCTTGCTGTGGGCAGTCAATACGTACATACCGATGGACAGCAAGATAAAAACCATCCTGAATGTCGTAGTTGTAATTGCAGTTATACTCTGGCTGCTCAGTGCGTTTGGCGTGCTCGGATCGCTTGATACAATCAGAGTCGGCTGACAATGACGTCTGACTTAACGCGAGGAGATCCGGTCATGGATAAGGATCGCATCAAAGGCTCGCTCAAGCAGGTTTCTGGCAGCATCAAGGAAGCCGCTGGCAAGGTGTTTGGAGATAAGAAAACGGAAATCAAAGGCAAAGCGGAGAAAATCGAGGGCGAGATCCAGAATGCCGCTGGTCGTTTCAAGGATACTGTGCGTAAACCGTTCGACAAGACGTAAATGAGGAAGCCTGCGGCTCCCCTGCATCCATCGTGCAGTGTGAGTTTACAGGAAGTGTTGGCTTAATGGATGCATGGCCGCGCCGGACGCAAAATGAAAAACGTTGGCACGGCCAAGCACAGAACGCACAGAGAGGAATACAATCATGCGCGCGATACGGCTTTTTTCTGCCTTGCGATCGTCGGATTGCTTACCGCGCCGATGGCGGCATGTACTGGTTCTCGGACGAGCCAGAGTTCAGGTGAGTATATCGATGATTTGGTCATCAGCAAAAAGGTGCGCGGCCAGCTCTTGGGCGACAGGGAGCTGAATATCACCCAGATCGATGTCGAGACTTTCAAGGGTGTGGTCCAGCTGAGCGGCTTTG
>REES01000108.1 GCA_007694935.1 Rhodospirillales bacterium
GCAACAGCCGGCTGGCGCGCTGGCGGAGGGACGGCGCGGCCCCGGTCATCGTCAATGTGCCCAGGCCCGGCGCGCGTCCTGTTCTCGCCGGTATGCGGGATCGCGCGTCAGGCGGGATTGTTGGGGTCGGTCCGGCCCTCGGCGCCCTCGCGAAGCGAGGCCAGCTCCGCCCGGAGGGCTTCATGGCGGTCCCTGAGATCGGCGAGCTCGGCATCCAGCGACTCCGCACGCGCCCGCCAGTGCTCCGCCTCCGCCTGCCAGTCTACGCCCGGAGCGACGTCGGCATCGTCTGGCGCCTCCCCGTCATCGCCGCCGATTTCCTCCCCGCCATCGTCATCGTCATCGGCGTCGGCGTCGGCCTTGACATCGTTGGCAGGAACGGGGACCTCGGCGCTGCGGGGGCGGGTACCGCTCCCCTTGAGGCGCCCATGCAGGCTGGCGACGTAGGCGGCATCGGCGGCGTCCAGCTCTCCCTTGGCGAAGACGTCGCGAAGCTCCTCAAGGTCGGCACGGGTATCGGCGCCGAGGGTGCGGAGCTTCAGTACCTCGTCGATCAGTCGGCCGACGCTGCCCTCTCCCTTGTCCTTCGCCATGACTGACCCCTCCGGTGCCGGTCGTTCAAGGCCGGCGCACCCGTTGACCTGAGCGCCGAAGGTAGACGGCCGGGGTCACACCCGGCAACGCGTTTTTGAGGGTCCGACAGCGATGCGGCCTGGGCGGCAGCCTCAGGCGGCGCGGGCGTCGCTCTGCTGCAGCGAGCAGCCGGCAATGCGCCAATCCCCCGACGCCTGCCGCTGCAGCAGGAAGTGGGCGATGACGGCAGCGTCGTCGAGCCCGACGATGAACACCGTCTGCACCGCGCCATGCTCGGTCAGCCGGATCTCGGCGAACTCCACCGAGCCCGGCCGGTACACCGTCGGATAGCTTTCGCGCACCATGCGCACGAACGCCTCCGCGGAGCGGAACCGCTCCCGAATGCCGGGGGTTACGTAGGTAAAAGCACGTTCCACGTCATCTTCGCGGAACGCCATCAACTGAGCGCGAACCACATACTCTATGCTGTAGTGATCGTCGCGATCGAGTCCCATCGGTTGCACGGTGACCGCGTCGCCGGCCCGGGGACCGAACAGGGATACGATCAACGTAAGCAAGGGCACCAAGCCTTTCATGACTCCAAATATCCTTTCTCCCCGGTTAACCTACGATGAAAGGACCGATCTGGATCAGGGCGAAATCCGGGCATCTGCCCCGCTCTGCGCGCATAAAGGGCGGCCGATGGCAAAGGAAGCAGGGGTGGAGCCGCCGCGCCGGCAGAGTTGGCTGGTGCTGGCAGGGTTTCTTGCCGCGAGCGTGGTGGTCTCGGCGATCGGCGGAGCGGTGACCGCCGGATCGGTGGAAACTTGGTATCCGCGGCTGATCAAGCCCGGCTTCACCCCGCCCGACTGGGTGTTCGGGCCGGTGTGGACGGTGCTCTATGTCATGATGGCGGTTGCGGCCTGGCTGGTATGGCGCCGCACCGGGTTCGTCGGCGGCCGGGTGCCGCTCGGCCTGTATGCCGTGCAGCTCACCCTCAACCTGGGGTGGTCGGTGCTGTTCTTCGGGCTCCGATGGATCGGCGTGGCGCTGGCCGAGATCGCGCTGCTGTGGGTCGCGATCGCCGCCACCGCCATAACCTTCGGCCACGTCGACCGACGGGCCGGGTGGCTGTTGGTGCCCTATCTGCTATGGGTCGGCTACGCCACTGTGCTGAATGCGGCGATCTGGCAGCTCCAGGGTCGGCCGATCCCGTGACGGACCGGCCGAAAGGCCGCCGATGGACGCTGGGTCAGGAGCCGCGCCGGCGTCCGTCGTGAGTTGGCCGCCACACCCGTTCGTGGTGCTGGTCGCAGTAGGATGAGCCGATGCGCACCCTCTCGCCGCAGATGACAAACTGCCCAAACCGGCGGCGGCTGATGATCCACCGACAGCGCGCAGTTCCGGCCTCGCTCAGCAGCACCTGGTCATCCATCTCGGTCTGGGAAAAGTCCTTCGGCATTCCGTTTTCTTCCGTTGCGGTCCCGCGGGTTCTCCCCCTTCAACAGCTAAAAGATGGTGCGAACATGCGTGAAACCAAGCCGGCCCCAGATTTCCGCACCGGCTCTCCGCCGGGGAACGGCGGCCGGCGGAAGCAAGCACCGTCGCAGGTGATGCCGCCGCGTGGCGGCCGGCGCTCAGGAAGGGGCGACCTTGGCCTCGGCCCGGCGGATGCGGCGCTTCAACTGGCGCAGCTCCGGCGAAAGCTCCGTGTCGCGGGCTTGCGCGAGAAACGCATCCAGACCGCCCTTGTGCTCGATGGTGCGGAGGCCGCGGGTGCTGATGCGAAGGCGCACCATCTCACCCAGCGCATCGCTCATCAGCGAGGTGGGCTGAAGGTTGGGAAGGAAGCGCCGGCGCGTCTTGTTGTGCGCATGGCTCACGTTGTTGCCGGTCATCACGCCCTTGCCGGTTATGCCACAGCGTCGTGCCATCGCTCTCTCGTCCCTGCAATCCGTCGTCACGTTCCGCAAATGCATCGGGGGCCGAAACCGCCCCCGCGCAAGCCGAACCCATAACCCGGCCGGCCGCAGCCGTCAAGACTGGCCGGCAGCCCCAACTCGCCGAGCAAGACGTTCGGCGTCTGGCGGTAGCCCTTCCGTCGTTGGGGCGGACAAAGATATCCGGGTTGGCGCCTCAGCACGCCACGGCGCGGAACGGGAAGCTGCCCAAGCCCTTGATGACGACGGCGAGTATGCGCTCGATGCCGCGTAATATAAGTGGCTCCGCCAGCATGTCCGCTTTGTCCTCAGAGCCCTGTCGAGGGGCGCCGGTCCGGCGACGACCAACCCAGAGCAACTACATAAAAAGGCGTTGCGAAAAGGATTGTGATCGCAACACACTTTTATTATATGCCTGCCATGGGCAGGCGGCAAGAAAATCGCCGTCGATGCACTGCCATGAAGGAGAACACGACGTGAGTGCGCTACCGACCGAGCCGATCACCGATCATGGCACGACCGCCGGGCGCTGGCGCGCGCGGCCGACAAGGCGGCGGGCAGCAAGACCGCGTGCGGGAGGGAAACGCCGGGGTCGCCGGCAGTGATCGGCATGAGCCCGGCGGACGAAACGGTTGGCCGGGTGCTCCGCTTCTGGTTCGGTCCCGATGGGGGCCGCGCCGGCACCGAGCGCCCGGAGTGGTTCACGGCCGACCCCGCCTTCGATGCGGCCTGCCGCGATGCCCTTGGCGCCGAGACCGAACGGGCACTGGCCGGTGATCTGGACGATCTCGTCGCCACCCCGTCCGGCACGCTGGCGCTGGTCGTGCTGCTGGACCAGCTCCCGCGCAACATCCACCGCGGCACCGCGGCCGCCTTCGCCGGGGACGCCGCCGCCAAACGCGTCGCCGAACGGCTGATTGACCGGGGGTTCGACCGGGTGCTGACGCGGGTGCAACGGCTGTTCCTCTACCTCCCGTTCGAACATTCCGAGGATATCGAGGATCAGGAACGGGCCGTGGCGCTGTTCGAGGCCCTTGGCCACGATGGCTGGCTGGACTACGCCCGGCGGCACCGGGATGTGATCGCCCAGTTCGGCCGGTTCCCCCACCGCAACGAGGCGCTGGGCCGAGACAGCACCGAAGCGGAGAGGGAGTTCCTAGCCGACACCGGATCGGGATTCTGAGCGCGGGACCGGCGGCGCCCGCGTCCCGCGGGCTTGCCACCGGTTGTGCCATGACCCGGACATGACAAAGGCACCACCGCAACGATGGCGCCCTGCCACGGACGATGATGAGCCGGGCCGAAAGTCCCGGTTTCAGATCGCGCCGGGATCAGCGCTCCACGAATACTTCGACGCGTCGGTTCTGCGGCTCGCGCACCCATCTCCGGTCGGGATCAGCGGCATGGTCTGGCCGCGTGCCACCGTCTGGATGTTCCCCGCGTCCACACCGAGGTTGACCAGCGCGGACCGGACTGCATCGGCCCGCCGCTGCGACAGACCGAGGTTGTAGGCAGCCGACCCCGCCGTGTCGGTGTGACCGACGGCGACGACCCGGTCGAACGCTGCGGATGCGGCATCGGATGCGGTGGCACGGACGATGGTCATTCCCTCCGAGGTAACCTGGGCGCTGTCGAAGTCGAAGAACACCAGGTAGGAGTCGACCACTCCGGCGAGCGCGGCATCGACCATGGCCATGGCCTCCAGGAAGCCGTTGCGGCAGCGGGCGATATGTACCGGCTGGCGGTCTTCCTCCTGCTGCTCCATCCAGCAATCGAACATCGCCTGAGCCCGGGCGGCATCCTGAGGCGCCTTGTCCCGGGCCGTCAGGTCGAGCGCCGACATCAGCCGGCTGCGTGCGCCCGAAAGGTCACCCACCGCGCGCTCGGGGATGCGCCGTTCGCCCATCTCGGTCGGCAGGACCAGATTGCCGCGCCCTGCCTCGATGGATTTGATCGCGAAGTAGTCGGAAGAGCGATAGTCGCCATCCTGATATTCGAAGCGTGCGAGATCCAGGTACTCGTTCGACAGCGACACGTCGAATGGCGTACCGTGTGGCGGTTGGGCCTGCTCGGCCTTGTGCAGTTGTAATCCGGCGCAGCCGGCCAGGACGACGGCGGCAAAGCCCGCCATCGCGAAACGCAGTATCGGCTTCATGGTGACTCCTCCCGGATGGTCCCCCCAGAGCGGGGCGAGGTCAACAATCAGCGGGGGCGAGCGGCCCGCGGGACCGTCACGGTATACGCCTAATACTTAATGGTGTCTAGAATCCGATCCCGATTGACATCCGATTGACTTGCCGGTTGGTAGCGACTGATCGCGCGGATGCCGGCGGCCGGGCGCGCGGCCTGCGCCGTCGGCACCCATCCCGGCCTCAAGGTCTGCGGGTGACTGGTGCGCGAACGGCCCGGTGTGGGCACGCCGACGCGTCAGGCATAAACCAGCGGCACCGCGGCTTCCGGCGACAGCACCCGGAAGGTCAGGCTCTCCTGAAGATAGAGGCGAACCGAGGATTCCGTGTGTGACAGGTAGCCGATGGAGAGGTCCTGGCCCACCGTCAGTTCAAAATCGCCGCCCCGCAGGCTCAGCACCGCGGCACCGTCCACCGCCGGGGCCCACACGATCGGGCCGTCGAGAAGCCGCTGCACATGCTCAAGCACCGGATAGCCGCCGACGGTCGTGGTGGTGGTCAGGCCGGCATAGCATTGCGGCCCGAGGGCGATGGCGTAGGGACCGTCCACGCCGGCATTCCGCAGCTTGTTGAGGGCCGTCACCACGGCAGCGGGATACTGTAGGTAGTCGGTCGAAAGCGACACCGCCTCCGCCGCGGCGGCCTCACAGATCCCCTCGATGCGACCATCGGCAAAGCCATGGAACACCGCCCGATCCTCGGTCATTGCGATCAGCCGGGCGGCATCCTTCACCGGCTGCAGCTCGGCGTCCTTCGCGCCCCGGGCAATGCACTCCATCTCCAGCAAGTCGAGCTCGAACGGCACGCGCAGCTCCATCATCGGCTGGCTCAGGCGCAGACGGGCCTCGACATTGCGTGCGGGCGCGGCCAGCGCTTGCGTGCGGCCGGTGCCGATGGCGGAGACGTCCCAGCCCAGCGGTCCCTCGAAGTCCACCAGCTTGCGGGCGGCCAGGATGCGCATCAGGGTCTGCTTGGCCTCGTCCTCGATCTCCGCCCAGGCCGCGTCGGACAGGGGCGCCAGTTCCTTCCTGAGGTCGTTCATGGTGGTCATCCCTTCCTGAGGCTGCCGATGCCGAGGGAGCCGTCGCCGGCGCCGTTGCCGTTGCCGCCGTTCCCGGCCGCTGCCCCGTTCTCCCCCTCCTCGAGGTGGGTGATGTCGCCACTACTGAAGAGGTAGGTGCTCAACTCCTCGTGCCACTTAGGATCGTTGCGGCGGAGCCATTCCAGGACCATGCAGGCGTGCTCCTTCTCTTCGTCCCGATTATGGGCGAGGATGGCGCGCAGCTCATCGTTGGTGGTTGCCCGGACCCGCTGGTCATACCAGTCGACCGCTTCCAACTCCTCCATCAGCGAGACGATGGCGCGGTGCCGATCGATGGTGTCGTCGCCAATCGCGGCTGCGTCCTCGTGCAGGGTGGTGCTCGATTGTCCCATGGCTTCAACCTTCTCCCGTTCTGTACCGTCGGAACCGCGGCCGGTGCGGAGGGCCCGGCCGGCGGTGGGTGCTACTGCAGGGTCGGTGGCGGCAGGTCGACCTCCTCCACCGGCGGCCGCGGGGACACGCCGGCCTGATGGTGCACCATGCGCCAAGTCGGCGCCTCACGAACGAAAACGTTGGTGGCGGCAAGAAAGCTCCCTTCCACCAACTCGTAGCAGATCACATAGGCGGTGTCGCCGTGGACATAGGCCATCGGCTGGCGGCAGGTGATCTTGGGGGATTCCGGGTTGGAGAGGATGCCGGCCCAGCTTCGCATCACCGCCTCCCGCCCCGAGAGGGCGAGCCAGCCGGGATGGATGCAGGAGATCGCGGCCTTCTCCGACCACACCAACTCCATCGCCGCCACATCCCGGGTTGCGAAGGCGTGGTAGAAGGCTTGGTTGATGAACAGTACCGCAGCGTGATCCGACATCGGTCCCGGAAGTGGGGCAAAGGAAGGACGGATCGGCGGCGATACCGACGAGGCGGCTTGCCTCCGACCGGATCGGCAGTTTATCCGGAGCGGGGGCGGGATGAAACCGCAAAGGCTGGGGGAAAGGCCAAGGATGGTGCCGGATTGCTACCGCATGGTCGGACCGCTGCTGCGGTCTCTGGAGCCGGAACGGGCGCATGCACTGACCCTGGCTGCTCTTCGAACCGGCCTGGTGCCGCGCGCGCCACGGTTCCGCCATCCCGCCCTGGAGGCCCGGCTCTGGGGCCGCAGCTTCGACAATCCGGTGGGCCTCGCCGCCGGGTTCGACAAGAACGCCGAGGTCCCCGATGCCATGCTGGCCCAGGGCTTCGGCCTGGTCGAGGTGGGCACGGTGACGCTCCGTCCGCAGACGGGTAATCCGCGGCCGCGGGTGTTCCGCCTCCCGGCCGACCGGGCGATGATCAACCGGCTGGGCTTCAACAGCGACGGCGCGGAGCGGGTGGCCGAACGGCTGCGGGCCCGGGCGGCCCGCGCCGCTGCCGGCGTGGTCGGGGTCAATGTCGCCCCCAACCGCGACAGCGCCGACCCGGTCGCCGACTGCGCCGCTTTGGTGACCCGGATGGCGCCGCTGGCCGACTACCTGGTGGTCAACGTGTCCTCGCCCAATACCCCGGGCCTGCGCGCCCTGCAGAGCGATGCGGCGCTGCCGGGGCTGCTGGCGGCGGTGGTGGCAGCCCGCGATTGTGCCGCGGTCCGGCCGCCGCTGCTGGTCAAGGTGGCGCCGGATGTTGATGCCGCCGGTCTCGGAATCATCGCCGGCGCGGCACTGGCCGCCGGTCTGGACGGCCTGATCGCCACCAACACGACGGTGGATCGGCCGGCCGGGCTCACCGATCCCCATCGCGGCGAGGCGGGGGGGCTCAGCGGCGCCCCGCTGTTTGCGCCCTCGACCAAGGTGCTGGCGGCGCTGTACCGTCTTACCGGCGGCCGCCTGCCGCTGATCGGGGTCGGCGGCATCGCTTCGGGCAAGGACGCCTATACCAAAATCCGGGCGGGCGCATCGCTGGTGCAGCTCTATACGGCCCTGGTGTATCAGGGGCCTGGTCTGGTGAACCGGATCAAGCGTGAGCTGGTCGCGCTGGCGTTGGCGGACGGCTTCTCCCGGGTACAGGAAGCGGTCGGGGCCGACGTGGCTGTATGACGGATCGTGTCCGCGCTGACTCGGCTCAAGCGCTGCCCGGGCCGGCCAGCACATGGGCGCCGAACTGGCCCTGGACGAAGGCGCGGTGACGCTCCAGCGACTCCCGGATCATCATGGCGGTGGCAAGGGCGCGGCGGCCATCGGCGCCGCTCACCAGCGGCGGTGTGCCATTGCGGATGGCGGCGAAAAACGCCTCGACCTCGCGCAGCAGGCTGTCGTCGGCGGCAAGGGTCCGCTGCTCCAGCCGAATGTCGGGAAATCCCGGTATGGAGATCGGCATCCCGGCATTGCCGCCCTCCTCGGGACTGCGCCGTTCCGCCAGGGTCAGGGTGTGGGTGAGGAAGTCCACCGACAGGTAGGCGTTGGGCTGGAACAGCCGCATCTTGCGTTCGGTCTTGGCGCTGATGCGGCTCGCCGTGATGCTGGCGACGCAGCCGTTGGCGAAGCGGATGCGGCAATTGGCGATATCGTCTCGGCCCGACAGCACCGGGGCGCCCACCGCATCGACGTGCTCCACCGGGGCGTCCACCAGCGACAGCACCAGGTCGATGTCATGAATCATCAGGTCCAGCACGATGCTGACGTCCGTCCCGCGCTCGCGAAACGAGGTGATGCGATGGGCCTCGATGTAGAGGGGATGGCGGACGATCGAATCCATCGCCCGGCGTACCGGGGAGAACCGCTCCAGATGCCCGACCTGCAACACCCGGCGACACTCGCCGGCGATGCGGATCAGGTCGTCGGCCTCGGCCAAGTCGCCGGTGATCGGCTTTTCCACCAGAACGTGGGCGCCGCCCTCGATGAACGCCCGGGCGATACGATGATGGTCGGCGGTGGGAACCGCCACGCTGACCGCGTCCACGGTTCCCACCAGGGTACGGTAGTCGGTGACGGCACGGGTACCGAGTTCCGCCGCCACGGCTTCGGCACGCTCCGGGTCCAGGTCGCACACCGCAACCAACTCTGCCCCCTCGATGGCGGCGAACTTCTGGGCGTGAAACCGGCCGAAATGGCCGACCCCGATGACCGCCGTCGGGAGTGGTCCCGGCGCACGATGTGCCATGCCGCGCCCCGGACGGCTCAGGTCCGCTGCGCCAGCAGCTTGTAGTCCCGACGGGTGGCCCCGGTATAGAGCTGCCGGGGACGCCCGATCTTCTGGGTCGGGTCCTCGATCATCTCGTTCCACTGGGCAACCCAGCCGACAGTTCGGGCCACCGCAAACAATACGGTGAACATCGAAAGCGGTATGCCCATGGCCTTGAAGATGATTCCGGAATAGAAGTCCACATTGGGATAAAGCTTCTTCTTGACGAAGAATTCATCATCCAGGGCCACCTGCTCCAGGCCCATGGCCAGCTCCAGCAGCGGCTCGTCACGGGCACCGAGCTCGTCCAGAACCTCGTAGCACGTCTGGCGCATGATCTTGGCGCGGGGATCATAGTTCTTGTAGACGCGGTGGCCGAAGCCCATCAGCCGGAATGGATCATCGGGGTTCTTGGCCCGCTTGACATACTCGGGGATGCGGTTCTTGTCGCCGATCTCCTCCAGCATCCTGAGAACCGCCTCGTTGGCGCCCCCATGCGCCGGCCCCCACAGCGAAGCGATGCCGGCGGCGATGCACGCGAAGGGGTTGGCGCCGCTGGAGCCGGCCAGCCGCACCGTGGAGGTGGAGGCGTTCTGCTCATGATCGGCATGGAGGATCAGGATGCGGTCCAGCGCCCGGGCGAGGACGGGATTGATCGTGTACGGCTCGCACGGGTTGGCGAACAGCATGTGCAAAAAGTTCTCGGAATACTTCAACTCGTTCCGCGGGTAGACGAACGGCTGGCCGATCGCATACTTGTACGCCCAGGCCGCGATGGTCGGCATCTTCGCGATCATCCGGTAGGAGGCGATCATCCGGTGGCGCGGATTGGTGATGTCGGTGCTGTCGTGGTAGAAGGCGGACAGGGCGCCGACCACCCCCACCATCACCGCCATCGGATGCGAATCGCGACGGAAGCCGTCATAGAACTTGTGTATCTGCTCGTGCAGCATCGTGTGGTAGGTGATGTCGTGCTCGAACTTCCGCTTCTGCTCGGCGTTCGGCAGGTCCCCGTACAACAGCAGGTAGCAGACCTCCATGAAGTCAGAATGCTCGGCCAACTCCTGGATGGGATAGCCGCGGTACAGCAGCGTACCCTCGTCGCCGTCGATGAATGTTATCCCGGATTCACAGCTTCCGGTCGAAGTGTAGCCCGGATCGAAAGTGAAGAAACCGGTATCCTGATACAGATTACGGACATCGATGACATCCGGGCCGACGCTACCAGAAATGACCGGGAACGTGAATTCTCGCCCCGTGGCATTGTCGACCAGGGTTACTGACCGGTTGGACGAACTGCTTTCTACCACTTTCTTGTTCATCGGCGATCATCCCCGTTGCTCTGCGCGTACCGGCGGTGCAGCCGCTGCCGGCACGACTGGTGTCCGCGCGTGGCGGCAATTCTAGTCAATCCGCTCCACTCCCGTCGAGCGTGTCGGCAAGTCGGCCGAGGCTCTCCTCGCGCCCGAGGACGGCCATGACGTCGAAGATCGGCGGCGAGACGGTGCGCCCGGTGAGTGCCGCGCGCAGCGGTTGTGCCAGATCCCGCAGCTTGGGCCCTCCAGGACCGGCCGCCGCCAGATGGTCCCGAACCGCGCGCTCCAAGCTCTCCGGCTCCCAGACCGATACCGCACGGAGAACGCCGACCAGCATTGCGAGCCTGGCCCGACCGGTCGGATCGAGGATCCGATCGGCGTCGGCGTCGCGCACCACCGGCCGCGGCAAGACCAGGAAGGCCGCAGCATCGGCCAGTTCGACGACTGTCCTGGCCCGTTCCTTCAGGCCCGGCATCGCCCGCAGCAGGCGCGCCTCCGCCTCCGCCACCAGCCCATCCGGATACCGCGCGCAAAGGCGCTCCAGAACCAGGCGGACCAGGCGGCGATCATCGGCCCGGCGAAGGTAGTGGGCGTTGAGACTGGTGAGCTTGGCGGCATCGAACCGCGCGGGCGACTTGCCGACCCCGGCGAGATCGAACCAGGCGATCGCCTGGGCCCGGTCAATGATCTCGTCATCACCATGGCTCCAGCCGAGCCGCAGCAGGTAGTTCACCATCGCTTCCGGCAGGAACCCCTGGTCCCGATAGGCGTCGACGCCAAGCGCGCCGTGCCGCTTCGACAGCTTGGCCCCGTCAGGCCCATGGATCAGCGGAATGTGGGCGAACGCCGGCGACGTCCAATCGAGTGCCCGGTAGAGCTGGAGCTGGCGGAAGGCGTTGGTGAGGTGATCGTCACCGCGGATGATGTGGGTGACCGCCATGTCGTGGTCGTCGACCACCACCGCGAGCATGTAAGTGGGGGAGCCGTCGGCCCGCAGCAGCACCATGTCGTCGAGCTGGGCGTTGGCGACGGTCACCCGGCCCTGCACCTGGTCGTCGATGCTGGTCTCACCTTCCGTGGGCGCCTTGAAGCGGATGACGGGCTTGGTATCCGGCGGTGCGTCGGCCGGGTCACGGTCGCGCCACCGGCCGTCGTAGCGGACCGGCCGCCCGGCCGCCCGGGCCGCATCCCGCATCTCGACCAGTTCCTCCGCAGAGGCGTAGCAGGGATAGGCGTGGCCACGTTCCTGCAACACCCGGGCGACCTCGGCATGCCGGCCGGCCCGGGCGGACTGCGACACCGGTTCGCCATCCCAGCCCAGGCCGAGCCAGGTCAGTCCGTCGAAGATCGCGGCCACTGCCTCCGGGGTGGAACGGGCGCGGTCGGTATCTTCGATGCGAAGACAGAAACGTCCTTCGTGATGGCGCGCGAACAGCCAGTTGAACAGTGCGGTCCGGGCCCCGCCGATATGCAGGAAGCCGGTGGGAGAGGGCGCGAATCGGGTAACCACGGACATCGGCGGTGCTCGGCAGCGGCGAAAGGCAATGATGCGGCGGTGCAGCACGGGGGGTTTAGCATATTTTCCGCCGGCTGCCAGTCCCGGTGAGCGCCGTCTGTCGCTCCGGGTCGCCCTGGGCCTTGCCGGCAGATTCCGTTTGAAGCCGGGACAAAAGCGTGCAGAGTCCGCTTGGGCAGCCGGAAGCACCCCGGCGGCCGCGTGCGCTGCCAGCGACAGGGAGGGGAAATGTCATGCAAATCAAGAAGGTGGGTGTAGTCGGTGCCGGCACCATGGGCAACGGCATTGCGCAGGTGTGCGCCGCCGCCGGCTATGACGTGGTCATGCGCGATATTGCCGAGCCGTTCGTCGAACGCGGCATCAAAACCATCACCCGCAACCTGGAGCGCCTGGTCGCCCGCGGCAAGATGACCGAGGCCGACAAGGAGGCCGTGCTGACGCGCGTCCAGGGCACCACGGTGCTGGATCCGCTGGCCGATGCCGACCTGATCATCGAAGCCGCGTTGGAGGACTTGGCGGTCAAGGTCAAGCTGTTCGGGGAACTGGACACCGTGGCCAAGCCGGGCGCGATCCTCGCCAGCAACACCTCGTCGATTTCCCTCACCCGCATCGCCGCTGCCACCAAGCGGCCCGACCACGTGGTCGGCATGCACTTCTTTAACCCGGTGCCGGTGATGAAGCTCCTGGAGGTGATCAAGGCGCTGCAAACCGGTGACGAGACCTGCGCGGTCGTCGAGGAACTGGGCCGCAAGCTCGGCAAGATCCCGATTACCGTGAAAGACAGCTACGGCTTCGTCGGCAACCGGATTCTGGTGCCGATGCTGAACGAGGCGATCAACTGCCTTTACGAGGGGCTGGCCGAGCCCGCCGCCATCGACGAGGTGATGAAACTCGGCATGAACCACCCGATGGGGCCGCTGGCTTTGACCGATCTGATCGGCCTCGACATCGTGCTCAACGTGATGGAGACGCTGTATCAGGGGTTCGAGGATCCCAAGTATCGTCCGAGCCCGCTGCTCAAGCAGATGGTGGATGCCGGCTACCTGGGGCGCAAGACCGGTCGCGGCTTCTACAACTACGAGACCCACTGACGAAACCCGGCCGCCGGATCGGCGGCCGGCCATTGCCCGGATCCGGCAGGTTCGCCCCGGCTGCTCGTGGGCCGGGCATCGGGAGCAACCGGCAGAGGCCAACACCGATGCGCGACGGCGCCCCGTCATTCGGCAATCCCACCGCCGGAGATGCCATGCTGGTCGAGCGCACCCTGGCCTGGTCCGAGCGGCGACCGAACCGACCGGCGCTGGTCCAGGAAGGCGCCGCCCTCTCGTTCGGGGACCTCCGGCGCCGGGTGGTCAGGATCGCCCACCATGTGCGCGCTGTGCTGGACGCGCCCGCCGCCGTCGGTGACCCTGACCGCCCGGCGGCGGTGGGGCTGCTGCTCCGCCACGGCATCGCCATGCCGGAAATGGTGCTGGGCAGCGCTTTGGGCGGGGCCGCCGCCGCCGTGTTCGATCCTCAATGGAGTGGGTCGGAACTGCGCCGGGTGGTCGAACGGGTGGCGCCGCGGCTGGTGTTCGCCGACCCGGCCCTCGCCGAGACCGTGGCCGCGATGGCGCCCGGTGCCCCCTGCGTCGCCCTGGGTGGCGGTGCCTACAGCTTCGAGGCATGGGTATCCGATCCGGCGGCCGCTCCGCTGCAGCCCAACGATGCGGAGAGCCCATTTTATATCGGCTTAACCTCCGGCACCACGGGAACCCCCAAGGCGTTCGTCCGCTCCCACCGCTCCTGGACGGCGACCCTGGATGCGGCGTGCGCCGAGTTCCCGCTGCCGGCCGGCGCCCATGTCCTCATCCCCGGGCGGCTGCACCAGTCGCTGTTCCTGTGGGCGGTGGTGGAGACCGCTGCCGCCGGCGCCACCGCGCACCTGTTGCCCCGCTTCGATGCCGAGGCGGCGCTCGCTTGCCTGGCGGACGCCCCGATCGTCCGGATCCACGGCGTCCCCACCATGTATGCCGCGATGGTGGAGGCAGCATCCCGGAACAAGCGGTGCTTCTCCGGCGTACGCACCGTCCTGTCCGCCGGTGCCAAGCTGGCGCCGTCGCTCCGGAGTGCCCTGGCCCAGGTATTCCCGGAAGCGGAGATCATCGAGTATTACGGCGCATCCGAGACCAGCTTCGTCACCGTGGCGCGCGGTCGCGAGAACCCGCCGCCGGACTCGGTCGGACGGCCGTTCCCCGGGGTCGGCATCGTCATCAGGCGCAGTGACGGGGAGCCGGCCGCCGCCGGCGAGACCGGACGCCTGTGTCTTCAAAGCGCCATGCTGTGTTCGGGCTACCTCGGCCGGCAAGACGGGTCCGGCTTTCGCATCGGCGCGGACGGCTGGGCCACGGTCGGCGATCTCGGCCGGGTGGACCGTGACGGCTGGGTCTACCTGGCGGGCAGGGAGGGCGACATGGTGGTGACCGGCGGGGTGAACGTGTATCCGGCCGAAGTGGAAGCCGCCCTGGCCCGCCTGCCGGAGGTGGCCGAGACGGTGGTGTTCGGCGTCGCCGACCCCTACTGGGGGGAGCGGCTGATCGCGGTGGTGCGCTGGGCCGGCGGCGCCGTGCTCGGTCGCGAGGAACTGCGCCGGCGCCTTGCCGCCGAGCTCAGTCGCCCCAAGTGCCCGCAGCAGTTCTTCGTGACCGACCGATTCCCGCTCACCGGGGGCGGCAAGGTCGCCGTCACCCGGTTGCGCCAGCAGGTCATCAGCGGAGATCCGGGGCTGATCGAGGTCGGCTGAATGGGCGCCGGACGCGCCATCATCGTTGCCGCCCGGCGGACCCCCATCGGCCGCATCGGCGGCGCGCTCCGCTGCCTGCGGGTGGAGGATCTGGCGGCACCCTTGCTCACCGCCGTGCTGGCCGACGCCGGCCTGACCGCCGAGGCGGTCGACGACGTCATTCTCGGTAATGCTGCCGGCCCCGGCGGCAACCCGGCCCGCCTGGCCGCGCTGACCGCCGGCCTTCCGGTGCGCGTGCCCGGTGTCACGGTGGACCGGCAGTGCGGCTCCGGGCTGGAGGCGATCAACCTCGCCGCCCGGCTGGTGGAAGCCGGCGCCGGCGAGGTCTACCTCGCCGGCGGGGTGGAGAGCACCAGTACCGCGCCGTGGCGGCTGGAGCGCCCGACAAGCCTCTATCGCTCTCCCCGTCTCTACGACCGGGCGCGCTTCGCCCCGGACAGCATCGGCGATCCGGGCATGGGCGAGGCGGCGGAGACCGTCGCCCGGCGTTACCACATCAGCCGGGCTCGGCAGGACGCATTCGCCCTGGCAAGCCACCGGAAGTCCGTGGCGGCCCAGCGGCAGGGTCGGTTCGACGCCGAGATCCTGCCGCTACCGGCTGGTCCCGACGGGGCGATGGTGGCGGCGGATGAATGCCCCCGGCCCGACACCTCGCCGGCGGCGCTGGCCGCCTTGTCGCCGGCGTTCGTTCCGGGCGGCACCGTCACCGCCGGCAATGCGTGCCCGGTCAACGACGGCGCCGCTGTGGTGGCAGTCGTCTCGGAGGCGCGGTTCAGGGCCCTTGGCCATGCCCGGGGCTTGCGCGTGGTGGACAGCGCGGCCGCCGGGGTCGATCCCAACGTGCTCGGCATCGGGCCGGTCGCCGCCGTTCCCCGGCTGCTGGCCCGGCACCCCGGCCTGACGATGGCGGACATCGATGCAGTGGAGTTCAACGAGGCGTTCGCCGCCCAGGTACTGGCCAGCCTGGACAGGCTCGGTATTCCCGAGGACAAGGTCAACCGGGACGGCGGCGCCATCGCGCTTGGCCATCCGTTCGGTGCCTCGGGCGCGGTGCTGGTGGTCCGCCTGTTCACCCGGCTGGTGCGACGGCCGGATCCGGCAGAAACCGGCCGTATCGGCCTTGCCACTCTGGGCATCGCCGGCGGCCTCGGCATCGCCAGCCTGTTCGAGACGGTCGAGGCGGACGCCGGGTGATGACCGACGTGGACGCCGATACCCTGATCCGGGCCCTGAAGCTTGCGCCCCACCCGGAAGGCGGCTTCTACCGCGAGACCTTCCGCGACGACCCCGCGGACCACGCCCGCGGCGCGCTCGCCGTCATCCATTTCCTGCTGCCCGCCGGTCACCGGTCGGCATGGCACCGCCTCGATGCCTTCGAGGTCTGGCACTTCCAGGCCGGCTGTCCGCTCCGCCTCAGCCTGTCTGCCGACGGACGGACGGTGCATACGCTGGAGTTGGCCGCCGGTCCGCCCGCCGCAGCCCGGCATCACGCAGTGGTGCTGCCCCGCACCTGGATGAGCGCGGTGACCCTCGGCGCCTGGAGCCTGGTGACCTGCACCACCGCACCAGCGTTCCGCTTCGACGGCTTCGAACTGGCGCCACCAGGGTGGCAACCAGGTGGCTGAAGCCCGGTCGGCGGCGGCACGCTGCCCGCCTCGTGCCAAGGCAATGGGGTCCGGGGGGGTCAGGCCGCTTCGGTCGTCGCGACCGCGCGTTGGGCGCGCTCCCAGTCGACGATGTAGTCCCGGGTGAGCGGCACCGCGGTCTGCTCCCGGGCAAGCTGGATCTGGAACACCATCTGTCCCATGTTGCGGAACGCCATCTCCGCGCCGGTCAGATAGAACTCCCACATCCGGCAGAATCGCTCGTCATAGATACGGGCAGCCTGGAGGCGGTTCGCCTGGAAGTTTGCCCGCCAGCGTTTCAGGGTCTCGGCGTAGTGCAGGCGCAGGATCTCAACATCGGTCACCCACAGGCCGGCCCTCTCGATCACCGGAAGCACCTCCGACAGGGCCGGCACATACCCGCCGGTGAAGATGTATTTGCGGATCCAGGGGTCGGTGACGCCGGGCCCATCCATTCGCCCGATCGAGTGCAGGAGGGCGACGCCGTCCGGTTTCAAAAGGTCACGCACCTTGGCGAAGAATGTGGGGTAATGCGGCACCCCCACATGCTCGAACATGCCGACCGAGACGATGCGGTCGAATTCCCCGGTCAGGTTGCGGTAGTCCCGGAGTTCGAAACGGGCGCGCCCGGGCATGCCGGCGGCGGCGCTGCGGTCCTGGGAGACCTTGACCTGTTCGGTGGACAGGGTGACGCCGGTGACCTCCGCCCCGGCGACGTCCGCGAGGTAAAGGCCGAGACCGCCCCACCCCGAGCCGATGTCGAGCACCCGAAGGCCCGGACGGTCCAGCAGTAGCTTGGCGGCAATGTGACGCTTCTTGTCGGCCTGGGCTTGATCCAGGGTGTTGTCCGGATCCGTGAAATAGGCACAGGAGTATTGCCGGTCCCGATCCAGGAACAGGTCATAGAGGGCGCCGGACAGGTCGTAGTGCTGGGCGACGTTGCGCCGCGCCCGCGCTGCCGTGTTGAACTGCTGCAGGACCCTGAGCCCATAGCCAACAGCGCCGACCAGGCGGTGCAGAGATGTCGGACGGCGAACCTCGAAGGTCCGGGTGGCAACATCGAGAAAATCGGCGAGGCTGCCTTCCTCGATGGTCAGGGTGCCGTCCATGTAGGCCTCTCCGGCCGCCAGGGAGGGGTTCAGGGCCAGGCGGGTATGCAGGGCGGCATCGTGCAGCCGCACGGTGACCGCCGGCGTTCCGCCGTCGCCGAATCGGTGCGTCCGGCCGTGTGCATCGATCAGTGTCAGCGATCCCGACCGGATCATCCGGCCCAGCAAGTGCGTCAGCAACATGGTCGGCCTGATTCACCTCTCTCTATCGATCGGTCGATCCGTCGTCTCCACTCGGCCGCGCCACTTTCCGGCCGATGCTCCTGCATCAAGGGCAACACCGCTACCGTGACGGCAGTTCCCGGCATCGGGCAGGGCAATTCGGGCGCCCGTCCGGGGAAATACGTCAGCAACGCCGGCAAGCCAGTTCAGGAACCGACGGAACGGTGGCAACCCTGGATGGCCTTAGTGATCGCCGCACTCGGGCCTATACTGTCCCGGTCGGGCAGGGTCCCTGGCCGGAGGGGAGGCAGATGGCGCATTGGCTGGTCAAGTCGGAACCGGACACTTGGTCCTGGGACGACCATGTGGCGGCCGGTGTCGAGCCCTGGGATGGTGTCCGCAACCACCAAGCCAGCAACAACCTCAAGGCCATGTGCCTCGGGGACCAAGCCTTGTTCTACCACTCCGGGGCGGAGCGGCGTGCGATGGGCCTGCTCGAGGTGGTGCGGACCTACTACCCGGATCCGAGCGATCCATCCGGGCGGTTCGGCATGGTGGATTTCCGGGCGATCCAGCCCCTGCCGCGGCCGGTCACCCTGGCGGCGATCAAGCGGGACGGCCGGTTGCAGCACATTGCCTTGGTGCGCCAATCCCGCCTGTCGGTCATGCCCCTGGACGACGATGCCTGGTCCATCATCCTGTCGCTCGGCGGCCTGTCGTGATGCCCTGACGCCCAAGGTTCAAGACGCAGCCTCGGTCCCGCGGGTGCTGGTGTCTTTTGCTACCCGTCGACCCGCCGGAGACGGGAGCCCTGGAGTGGCGCCGCCGCCGACCGCCGCGACGCGCGGAATCAATCCGGCGGACAAGGCCAACCAGGCGAGAGCCGGGCGTGCCCCATCATCCGGCTACGCGCCGCGCCAGCCGGCCCTGCTACGCGTCATGTCCAGCATGCCGCCACCACGGCCCCCGATGGCGACAGTGCGCTCGTGAGGTCGGCGGGGCCGGCGCCCGCGACCCTGGCGATCACCGCCATGGTGGTGACGCAACCGTCGATGCCGCCGAGGATCGCGTCAGCGAGGTAGCTGGGCCGGCTTTGGCCGGCCAGGCGTTCGCGAATTTCCTCGGGCTTGTGGCTGTGTTCCATTGGTGCCTCCTCATTCCGACCCTCCCGTCAAGCCGGCGAAGCATCGGCCGGTCTCGGCCTGGCGGCACGTTCGTCCATTTCCAGGGAACGAAAGCGTGCGGCGTTGGTT
>REES01000039.1 GCA_007694935.1 Rhodospirillales bacterium
CGGCCCGCACCACGCCGGCGCTGCCGGCACGGTCGGCCAGGCCATCGCCATAGGGTGGGTTGAGCAGCAGCACGCCGAAGCCGTGCCTACCCAGGCGGCACCGGTGACGGCGGTTTGCGGTGACACCCCGCAATATTCATTGACACAATAATTCCGGCTTTTGGTATAGAAGCACGGATGGCGGTTATTGATCAACTCCTGCGCTATGCGCGACGCATCCGCGATCTACGCCGGGCCCATGAAGCGGTGCAGGAACCGGCGATCGCGCCGGCGTTCCAGGAGCTTCTGGTCGCCCTCCTCGCCGAGGTCCCTGGCGGCGCGAGGCTGACAGTCGTCCCCGAGTTCGCCAACCCCGGGATCGGACGACCGGACATTGCCCTCATGCATGCCGGCGCGCCGGCGCGCGCCTTCGTGGAGCTTAAGGCTCCGGCCAAGCCGGCGAATCCCGGTCGCTGGCGCACGCCGCATGACCGGCGGCAGGCCGAGCGGCTGCGGGAACTGCCCTGCTGGGCCACCTCGAACTTCACCGATCTCTTCCTTTTCGAGCGTTCGGAAGAAAAAGGCACGGCCCGGATCGTCCCCGAGCGGGCGATCGACCCCGCCTGTTCCGATGCCGCCGCCGACCGGCTGATCCGGCGTCACGATCCGTCAGCGCTCGTGGCCTTGGTCGAACGTCTCGTCGCCGGCGCGGGACAGGAGCCGGTGGCGCGGGATGCCAGGCACTTGGCCGAGTTGCTGGCTCATTCCGCGCGGCTCGTCCATGGCATCGTCCAGGATCGGCTGGCCGAGTTGCGGGCGGCGAACGTCGAGACGGACCCGCTCCTCGATGTCCATGCGGAGTTCCAGACCGTTCTGTACGCCCACCCGGAGGCAGGCGGCTATCCCACCGGCGATTTCGACGTCCTGTTTGCGTCGGCCTTCGCCCAGACCCTCGCGTTCGGCCTCCTTCTCGTCCGCGAGGGCAGCGGCCAACCCGTCGACGCCACCGCGTACCGCCACATGCCGGCGGAACATCCGCTCATGCAGACGGCGCTGCGTGTGCTCACGCAGGCCGAAATCCTCGATGTTGTCGGCATGGGCTTCACCGTCCTGCTGGACACGGTGAACAGCTTCGCCCCGGAAATCCTGACCGTCCGGCCCCGCCATCCCGATCCGATCCTGTATTTCTATGAGGACTTTCTGTCGGTCTTCGACCCCGCTGCGCGCGAACGGTACGGCGTCTACTTCACCCCCATTCCCGTGGTGCGCTACATTGTCGGTGCCCTGGATCGTACCGCCCGCACGTACCTTGGACTGAACGGGCTCCGCGATCCCGATCTCACCATCCTCGATCCCGCCACGGGCACCGGCACGTTCCTCCTGGGCGTGGCGGAGCGGATTCGCGATGAGGCCGGGGCGGCAGGCGGGCCGGGGCGGGCCGAACTGGAGCTGCGCGATCTGGCCGGGCGCATGTTCGGCCTCGAACTGCTCGTCGGCCCCTATGCCGTCGCGCACTACCGCCTCCACCACACTCTGCGCGAGCCGGCGGGGTCGGCATCGCCCACGCCGCTGCCGCGCCTCGGGGTCTATCTGGCCGACACCCTCGCCGAACCCGGTGCCGCTGCCCCCGTCGGACGTCTTGGCTTCGTCTCGGCCGGCATCTCTGAGGAGCGTCGCGCCGCCGACGATGTCAAATCCCGCCGGCCGATTCTCGCCATCATCGGCAATCCGCCCTATCGCCGCCTGGAGGAGGGCGAGGACCGCACCCTGGTGGGGCGCTGGATGAACGCCCTGTGGGACGACCTGAAGAAGCCGGTGCGGCAGGCCAGGCAGGGCAATCAGCTCAACACCTTCCCCGAACTGTCGGTCGCCTTTTGGCGCTGGGCGATCTGGAAACTGTTCGAGGCCGAGGGTGCTCCGCAGCGCGGCGTGGTCGCCTTCATCACCAACCGCAAGTTCCTTACCGGCTGGCCCTATGCCGGCCTCCGCCAAATGATGCGCAACCGCTTCGACCGGATCGAGATTGTGGATCTTCGCGGCGACGTCCGGCGCGGGATCCGTGCGGGGATCGAGCGGGACATGGGCGTGTTCGACATCCAGGTGGGCACGGCCATCACCATTGCCATCGCCGACGGCTCGCGCGCGGGCCAACCCGCGGACATCCGCTACCTCGACTGCTGGACCGAGGGCGTGTTCGGCCGAACCGCCAAGTTCGAATGGCTTGAAAGCGGCGCGGCCGCCGGCGTGCTGCCGCACGCCGTGTCGGTGGCACGGGAGCCGCTGGACGACTTCCGGCCCCGGCCTTTCAGCAACGGCCAGTGGCCAAGCCTTCGGACGTGTTTCAGGTTCCATAAGTCAGGCATGAAGAGCGGAAACGATCCCGTCTTTGTGGACGCAGGACAGCGTCTACTGGCGCGAAAGGTCGATGATTTTCTCGATAAAGCAAAAAAAAGCGAGCACGATCCAGGACTAATTCTGCATCTATCTTATCGACCCTTGGATGTCCGATGGTTTTATAATGACATCACGCTCCTAAACCGTCCTGGTCCTCAGCTTCAGCGTGTATGGGGCGATCGAAATGTCGCGCTTTATGCCATGCCCGGTGGAACGGGAGCAGGGCCGGCGGTCTGGTGCCATGGCTTGCTGCCCGACTACCACGCTTTCCGAGGCAGTTACGGCGGCTACGCCTTCCCGCTGTACGACCGGCGACCGGAATCGGAAGGAGCCAACGTATCTCGGGCTGTGATCGAAGGCCTGACCCTCGCCTACGGCATCGACGTCTCGGCTGAGCAGGTGTTCGACGCGATCCTGTGCCTGCTTTCGGCGCAGTCGTATACGCTGCGCTTCGCCGAAGACCTGGAGGATGTGTTCCCGCACGTGCCCTTCCCGGCCGAGCATGCGGATTTCGCCGAGGCCGCCGCCATCGGCGCCCGGATTCGGGCGCTGGAGACATTCGATGCCGCCGAGCCGCCCGCACGGCTGGCCGATTCGGCCTTTGTGCGCCTTCCCACCGCGTCGACGCCGGGCGCGGTGCTGGCAGCGCGAGCCCCGGACGGAGACAAGCTCGCCCTCTGCGCCGACGGATCGGGATTGGTCGAAGGCTTGCCGCCGGCGCTTTGGGGCTTCGCGGTGAGCGGTTATCCGGTGCTCCGTCGCTGGTTGGACGGCCGCGCCGGCCTGTCGGTGGACCTTGCCTTGTTTGAGGCGTTCCGGGACGTTTGCGCGCGTCTGGCGGAACTGATTGACCTGTTCGCCCGAGCCGATACGCTGCTCACCCATGCACTGACCGCGCCGCTCGCGCGGGATGCCCTTGGGCTGGCCCAGGGCAGCGCGAGCGACCGCAGCACGGAGGACTGATCCCCATGATCAACGACGCGCAGGGAAGCCTGTTCGGCGAGGGGCGGATGACCCCGCCCAAGCGGGTCTTCACGCCCGATCTGGACGGGATCCGGGGCCGCCTCAACCGCCTGCTGGAGACGTTGCGGGCGGCGCGCACCATGCCGCTGTCCGACCGCGACGCGCGCATGTGGCAGGCGGTGGTGCCGAACATGACCAAGTGGCTGCCCGACGACGAGGCCGAGGCCATCCGCACGGCCTTCGCAGCGGAGATGCAGCGGCTGGGTTGGTAGGTCGGGATAGCCGCAGGCGTATTCCGACGGGTGTTGCCGAGCACGCCCCAGACACATCTGTCG
>REES01000113.1 GCA_007694935.1 Rhodospirillales bacterium
CCGGTGCATACACCAGCAGCATCCACAGGCCGAGGAACCACAGCAGCGACGAAAATTTGATCCGATCGGCGAGCGCGCCGGTGATCAGTGCCGGCGTGATGATCGCGAACGTCATCTGGAACACCATGTCCAGGGACGCCGGAATGGTGCCCTCCAGGTCAGCCGCCTCCAGCTGCACCAGGAAAAGGTTGTCGAGCCCACCCCAGAAGAAATTCAGGGCGCCGCCGTCGCCGTACGCGATGGAGAAACCGGCGATCATCCAGAGAACGCTCATCAGGCAACAAACGGCGAAACTTTGCATGAGCGTGGCAAGGACGTTCTTTTTTCGGACCATCCCCGCGTAAAACAAGGCGATGCCCGGAATGGTCATCAGCAGCACAAGCGCCGTGGAGATCAGCATCCAGGCGGTATCGCCACTGTCCAGTACGGCTATTTCGTCGTCGACTGGTAAATCGTCGACGATCATCTCTTCAACGACGACGGCTTCCTGGGCGGACGCGCCGAACGCGGTCGCCAGCAACACCGTGCCGGCCAGCCCGAGACGGGCCCAATTCCTGACATGACAACTCATGACTCAAGCACTCCTAGATCATTGTTTTTTGCGGTTGCAGCGGCCCGAAACCCGACCCCTTCAACCGCGTTCCTGACGAGACCCACCGCCCGAGGGTGACCTCATCCGCACCGACTGCCGTCGCGATCAATCAGGCTCTGCGCCAAGGTTGTGGCCGTGCCCGGATCGCCCCTGTCCGCAACTCAACTTTCGTGCCAGAGCCGCGTGGCAGGGTGTAACACATTGTGAAAAAACGGCATTGGTTCAGAGTGCGGACATACGGGTGGATGAGGTCGGACAGGGCTGTGCACAATGTTTAGTCACATTCGAAGGGTTTGACCGAATGGGAAGCAGGTGCTGGGCGGTGCCTGCGGAGTGAGCGCCAGCCGGTTTCCGGCTGACGGTCCCTCGATCTCCGTGGCCCTTACAGCGCATCCGCGTCCATCTCCCCGGTGCGGATGCGGACCGCCTTGGAGACCTCCAGCACGAAGATTTTACCGTCACCAATGCGATCGGTGCGCGCCGCCTGGCGAAGGGTTTCGATCAGCCGCTCGACCATGTCATCCGGAACGACCACGTCGATCTTGGTCTTCGGCACGAAATTGACCGTATACTCGGCACCACGGTAGATCTCGGCTTGGCCCTTCTGCCGGCCGAAACCTTTGACTTCGGTGACGGTCATGCCTTGAATGCCGAGGGACGTGAGGGCCTCGCGGACCTCGTCCAGCTTGAACGGTTTGATGATTGCAGTGACCAGTTTCATCGATCTCGACCTTCTGCTGCGGCACGGAAGCGTGCCGGACGGTTCACGGAAGCCGGGCCGGCCGGTCCTGGCCGGCCACGGTGCTGAACTGGACGGCCGTCTCGCACCTGAGCCGTCGCCAGTCGCCACTCGACGTTTCAAGCTTCGTGCCGTCGTCGAACGTGGGGGCAAATCGGTAGATGCGTCAGTTGGTTAGGGCTTGCGCCACGGCTGTGCCGGGGCGCGGCGCGTTGGGATGATTGACCAAAAAACAGGCATGATCGGATAAGCGATGAACGATCGGGCAGACATCAACGGCCGTGATGTATCGGCGGAACCCGGCCAAGCGATGGATGTGGACGTGGTCGTCATCGGCGGCGCGCTGGTCGGGGGGACACTGGCGGCGGCACTCGGCCAAGCCGGGATGATCGTGGCCGTGGTTGATGCCGCCGATCCCAGAGTAGTGGCTGACGCCAGCTTCGACGGCCGTGCCTCGGCCATTGCGCTGTCATCGCGCCGGTTGCTGGAGGGGGTGGGGGTCTGGGACCTGCTCGGAAACACGGCGGCACCGATGCTCGACATCCGGGTCGCGGATGCCGGGTCGCACCTGTTCCTGCACTACCGCCACGAGGAGGTCGGTGACGAACCGTTCGGCCACATGGTCGAAAACACCCGAATGCGCCAGGCCCTGATCCAGCGGATGGACGCCCTGCCGTCGGTCACCCTGGTGGCGCCGCAGCGGTGCTTGCGATTGGACCGTTCACGCGAGGGCGTGCGTGCCCACTTGGCGGACGGCAGCGTGGTGCGCGCGCCATTGGCGGTCGCCGCCGACGGCCGATCCTCGCCCACCCGGGACGGCGCCGGTATCGACATTCTCACTTGGCGTTACGACCAGATTGCGATCGTCTGCACCGTCGCCCACGAACGCCCGCATAATTTCGTCGCCTGTGAGCATTTTCTGCCGGCCGGACCGTTTGCCATCCTGCCGCTGCTGGGCAACCGATCGTCCATCGTCTGGACCGAACGGGCGGAACTCGCGCCGACAATCATGGGACTGGACGACGCCGGGTTCAGTCGGGAACTGCGCCAGAGGTTCGGCGACTTTCTCGGCAAGGTGGAACCGGTCGGACCCCGCTGGTCCTATCCGTTGTCGTGGCATCTGGCGGAGACCGCGGTGGCAGAACGGCTGGCTTTGGTGGGGGATGCCTATCACGGCATGCACCCGATCGCCGGCCAGGGCCTCAACATGGGGCTGAGGGACGTGGCAGCCTTGGCCGAGGTGGTCACCGACTCGTTCCGCCTGGGCCTCGACTGGGGTGCGCCTTCGGTGCTTGACCGCTACCAGCGCTGGCGGCGGTTCGACAACATGCTGATGCTGGGGCTGACCGACGGGCTCAACCGTTTGTTTTCCAACGATATCGCCCCGATCAAGCTGGCCCGGGATTTGGGCCTCGCCACGGTCAACCGGATCCCGCCGCTGAAGCGCCTGTTCATGCGTCACGCCATGGGCGTGGTGGGGGAGTTGCCCAGGCTGATGCAAGGGCGACCGCTTTAGCTGGCCGTCCGCGGGAACCGATCCCGGCAGGCAGAGCCGTCGGCGGCGCGGTTCAGGGATCACGGCTCAGGCCGCGCGCGGCCAGAGCATCGAGATAGGCTTGCCAGATGGTCTCCTGGTTGGCACCCAGCTCGTAAAGCCAGTCCCAGGTATAGAGCCCGGTGTCGTGCATGTCGTCGAAACGGATGCGGAGCGCATAGGTGCCGACCGGCTCGACGCCGATGATGCCGACGTGACGGCGGCCGGCGACGATGGTCTTGCTGTCGCCGCCATGGCCCTGCACCTCGGCGGACGGGCTCTCCACCCGCAGCAGTTCGGCCGGCAATCGGAAGTTGCGACCGTCGTTGAAATCGATCTCCAGAACCTTCTCATCCCGCTTGAGGCGGATCTCCACGGGATGGTGCCGGTTACCGTACCCGTCGGTCATGGCCGCCCGCCCGTGTCGACCCCCGGGTTCCGCCCGCCGGCGAGGTCCGGCGGCGCGCCGACCTCTCCCTCCACCTCGCCTTCGTCCAACGGTCTTGCCTCATCCACCAGCATGATCGGAATGCCGTCGCGGATCGGGTAGGCCAAGCGCGCCCGCTCGCTGACCAGCTCCTGCCGGTCAGGATCATAGCGGAGAGCACTTTTTGTGAGTGGGCAGACCAGTATTTCCAGCAACTTGGGATCGACGGTTCGGCTCATGGGGGTCTCCGGCAGCGGGCTGTCTCGTGGCGGTGTGGCGGGCGATGTTCCCTTGGCGGCTCCCCCAACTGAAGGCTCAGTGGAGTGCCGACGCGGGACCGTGGATGTCGCGTGTCCCCATGTCCAGCAAGGAGATCAGCAGATCCGCCCGTGCCGATTCGTCAGGGCTTTCCAGCAGAGCCTGTTTCTCGCCCGGCGCGAACGGACAGAGCATGGCGAGCGCCACCACCAGCACGTCGTCCGGGGTGTCGGCGATGGCGTCCCAGTCCGCCGCCAGGTCCTTGGCGCGGAGGTAGCTCCTGACCGACTCCAGCAGCCGGTCCCGGTCTATGCCGATGGCGGAGGCGGCATCAGCGAGGTCGCGGTAGAAGGGGGCAAAGTCCGGTCTGACCCGCCGATAGCCCTCCACCATTGGCAGCTCCTCGTCAACCCGGAAGCGGCACATACCCTCGAGCGTGATCAGGAACCGGCCGTCATCCAGCTCGGAAAACGTGACGATACGCCCGGCACATCCCGTCTCGTAGACCCGGTCCCGGTCGCCAACCGTCTCCGCCGTGGCAGCGGCAGCGCGCGGCTGGATCATGCCGATCATCCGATCGCCGGCCAGCGATGCCTGGGTCATCGCCCGGTAGCGGGGCTCGAAGATGTGGAGGGGAAGCCGGCCGCGCGGCAGCAGCAGGGCGCCGGTGAGCGGAAAGATCGGCAGCACCTTCGGCAGGCGGTGGAGCGCGTTGCCGGCAGCCATGACGGCCTCGCCGATCAGGAAAACAGCAGCGACGACAGCCGTCGTCGCCCATTCAGGGTAACCGGATGGGTGGGGCCCAGGGCATCGAAGACCTTGATCAATTGCTGGCGGGCCGCGCCATCGTTCCAGGCGCGATCCCGACGCACCAACTCCAGCAGCTGATCCACGGCGTCCTGCGGCTGCCCCGCCCCGAACAGCGCCATGGCGAGGTCGAGGCGGGCCTGCATGTCGGTCGGGTCGGCGGCGACCGCCTTTTCCAGTCGGCGGACATCACCCTTGCCGCCGGCTGCCTCGGCAACCTCGATGGCGGTGAGGGCCGCGGCGATGTCCGGCTGGCGTTGCAACTCCGGGCTGAGATCCCGGGCGAGCTTCCGGGCATGACCGACATTGCCGGACAGGACGAAGCTTCTGACAAGACCGGCGATCGCCTTGGTATTGCCGGGGTCTTCGGCAACCACCTGGGAGAAGATGGCCGCAGCGTCCCGCGGCCGGCCCTCCTCCAGGGCAGTGCTGCCCTGGGCGATCATCTCGTCCAGCGGCGCCTTGGCGCCAGCCGTCAGGCGATCGATGAAGCTGCGAAGCTTGCTTTCCGGCTGCGCGCCCACGAAGGCATCCACCGGTCGGCCGCCGACGAAGGCATACACCATCGGAATGGATTGCACCCGAAGCTGTGCCGCGAGGCTCTGATTCTCATCGACGTTGATCTTGACCATGCGGACTCGGCCGCCGGCGGCACGCACCAGCTTCTCCAGCAGCGGGCCGAGTTGCTTGCAGGGACCGCACCAGGGCGCCCAGAAATCCACGATCACCGGCACGTGCATCGACGCATCCATCACGTCGCGCGCGAAATTCTCGGTGCTGGACTCCTTGATCATGTCACCGGCGGCCGCGCCGGCCGCAGGTGCCTGATTGTAGGGGTCGAGAAACAGAGCCATGATCTCTCCGCCAACTCCGCCTGAAACCACTCGTAACATGGCCGGTCAGCACCCGGCCTGCAACGCTGAGGATCACCCGGGATCAGGACGTCAGGTCTATCACCAAGGGACCGTGCCCGCACGCCCTGAGAAACCGGTCCAGATCCGCAGGGGTGATGCCGGTGGTTGCGGTATTGGTAAGGGGGTGGCAGTGCAGACGCTCGCTGTCCATCAACGCCGCGTCCAGCACCACGGTGACGAGTCCGGCCTCATCGTTGATCGCGGCGAACGGGGTGACCGAGCCGGGCTCGACGCCAAGCGCATCAGCCAGCAACTCGGGCTTCGCGAACGACAGTGGCGCAGCGCCCATGCGCCGGCGCAGGTCCTTGAGGTCGACCGGCCGGTCCTCCTCCACCACCACCAGCCACAGCCGGCCTTTCTTGTCCTTGAGGAACAGATTCTTGATGTGGCTGCCGGGCAGGTCGCCCCGCAGCGCCTTGGCCTGCTCCACCGTGAAGACCGGCGGGTGCCGGACCGTTTCCGTCGCGATGCCGAGGTCTGCGAGGAACGCCATCAGCGCCTGCTCGGTCCGGGCCGGCGATCCAATCGGCGGCGCGGGATCGACGCCGGATGCAGCAGCGGCCGATGGTCCGGCTTCGGCGGGCGGCTCGTTCATGACGGTACGGTAAACGGCCCGAAGCCAGGGCTCAAGCGGGAAGGGTGCGCTGCAGGACGCGTCGGCACGACCGTTCTCCGCCGCGCCAGAACGGCGGAAGCCGGCTTCGGGAGCCGGGTCGGCCGCATGGCCTGCTCGACCTTCTCGACATGGCTGCAGACGAACGCCGCGCTGCGACCCTCGGGGCAGCGTCCCCGACGCCGCCGCTCGGACGCCGGGGCACTGGATGTGATAGCGCGCGCCGATTACTCAGCCGTCGTCGGGTCGATGATGGCGGTGACTTGCGACACGCGGTTGGCCGGGAAACCGCCCTGCGCAGCGTGGTCGCGGATCATCGCCTCATTGGGTGCGATATAGACGCAGTACACCTTGTCGGCAGTGACGTAGCTCTGAACCCACTGTATCTGGGGGCCCATTTTATTCAGAACGTCACAGGATGTTTGCGAAATGTTTCTCAGCGTGTCGGCCGGTAATGCCCCGGCGCCCGGAATGTCCCGTTCGATGACGAATTTCGGCATGACGTCCCCCCTTTGAGTGGGAATCTGGTGCCGCTTTGACACCACGCATGTTCCGCACCCCGACCCTGAGGGGCGCAACGCCTCTGTTTTGAGCGTCGCTGGCAGTGTGTGGCCTTTGCCACCGTGCCGCAAGCGCCGTGGCGTACCACCATCCCGCCGCGCTCGCCCGCGATCCGTGCTGGACGTTAAGCCCGATGGCAGCCCCGTGGCTGCAATGCTGCCGGCCGCTATCGGCCGTTGCCACCAGGGAGGACGTCGCGTCGGCTTGCCGCGTCTGCTCGGTCCGCCGGGCGGTCCGACTGGCGGCGAAGGAGTCCGAAGCGGAAAGCTGTGGAGCGATCGTCAGAAGCCCTCGCGCTCCACCCGCTTGCGCTCCAGCTTGCGGGCGCGGCGGACCGCCTCCGCCTTTTCACGGGCGCGGCGTTCGGACGGCTTTTCGTAGGAGCGGCGGCGCTTCATTTCGCGGAAGATCCCCTCCCGCTGCATCTTCTTTTTGAGCGCCTTGAGGGCTTGGTCAACGTTATTGTCGCGGACGACCACCAGCACGATGCTTCACTCGCTTTCAGTTGTTGAGGAGAACGGGGATGGCAACGCCAAGAGAGGGGCTTGTAGCATGAACGTCCGGCTCTGTGAAGGCTTGTCGCGCTGTCGTCTTGGTATGACATTAAAGCAACGACGGTATGGTCAGAAGGGGTCAACGCGCGGGCCATGGCGATTCTGAAGATTGCTCGAATGGGGCATCCGGTGCTGCGGCGGCGCGCCGACCCCGTTCCCGACGCTGCGGCGCCAGAGGTCGCGCGGCTGATCGCCGACATGCGGGAGACCCTGGCCGATATCGGCGGCATCGGGCTCGCCGCGCCGCAGGTACACGTGCCGCTTCGACTGGTGATTTTCAGCGTGCCGGCGGCGCGCGCCGGCGATCCCGAGGCCGGGGAAGGGGCTCCCGACGGACCGGTGCCCTTTACGGTCCTGATCAACCCGGAAATCGAGGTGCTGGACGACCGCAGCGAGGTAGGGTTGGAGTCGTGCCTGTCGGTTCCCGGCTTGGCCGGCATGGTGCCCCGGTTCAGGCGGCTCCGCTACCGGGCTGAGGTTCCCGGCGGGGGATTGCTGGAACGCGAGGCGGCCGGTTTCCACGCCCGGGTCATCCAGCACGAGTGCGATCACCTGGACGGCGTGCTCTATCCGATGCGGATGACCGACCTGTCGCTGCTGGGATTCACCGAGGAGATGGCACGGTGGATCTCGGCGGCGCCCAATCGTGCGCGGGCCACCACTGCGGTCGGCGACGGTGGTTGAACCGCCCGGGCGCGTGCCCTGATGACATAAGGAACGACGATGGGAGCGACGACCTTGGACAGCCAGTATCAACAATTCCGCGAGCAGCTCCTGAGGGCGACGCTGCCGCATGTTGCGTTCGACGGCTGGAGCGCCCGAACCCTGGCCCTGGGTGCCGCAGATGCCGGCCATCCTGCCGCGCTGGCGGCTCAGGCGTTCCCCGGCGGGGCGCTGGAGGTGATCCAGTTCTGGTCCGATCTGGATGACCGACGGATGCTCGATGCCATGGCCGGGCCGGAGGCAACCGGCCTGCGGTTCCGCGAGCGAATGATCCGGGCGGTACAAACCCGGATCGCCATCAACGACCCGTGGCGGGAGGCGGTGCGCCGCACCCTGTCATTCCTGGCATTGCCGCCGAACGCCCCCGCCGGCGCTCGCTGCACCTATGCGACGGTGAACGCCATCTGGTACGCGGTCGGCGATGCCTCGACCGACTTCAGCTACTACACCAAGCGGGCGACCCTCATGCCGATCTATGCCGCCACGGTACTGTATTGGCTTGACGACGACTCCGAGGGTCGGGCGGAGACATGGCGGTTCCTGGAGCGGCGGATCGACGGGACGATGGCGATCCCGCGCCTGCAAGCAAAGGCCCGTGATACGCTGCAGCGGCTGAGTTCGCCGTTTGCGGCGCCGCCATGGCGCCGCCGCGGTACCGGCGTCGGGGGATGATGGAGCGGGACCCCGAACCCGGAGCGGCGCCGGTTAGCGCGCGATGAGCCGACCAGGACGGCGAGACCGGGGAAGCGACCTCAGTGGCCGTTGCGGGCCGCTTGTCTCCCCGGCAAGCGGACGTCATTGTCCTTTGCTTCAGATGAGAGAGGTGTCCGCGATGCCTTCAGGCCGTCGCCTCATCCCCGTGCCCGCGACCCGGCAGCCGCTGTCGCTGCTGACCGTCGACCGGGCGGTCGGCGATCTTCGGCGCGGCCAGCCGGTCGTGTTCCAGGGACCGGGCGGTTCGGCCGCCGTGGTGGTGGCGGCGGAAGCGGCCACCGGCCAGCGGTTGGACGCGCTTCGGGATATGGCGCAGACGGAGCCGGAGATTGCCGTCACCGCCCGCCGCGCCGCTGTCCTCGGCCTTTCCGGGGGCGGTCTCAAGGTCATGGTGCTGACGGTGGCCGACGGCGTGACCGGGGAACTGGTCCGGGAACTCAGCGATCCTCTCTCCAAGGTGACGGTACCGCTCCGATTTCCGGTTACCTGTCGCGAGGCGCCGACGCACGGATGCGCTTCGGCGGCGATCAAACTGTGCAAAACCGCCCGGCTGCTGCCGGCTGCCGCGATCGCCGAGGTCCGCGATCCCGATGCGGCCGACCTCGCCCAGTGGGCCGCGCGGCGAAATCTGTTCATCACCGATGCCGGCGACGTATTCCAGTATGACCACATTGCCGCCCAGTTTCTCCACCCGGTGGGCGAGGCCCGGGTGCCGCTGCAGGGGGCCGAGCAGACCCGGGTGATCGCCTTCCGCCCGCAGGACGGCGGGCTCGAGCACCTCGCCCTGGTCTTCGGCACACCGTCGCCCGAGTCACCGGTGCTGACACGTCTGCATTCCGAGTGCTTCACGGGCGATCTGCTGGGCAGCCTCCGCTGTGACTGCGGCGATCAGTTGCGGGGCGCCATCCGGGAGATCAACAGCCGCGGCGAGGGGGGCGTGCTGCTGTACTTGGCGCAGGAGGGGCGGGGCATCGGCCTGGTTAACAAGCTGCGCGCCTACACGTTGCAGGACAACGGTTTCGATACCGTCGACGCCAACGAGCAGCTCGGCTTCGATGCCGATGAGCGCGTGTATTTGCCGGCGGCGCAGATGCTGCGCCACCTGGGCTTCCGTCGGGTGCGGCTGCTGACCAACAACCCGGCCAAGGTCGACGGCCTGATCCGGTGCGGTATCACCGTCGACGAGCGGGTCCCCCACGCGTTTCCATCCAACCGGCACAACGAGGTGTACCTGCGCACCAAGGTGGAGCGGGGCGGCCACTTCTCTTGATCCGAGCCGCCGGGTTGTTCCATTGGCAGCGGTCGGGCGGCAGAAGCTGCCGGCAATCCTTGCCCGGTGACCATGGCCGCCCGGGGCGCAGCGCCGGATCCGGCATCGCTGGCAGTGGCAGCGCGCTTGCATGGATGGCGGCGTCGTCCACAGAGAACGGTCCAGCCGCTGGCCATGGATGCCGCTTGGCCCGAGTACCCGGGAGCCGCGCCTCGACCGACCCAGGCAGCCGGCACCCCCCGCCCCCCGAACCACACGCCGGAGTTCCGGCCGTTTGGCGCCGACGGCCTGACCTTTGCCGACGTTCTCGACGTCGTCAATCCGCTCCAGCACATCCCTGTGGTTTCCACCATCTACCGGGCGGTGACCGGCGACAGCATCGCTCCGGCGTCGCGGCTGCTTGGCGGCGCTCTGTTCGGCGGGGTGATCGGCGCCATCGGCGCGGCGATCAACGTGATCGTCGACGCCATCAGCGGCCGCGACCTGGGTGAGCACGTGGTGGCGATGGTGCGGGGCGACCATGGCGACCCGGTCGGCTTGGCCGCCAGCGGCCGGGGAACGACAGTGGCGGCGCTCGATCCCGCCTTCGACATGCCGTTCTATGACTCCTCGGCTCTCGACCCCAAGCAGTCCCTCCCCGAGGTTCAGGGATGGGCCCGCCAGTTGATGGCCGAACGCCTGGCGCTGGCGGCTCGGCATGCGGTCGCGGTGGACCGCTATGTGGAGACGGCGGCAACGGCGGCATCCGCTTCGGCTGGCAAGCGGGTGGATGTGACAAGCTAGCGGCGTTTCCATCGCTCGCACCGCCGGCCCTGGCCGGCGCGACTCCGGGTGGACCGGAACCGCCCGAGGGCGTCCGATCCGGACTTGCCGTGCCACCGAACTTGCGGTTGAATTTTGCCTTCAGGTGACTATCAGATCCGGTATCGACCAGCTGTCGGTGAAGGTGACGTGTCCGAGCCTTGGTTCCAGCCCGAAGCGCGGGTTCTCGCAATCGTGACGCCACCCGGGTCGCTGCGATTCCGGCAGCGAACCGTTGCGTGTGCTCTCGGCCGCAGCGGTGTGTGCCTGGACAAGCGGGAAGGCGACGGTGCCACCCCCGCGGGGCTGCTGCCCCTGCGCCGGGTGTTGTACCGGCCTGACCGGGTGGCGCGCCCCGATTCCGGCCTCCCCGTCTCGGCTCTCGATCCCGGCGACGGCTGGTGCGACGACCCGGCGCACCCGGAATACAACCAGGGGGTGCGGCTTCCGCACCCTGGGCGCTGCGAACGGCTGTGGCGGGAGGATGGGCTCTATGACTTGGTCGCCGTGCTTGGCCACAACGACGCACCCGTGGTCCCGGGTCGGGGCAGTGCGATCTTCTTGCATGTCGCCGCACCCGGATACGCGCCGACGGAAGGGTGTGTCGCCCTGGCCCGCGACGACCTGGAAGCGCTGCTGGCGGTGGCGTCGCCCGGCGATCACCTGCATGTGGCGGCCGTTCCGGGCTGACATGCAGGCGAAAGGGCGGGCGATCGGGCGCCTTACGGGTCGCGAATGAAAATGACTTGCACTTGCATCGGCGCCCTTTTAGGGTGCCGACAGTGGTCAGACACGAAGTAACCAATCCGGGGAGAGACGGGAATGCGATTGACGAGACAAGTGTGGGCCCGCGGGATCGCCGCCATTGTGCTGGGGACGCTGATGGCCGGCACCGCCGTGGCCGACACCCTGACCTTGTACTCGGGGCGCGGCGAGACCCTGGTGGATCCGATCATCCAGCAGTTCAGGGACGAGACCGGCATCGAGGTGCAGGTGCGGTACGGTGGCACCGCGGAGTTGGCGGTGCTGCTGCTGGAGGAAGGGGATCGGACACCGGCCGATCTGTTCTGGGCTCAGGATGCAGGCGCGCTGGGCGCGCTGGCGAATGCCGGGCGGTTCGCCGAGTTGCCGGCGGACGTCGCCGCCGACCTGCCGGACATCTACAAGAGCGCCACCGGCACCTGGGTCGCCACCAGCGGGCGGGCACGGGTGCTCGCCTACTCCACCACGCGCGCCGACAGCATGCCGGACAGCGTGTTCGACCTGACCGACCCGGTCTATCAGGGGCGGGTCGGTTGGGCGCCGACCAACGGCTCGTTCCAGGCCTTCGTCACGGCGATGCGCAAGACGCACGGCGAGGACGAGACGCGTGCCTGGCTGGAAGCCATGAAGGCCAACGGGGCAGCCGCTTACCGCAACAACACGGCTCTGGTCCAGGCCATTGCCGACGGCGAAATCGATTATACCATCACCAACAACTATTACCTGCTCCGCTTCGTCGCCAATGATCCGGACTTCCCGGTGGCGCAGCGGTTCTTCCAGGACGGCGATATCGGTAACCTGGTCAACGTCGCGGGCGTCGCCGTGCTCGGTACCAGCGGGCAGCCGGAGGCCGCGGTGCAGTTCATCCGCTACCTGCTTTCCGAACCAGCCCAGGCCTACTTCACCAGCACGATTTTCGAGTACCCGGTGGTCGCCACCGTCGCGCCCGATCCGCTCCTGGAATCCTTCGAGCGGCTTCTGGCGGTGAGCCCGGAGGTGGACCTCGACGCGCTGGAGGACCTGGAGGGCACGCTGGCGCTGCTGCGGGAAGTAGGGCTACTGTAGTGCCGGAAGGACCCGCATCGTGGTGGTAACGGGGCGACCGGCGTGATCGCATCGCTCCGCGACGCACCGATCTATATCGTCGCCCCGGCAGTCGCTGCCGGGGCGGCAATGCTGTTGCCCATCGCGTACCTGCTGTTGCGGGCGCTGGAGGCCGATCCTGCCCTGCTGGGGGAGCTGGTGTGGCGATCGCGCAATCTCCAGCTTCTGCTGAACACCCTTGCCCTCACCTTCGGGGTGCTGGCAGCAGCGACGGTTATGGCGTTTCCGCTGGCTTGGCTGGTCACCCGCACCGATATCGCCGGGGCGAGGCTGATCACCATTCTGGGTGTACTACCCCTGGCCGTGCCGGGCTATGTCATGGCATACGCCTTGATCGGCCTTGGCGGCAACTACGGCATGATGAACCAGGTGTTCGGAATCGTCATGCCGCGGCCGCAGGGGCTGTGGGGCGCGGTGGCGGCGCTCAGTCTTTACACCTTCCCCTACCTGTTCCTCAACCTCCGGGCGGCTCTGTCGGGCATGGACCGCAGCCTCGAGGAGACCGCCCGCAGCCTGGGCCATGGCCCCTGGGCGGTGCTGAGCCGGGTGACCATGCCGCACCTGGTGCCGGCGCTGTTGGCGGGGTGGCTGGTGATCGGGCTCTATACCCTCGGCGACTTCGGCGCCGTGGCGCTGATGCGCTACGAAGTGTTCAGCTATGCCATCTACACGCAGTACGCCGGCGCCTTCGATCGCATCTACGCCGCCTGGCTGTCGCTGATGCTGATCGCCCTGACGCTGTGCTTCGTGCTGGCGGAACCGCTGTTGTTCGGGCGCCGGCGCTATGCGCGGGTGGGCACCGGCACCGCCCGGCCACTGCCCAAAGTGCGGCTCGGCCCCTGCCGCTGGCTGGCGTACGGCTTTGTTGCTGCGGTATTCCTGGCTTCCATCGGCTTGCCCGTGGCAATCCTCGCCTACTGGCTCAATCTTGCGTGGCCTCCGACCGGCCTGGACCAGCTCGGTCCGGTGTTCCTGCGCTCGGCGCTGGCAGCGGGCCCGGCGGCGCTCGGCGCCGCCGTGGTGGCCTTGCCCATCGCGTACCTGTGCGTGCGCTACCCTTCCGGACTCTCGCGCATGATCGAGCGGGCGGCCTACCTGGGCTACGCCATCCCGCCGCTGACCCTGGCGCTCGCCATGGTGTTCTTCTCGCTCCGCTCGGCGCCGTGGCTGTATCAGACCCTTACCCTCCTGATCGCAACCTACATCATCAGCTTCCTCGCCCTGGCGCTGGGGCCGATCCGCGCCGCCCTGCTGCAGGCGCGGCCCAGCCTGGAGGAGGCGGCGCGCTCGCTCGGCTACTCCTCGTTCGGGGCGTTCGTCTGGATCGTGTTGCCGCTGGTCCGCCGCGGCGCGCTCACCGGCATGATCCTGGTGTTCGTGATCGCCATGAAGGAGCTGCCGATCACCTTCCTGCTGGCGCCCACAGGCTACACCACCCTGGCGGTCACCGTGTTTTCCCGCACGTCCGAGGCGATGCTGGCGGAGGCGGCGCCGTTCGCCGCGGCCATCGTCTTGTTTTCCAGTCTTTTCGTCGGCGTGCTTCTGGCGTACGAAGGAAAGCGATGAGGTGTGAATGCGAATGACCGGCATGATGTCCCCCGAAGCCCTGATCCCTGACGTGCTGCTTGCGGTCCGCGAGCTGAGCAAGCGCTTTGCGGGCACGCCGGGGCCGGTGGTGGATGCACTGGATTTCGAGGTCTGCCGGGGCGAGATTTTTGCGCTCCTGGGCCCGAGCGGCTGCGGCAAGACCACCACGCTCCGGCTGATCGCCGGGTTCGAACGGCCCGACCGCGGCCAGGTCATTCTTGCCGGCAACGACATCACCGCCGCGCCGCCGGAACGGCGCGGCATCGGCATCGTGTTCCAGGACTACGCCCTGTTCCCGCATCTCTCTGTGCTCGACAACGTTGCCTTTGCGCTCCGCGGCCGTCCCCGCAAGATCCGCCGGCAGCAGGCACTGAAGTGGCTGGAGTTCGTGGGCCTCGCCGACTGCGCCAAGCGCCTGCCCCACGCGCTTTCCGGTGGTCAGCAGCAGCGGGTGGCGCTCGCCCGCACGTTGGCGGCGGAACCCGGCATCGTGCTGCTGGACGAGCCGTTCTCAAACCTGGATACCGCCTTGCGGGAAGCCACCCGGATGGAACTCCGCGGTCTGCTCAAGGCGGCCGGCACCAGCGCCATCCTGGTCACGCACGATCAGTCGGAAGCGCTCTCGGTCGCCGACCGCATCGCCCTGATGCGCCACGGCAGCATCGAGCAGATCGGCACGCCGGAAGCGGTGTACCGCACGCCCCGCACGCGCTTCGCCGCCGAGTTCCTGGGCAACACCAACCTGATCACCGGGGAGGCCGCCGGCCCGGTCGCCACCACCGTGCTGGGACCGGTGCGGCTCAATGAGCGCGCCGCCGGCACGGTGATCCTCTCCCTCAGGCCGGAGCACCTTAACTTGGCCGACGGCCGCGGCCATCCGGCTGCGGCCACGGTTCTGGCGCGGGAGTTCCGCGGCCATGACCTGTTCTACCGGCTCGACCTCTCGGGGCAGACCCTCCTCGCGCTCACTGATTACCGGGTGGTGTTCGAACCCGGCGACCCGGTGCTGGTGTCGCCGCGGGAGCCGGCAGTGGTACTGCGCCGGCTCAAAGAGGATGCGGGGGGCGCCGCTGAGGGGTCCCACCAAGCCCGGGCCGCGGAATAGCCGGGGGATCGGGTGACGCCTCAGCGGATGTAGGTGGGGAGGACGGTTTCCAGCGGGGTCGGGGTGATGCCCAGGTCCTGAAGCGTGGGAAGGCGGCCGCTGACCACATTGTCGCTCCGCAGCAGGGCGAGCTGGTCCCGGGTCAGCGGCGGCTTCGGCAATTTCTCGAGGAAGAACGCCTCCGCCTCGGCGATCGGGAACGGCAGCGGCATCAGCAGGCGGCGAATGCGCATCTGCTTGAGCAGGAGTTCCAGCAACTCGCGGAAGGTATAGACCTGGGGCCCGCCCAGTTCGTAGGTCTTCCCGGCGGTGGCGGGATCGGTCAGGATTCGGGCGAAAGCCTCGGCGACGTCGTCGACGAATACCGGCTGGAACCGGGTGCGGCCGCCGCCGATCAGTGGCAGGGCCGGGGACACGGCGGCCATCCCGGCGAACTTGTTGAAGAAATCGTCCTCCCGGCCGAACACGATGCTGGGCCGGACGATGGTCGCGGCCGCAACGACGCGCTGTACCGCCGCTTCGCCGGCGGCCTTGCTGCGGGCATACGCGGCCGCTGCGTCCGGATCGGCCCCCAGGGCGGACATCTGGACCAGGCGCCCGACCGAAGCCCGTGCGGCCGCATCGGCCACCCGCCCGGCCCCTTCGGTGTGGATGGCGGTGAAGGTCTGCGGTCCCTTCTCGTACAGGATGCCGACCAGGTTGATGACCGCATCGGCGCCACTGACCGCGGCATCCACGGTGACCTGATCACGAATGTCGGCCACCGCCGTTTCCAGGCCGTCGGCCACGTCCCGCGGCAGCCGCTGCCGGGCGCGGTCCGGCTGGCGGTCGGCGATGCGAACCGTGGCCCCGCCCTCCACCAGGCGCTGGACCAGCCGCCGGCCGATGAAGCCGGAGCCGCCGAACACGGTGATTCGCTTCGGCAGCGAGGTACCTGACTTTGCTTCTGGCGCTGGTTGTGCTGCTTCAGGCGCTTCCGTCATGGTGCTGTTCCTTCACCATTGGGCGCTCTTGCAGAACGCCCGCCTGCGAACGGTTGCCGCAGCCCGTGACATGGTTCTTCGCCGCGGGATGTGCCACCGCGACGGTTGGGGCCATGGTCGCGGGCACATCGCCCGGCGGGCTCGCCACGTTGGACGGCCGGCTGTTCGCACAGTGAGAAACACCGATCGGGAAATCCCGGTTCCCCAATGCCGGATCGGCGCGGCCTATGCGGCAGCTTATTGGCGATTCCTTGATGTCTTCGCCACATTCATCGAAAACACGGCCGTCCGACGGAACCTCTCGGCACCTGCCGTGTCATCCAGAGTTGTCGCGTGCCTTCGAGGCATGGCGATCGCACGGCCGGCAGAGTCCACGCCGAAACGGTTGGCTCGGCGGCCCATCCGGAACCAGACGTATTGGAGAGCTGATGACCTATCCACGGCATATCATGTTCGCGATCCTGGCCCTCGCGGTCACCCTCGGTCTTGGCGCCGCACCGGCGTTGGCGCAGGAGTATGGCGCCCCGGGCGAGGCCTCACCGTCGGCCGAGGCGGCCTACACGGATGAGGAACTGCGCGCCTATGCCGCTGCCGCCATCGAGGTGCAAAGGATCAACGAGGCGTTCCAGCCCCAGCTGCAGGCCGCCGACTCGCCCGAGGACGTGGAGGCGGTACGGGTCGAGGCGACCGGCAAGATGGTCGAAGCGGTTGAGGACGAAGGTCTCAGTGTCGAACGCTATAATGAGATCTTCCAGGCGGCCCAGGCCGACCCGGCGGTGGCGGAGCAGGTCTCCCGGTACGTGCAGGAGATGCAGTAAACCGGCACCGCTTCACCCTCTCTTGTGACCAGCCCGCGGGCCTTCAGGGTCCGCGGGTTTCTTCTGGTGCCGTCACTGTTCGGATCCGGACTCAGTCGGATCGACGACCTCCGAGCCAGTTATGTTTTCGTCATGGCGAGGCGAAGCCGAAGCCGAAGCCATCCATATACTTGGTCGGATGCCAAGAAAAGTATAGATCGCATCGCTTCGCTCGCGATGACGGGGAATAGGCTACTTACCTGCACAACTGTCCGTATTCGACAATATCAAACATAGATAAAAGTGTAATACCAAAAACTCTTACTGCTATTGTCTCCCTTGCGGGGTGCGCCTCAAATAAAATTATCGAATCCGAACCTGTGCTGTCTTGTATTCATCAGACCCAGAGTCTTCACAGATGGCTTCGGAATTCCCACAGTGGGGGCATCGCCGAGGATTCTTTGAGTGCCATCTTCCAGGCGCCAGATATGGTTTATCACAGCTCGGACATTTTACGACCGCGTTGTTTCCCTTCCAATCTATAATACATGCACTCTCAAACGGCGACATCGACACAAATTCATTTATGTCATAGAAAAATAATAATTTAATAATACGAAGCCGGCTGCCATGTCAAGACGCGGGGGATACCTTGGTGGCCATTCAGAGTTTAAGAGTCTTCAGGACCGCGAGAAAGTTCATCACTGCCGCGATCGCCTCGGCCATGTTGTCCTCGGTGGTGCGGGGATGGCGGGCGGGGGTGGCGAAGCCGTGGTCGCCGGCTTCGAGCCAGTGCACGCGGACGCCAGGGGACAGCGGGTAGCCCGCCACCTCCTCCGGGGTGCCGAAGGTGTCGCGGGTGCCCTGGAGAATCAGGGTGGGGGTGGCAAGCGTCGCCAAGTGCGCCGTGCGGGTGTTCTCCGGCCGGCCGGGCGGGTGGAACGGGTAGCCGAAGCAGAGGCAGGCCAGAACGCCCAGATCATCCGCCACCATGCTGGCGATGCGCCCGCCCAGCGACTTGCCGCCGATGGCGACAGCGCCAGGACCGGCCGCGGCCACGTCCGCCACCACTCCTTTCCAGGCTTTCACCAGCACCGGGGCCCGGTCCGGCGGGCGGCGGCGGCCGTCCCGGCCCATCGCCGCCATGTAGGGGAACTCGAACCGCACCACCCGCACGCCATGGCCGGCGATGCCCTCGGCCAGCCTGGTCATGAACGGGCTGTCCATCGGGGCGCCGGCACCGTGGGCGAGGATGAGGGTGAGCGGGGCGGCGGCCGGCCCGTCCGCCAGCCACGCCACCCCTTGCTCCGACAAGCGCCCCCCGCCGGACGTGGCTCAGGCGGCCTTGGGTTTGAGGAACTCGGCGAAGAAATCGTTGCCCTTGTCGTCGACCACGATGAACGCCGGGAAATCCTCCACCTCGATCCGCCAGATCGCCTCCATCCCCA
>REES01000013.1 GCA_007694935.1 Rhodospirillales bacterium
ACGGTCGCCACGGCAACCGTTGCGCTGGCCCGCCGCGGCCCTATAATCCGCCGCTCCTGAAGCAACGCGGGCAAGGAGCAAAGGTAATGGGCGAGGCGACACCGCTGGTCGGCATCATCATGGGCAGCCAATCCGACTGGGCGACCCTGCGCCGGGCGTCGGAGACCCTGGATCGGCTGGAAATCCCGTGGGAAGCCCGGGTCGCGTCCGCCCACCGCACCCCGGACCGGCTGCACCGCTATGCCACCGAGGCCCGGGACCGCGGCGTCAAGTTGATCATTGCCGGCGCCGGCATGGCGGCGGCGCTGCCCGGTGCGACGGCGGCGGTGACGCCGTTGCCGGTGCTGGGGGTGCCGATGGAAGGCAGCCTGATGGGCGGTCTCGATGCGCTCTTGGCGATGGTGCAGATGCCGCCCGGCATTCCGGTCGGGACCCTCGGCGTCGGGCGCGCCGGGGCTACCAACGCCGCCCTGCTGGCGGCCGCCATCCTGGCTTTGTCCGATGCCGGCATCGCCGCCCGGCTCGACGCGTTCCGCGCGGCGCAGACCGCGGCGGTGCCGGAGAAGCCGGGCGACGACGCCTGAGGTGCGGGATCAGGAGCGGATGGCGCCGATGGCAAAGGCGTAAATTGCCGCCGCAGCAAACGCGACGATCACCAGGAACAGCACAGCCTCACGCGTGGTGAACGCCGGGCGCGCCTGCTCCCGCCGGGCGAGAATGAACAGGATGCTGCCGGCGGCGTAGATCAGCGCCGCGCCGAGCAGATAGTTGAGCCCGGCCGCCCAGATCAGAAAAGCGGCGAAGGCGGTCGCCAACCCGGCTTGGCTCAGTTCCCGCCGGCGGGCGGCTGGCGCGTCCCCATAGGTCTCGCCGCGCCAGGCCAGCTTGAGGGCGAAGCCGGCAACCAGGAGATACGGCACCAGCAGCATCGCGCTGGTGAGCTTGAAGGACAGGGTGTAGGCCTCTTCGGCGAACAGGGTGAGGATCAGGAAACCCTGGACGCAGGCGCTGGACAACCAAAGCGCCGCCGCCGGCACGCGCTTGGCGTTTTCGCGGGCGAAGCCCGCCGGCATGGTCTCCGCCCGGGACGCCGACCACACCACCTCGGCCGCCAACAGAGACCGGGCGAGGAAGGCTCCCGCCACCGAGACGATGATGCCGACGCCGATCATCCACGCTCCCCAGCGGCCGACCACCGTTTCCAGCACGCCCGCCAACGACGGCTGGCGCAGGGCGGCCAGATCGGGCCGCAGCAGCACCCCATAGGAAAGCAACGTCACCAGGAAGAACAGGCTTGCCACACTGGCGAGCCCCAGCAGCGTCGCCCGGCCTACGTCCTCCCGCCGCTTGGCGTAGCGGGAAAACACGCTCGCCCCCTCGATGCCGATGAAGGCATAGACCGTGATCAACATCGCACTCCGCACTTGGCCGGGAACGTCGCGCCATTCGTAGAGGCCGCCACCCCAGAAGTTGCCGACGAACACCTCCCGCTGGAAACCTATGCCCAGAATGACCGCCGCCATGGCGATCGGGATGATCTTGGCGGCGGTCACGACGGCGTTGATGACGGCCGCCTCCTTGACGCCCCGCAGGATCACGGCATGCACGGTCCACAAGATGAGCGAGGACACCGCCACCGCCTGCACGGTGTTGCCGTCGCCGAAGCCCGGGAAGATGCCGCCGAGGGTGGCCTTGATCAGCACGAAGTAGGTGACGTTGAGCAGGCAAATCCCGGCCCAATAGCCGAGCGCCGACAGAAACCCCGGATAGGGGCCGAACCCCGCCTTGGCATAGGCGAACACCCCGGCATTCAGGTCCGGCCGCCGCTGCGCCAGGCTCTGGAACACCAGGGCCAGCATCAGCATGCCGACAGCGGCGATGATCCAGGCGATCAGCAGGCCCAACGGGCCGGTGGCCCTGGCGAAGGAGGCCGGCAGGGTGAACATGCCGGAGGCCAGCATCGACCCGATCACCACTGCCGTCAGCAGCGGCAGGGAGAGTGGTTTCTTCGGTTCCGGCATGGCTTGCCGCTTGTCCCTCGGCCGGCTCCGTCGGCCAAGCCGTTAACGTGGGCCGAACGCACACCGCCGCGGGCGATCGACACGAGCGGTCGTCCCGAGACAGTCCTTGTTAGCGCGCCCGGGGCGCCGCCACCATCGGCTTCGTCCCACCCTGCCAAGGTTGCCGGGGAGTCTCGGTCCCGATGTCGCACTGCGGGTGAGGCCCAACCGCCTTATGGCGCCCTTATGCGTCGGCCACGCTCGGCAGGGCCGGGTCGGCAAGGACCGTATCGCAGGCGAGGAAGCATCCGAAATGCCGCGTCGGTGATTCCGCCGCGATACGCCGCGATTTTCAGCCTTGATCGCCAGGATTGGGGCTTTTACATTGCAGATGGTTGGCACGCCCCTCAGACGACCTTCAAGTTTCCGTCTCGATTTTCGTAGTTTATTCTGTCAATGGGTTTGTTTACCAAGTCGAGAACTGTGGTACAGCCATTCTTTAATCATAATTGGCCCATACAACGTGGCGCCGATGGCGGCCTGGAGGCAACTGATCCATGAGAAATCCCTTTAGGCGCCGCCGCAATCCCTTGCACCCGCTGCTTCTGTTGGCACTGATCTCAGTGCACTTGGTGCTCCCCTCGCCGGTGGCCGCGCGGGATGCGGTGGACTGGTCCGGACTGTGGGACAGCCGCTGGCGCGACGGCGGCGCTGTGATGATCCTGCAGCAGACCGACGATCGGGTGGTCGGCACCTATCCTGCCCTGGAGGGGGTCATCGAAGGACGCATGGTTGGCCGGGTGCTGGAAGGCACCTGGCGGGATCACGCCGGCACCGGCACGTTCACGTTCGCGATCTCGCCCGACGGTGACACCTTCACCGGCCGGTTCGGTACCGGGGAGTGGTGGACGGCCGAACGTGTCGGCGACTTCCACGCAACGCGTTTCGTCGCCACGCCCGATGCGTCCACACCCGAGGCGACCATGCGGGGGTTCCTCATGGCCGGCAACGACACCCGGGAGGGCCGGACCGATCGGATCGCGCCGGCTATGGATCTGTTGGATTTCAGCGAGGATGAGGAACCGGTCCCCAGCGGCGACCGCCTGCGGCTCGCGTCCAAGCTGTTTCGCATCCTGGATCAGCTGACCATAAGGTTTCGGCACCTGCCGGTTCCCGAGGAAGGTGCGGACACGGTCGATACCGTGCTTCGCCAAGCCGGAACCAACGTATCCGTGGAGTTGACCTTTCGCCGGGGCGAGACCCGCGACGGGTCGCCAGCCTGGCTGATCGTGGTGCCGCCGGCCGAGCAGATGGAGCGGGATCTCAGGCGGCTTCTGGTTCGGCGGGACGGCGAGCTTCCCCATCCCCGTGAGCACCACGACTTGCGCTCCCCCCGTGACACCATGCGGACCTTCATCGAGCAGCGCTATGCCCTGCAGGAAGGGCGCAGCGACCTTTTTCTCAGGACCATGGATCTGTCCCGCGTCGCAGCTGCCACGCGCGCGGAATACGGGGAGTTGCAGGGCCGGTTCCTGAAGCAGGTGATTGATCGCATCGGATACGTGATTTGGCAGGAAATCCCCGACAATCCGGATCAGCGCGCGCCGTACGTTCACTTCCGGCACCCCGATG
>REES01000088.1 GCA_007694935.1 Rhodospirillales bacterium
TGGCGGCGCCCGATCTGATTATCGCCGAAGCCTGTAATGGCGCCTGGAAAGCGGTCCGGAAGAACTTGATGACCGCTGCCCAAGCTGATTTCATGTCGCACCGCCTCGCCGCCACGTTTGATGCGCTATATCCCGCAGCGGGATTGGCTCCTTTGGCCATGTCCATCGCCCGCCGGCTCGACCACCCGGTGTACGATTGCTTCTATCTTGCGCTGGCCGAGCAGAGGGGTGCGACGATGGTGACGGCCGACAGGCGGCTGATCGCGCGCGTCGCCGCAACCGAGTGGCAAGGCCGCGTCATCGCGCTGGCCGACTATGGCGCGGCGGCACCATGACCGACCGCCCCGTCCTTGCCAATACATCGGCAAATCAAGCACTTGCGTCCCACTCCCCCCGGAAGTTCAGGCTCGAGTTGCACAAAGACAGAACGGAGTTGGACGAATCCTAGGACCATTTGCCAGGAAGTTGGACGGCCTCTTGCTAAGTGCTTGATTTTGGTGCCGGATGAGGGTTTCGAACCCCCGACCTGCTGATTACAAATCAGCCGCTCTACCTGCTGAGCTAATCCGGCCTCGACCGTCCCCCGACAGCTGACGTGAAGAGAAGGTAGCGAAGCGGGAGCCCACCCTCAAGGTCGGGCATCGGGCACCGCTTCGGCGCAACCGAACCCTCGGGCCCGGGACCACCGGTGCCCACCGCCCGCCCTGCCGGAGCCGCCTGCGTGATCCGGGCCGGCCGCGTCGGCGTAGACCCGCACACATCCAACCTAACCTCTCACACGACGAAGGAGACACTCCCTTGATCAAGACCGTTCTCTCCCGGGTTTCCCTGGCGGCTTCGGCCGGCGCGCTGGCTGTGACCCTGGCGGTCGGCACGCCGCACGCCGCCAGCCATGGCGACAAGGCCGATATCGTCGACACCGCCGTTGCCGCCGGGCAGTTTTCCACCCTGGTGGCAGCGGTCCAGGCCGCCGGTCTGGTGGAGACCCTGAAGGGTGAAGGGCCGTTCACGGTGTTCGCCCCGACCGATGAAGCCTTCGCCAAGCTTCCCGAAGGCACCGTCGCGTCCCTCCTGCAGCCGGAGAACCGCGACCAACTCGTGAGCGTCCTTACCTATCATGTGGTGGCCGGCGCCATCACCTCGGATGCCGCCGTGCCCGGCGAGACCGTCCAGGTGGACACCGTACAAGGTCAGCCCATCAGCATTACGGTATCGGACGGCACCGTGATGGTGAACGAGAAAGCCAGTGTTGTCACCGCCGACGTGATGGCCAGTAACGGCGTCATCCACGTCATTGACACCGTCATCCTGCCTGAATAATCGGTCTCAGGCACCCGTTTTCCCCCGTGCCAACCTGGCGGTCCCGTCCTTTTGGGCGGGACCGTCCTTTTTTTATGGGGCGTCTAATCGAAAGAGCGGGCCGGGCGTTCGGCGACCATCGCTCGGCCTGTCGGAAAGACACCGGCGACGGTCACAACGGGCCCGCTTGCAACAGCGCACGACCGCGGACCGAGATCGTCGGTCAACCGGCGATACCCTTCCAGCAGCGATAGGGCCAGAGTCCGGACCGTCTTGGCCCGGCGGATGTCGCGGCGAAACGCATACGCCCGGACGGGATTGAACCGCTCCCGCGGCGGCAGCGCCCGGCGCATCCGGATCAGGGCGTGGCGCTCGGCAATCATCCGGCTGGTGACGTAGTCAACCGGGCTCGCCTGGCAGACGGCCCGCATGGCGGTCTCGGTCACTTCCGCGACCAAGCCGGTGAACTCCGGCGGGTAGGGCATGGCGGGTATCGTCGACATGGCGTGCTCTCCTCAGCAGCGATCAGGCTCGCTAGAAGACCGGTAAACTATGGAAGAGGTTTGTCCGCCGCCCCGGAAAGCTGTGAAAAAGTGTGCCGGCAACGTAACATCCGCCGCGGTCTACGGGACCCTGGCGCGGCAGCTTTTGCCGTTGCGTCAGCGCCGGGTTCGGTGTTCTCCTGCGGGCTCACCCGAGGCGAGGGTTGCCTTGGGCTACGGAGCGGGAGGCTCCATGGCCAGGGTTGCGAAGATCCTTCTGATCGCCGGCAGCGTCACCTTCGTCGGCGCCGTTGCTTGGTGGTATGCCTTCTACCAGCAGTTCCTTGGCGAGAACGTCAAGCTTGCCAGTGACTGCTTCTATTTCGAGCGGGACTTCTGCGTCCTTGCCGATGCCGCCGAGCTGGTCAGCCGGATTCCCGCCTACTCGCCGGCGGCCTTCTGGTCCGCCGTGGCTCTGCTGGGCGCCGGCATCCTGGCGCTCGCGGCAGCACCGGGCCGGCGTCCCTGATCGTCAACCGCCGGCTCAGGCTCGCGCGGCAAGGAAGTCCCGGACCGCGGCGATGGCATCGCGCAGCCCCAGGCGATCCACCCGGACCCCCGCCGGGAGCGCCGTCAGCAGCCGCGACGGCATCGCCCGGTCCAGCATCACGAACACGCCGCGGTCGTCGGCACGCCGGATCAGCCGGCCGTAGGCCTGTTTCAGCTTGAGCCGGGTCAAGAGCTCGTCATACTGCCGCCCGCCGAAAACCTCCCGCCGCGCCCGGTGCAGCAGGTCCGGCCGCGGCCACGGCACCCGGTCAAACACGATCAGGCGAAGCGACCGGCCCGGGACATCGACGCCGTCCCGGACCGCATCGGTGCCGAGCAGGCATGCATCCTCTTCCGCCCGGAAGATGTCCACCAGGGTCCCGGTATCCAGCGCATCCACGTGCTGGGCCAGCAGCCGGATGCCGGCCGCCTCCAGTGCCGGTGCCATCCGGGCATGGGCGGCGCGAAGCCGCTGCACCGCCGTGAACAGCCCGAGACCGCCGCCGCCGGCCGCCAGGAACAGCTCGCGGAACGCGGCGGCCACCTGGTCGGGGTGCTCGCGACCCACGTCTGTCACCACGAGCGCGCGGGTCTGGTTGGCGTAGTCGAACGGGGAATCCACCGCCGACAGCACCGGCGGCAGCGCGAGATGGCGGATGCCGAGCCGGGTTTCCGCTTCCGACCAATCTGCCTCGCCGTCGCCCGTGCGATCCAGCAAGGTTGCCGAGGTGATCACCATGCCGTGGGCGACGTCGGACAACGCGTGGACGAACGGCTCCATCGGATCCCGCCAGTGGCGGTGCAGGCCCACATCGATCTCGTTGCCGTCGACCCGCTCGATGCCGAGCCAGTCGACGAAAGCTGCGGGTGTCGCCTCACCGAGGCACCGCAGCATTGCCCGCCACGCCGCCACCGGCAGGATGGCACGGCGCTCCAGGCTGCGGATCACCGCTTCGATGCGTTGGCGGGTGGCGGTATCAAGCTTGGCGGCATCGGCGTCCAGGCGGGCGGCCAGTTGGCGGCGCAGTGCCGCCAATGGCGTGCTCAGCCGCTGCAGCGCCGTGGCCAGGGTGCCGCCCGCGGCCACAAGGCCGTCCACGGGCGGGTCGAGTGCACATTCCAGGCTGTAGCCGGCGTCGCTGCCGCCATCACGGGCGTGAACCTGCCGGCGCACCAGGTCGAGAAAGTGTTCGGCCGAACCGCTGGGCAGCTCGCCCATCAGCCGGCGCCGCCATCCCGTGCCCGGCAGGGCCCGGGCCGCCGCAAGCGCCGCCTCCAGGGCCTCCCGCGCCGCCTCATCCTCGCCCACCAGGTCATCAACCCGGGCCTTCAGCCCCCGGCTGCGGGAGCGGCGGCGCTCCTCCGCCCCCAGCAGCCAGCGCCTCAGCTCGGCGGTTTCCCGCCCCGTCAGGTGGGTCGAGAACGCCGAATCCGCAGCCTCGAACAGATGGTGACCTTCGTCGAACACGAACCGGGTCGGCAGCGCCTGGTCGTCGCCGCCCCCAAGGGCCGCCTGTACCATCACCAGGGCGTGGTTGGCCACCACGATCCGGGCCCGCCGGGCCCGCCGGATCGACCGCTCGACGAAGCACTTCCGATAGTGCCGGCACGCCCCATAGATGCACTCGCCGCGGGTATCGGTCAGATCCACCGTCAGCCGGGCGCCGAGCAGGTCGGCGAGCCAGCCGGGAAAGTCGCCGCCGACCATGTCGCCGTCGCGGGTCGCCGCCGCCCACCTCGCCACCAGGCCGAGGGCGACGCCGGCCCCGTCGCCACCCCGCGCCGGCAGACGCGCCACCGCCTCGTCGAAATTGAGCAAGCAGAACATGTTCTCCCGACCCTTGCGCACCACCACGTGGCGCCGCTTGTCGCGCAGGTCCGGGTAGAGGCGGTCCAGCTCCCGGTCGAGCTGGCGCTGCAGGTTGCGGGTATAGGTGCTGATCCAGACCGGGCCCTTGTTCTTTTCCGCCCAGACGCTGGCCGGTGCGATGTAGCCGAGGGTCTTGCCGACCCCGGTACCGGCTTCCGCCACCACCACGGTGGCCGCGCCGGCCTCCGCGCGGGGGCTGAAGGCGGCGGAAACGTGGGACGTGAACCGCATCTGCTGCGGCCGCGGCTCGGCATCACGGCCGAGCAGCCTGATCAGGCGCGCCCGCGCCTCCACCGGCTCCACCGGCCAACTGTCCGGCTTGCCCGGCGGCGGCGGTTCCTCCCACTCCCGGAGCCGGTTCCACACCCGGAGGCCGCCGGCCAAGTCCCGGTCGGTCGGCGGCTCGCCGCCGGCCAGCGCCGTCAGCACCGCCCGCCCCCATGACCAGTGGGCCTTCGCCATCGCCCAGGCCACCGCCTGAGCCTCGTCGCCGGGGGACGCCCGGAGTTCGGCCAGCAGCGTTCCGGCGGCGGCCAGCAGACTGGCCGCTTCCTGTTCCGGCGTCTCCGGCGGGGTCAGCAGGAGCGCTTCGGCAAGGCCTCGGGCAGTAGGCAGGCAGAACCGGGCCGGCCGGACGAAAGCGAACAACTCCAGGACATCGAGAGCAGGAAAGGGCTGCACCGCCAAGCGGCGTGCCGCCGCCGGCATGTGGTTCAGGATCGGAACGGCCCCCGACTCCAGGCGGGCGATCACCTCGGCGCGCGGCAAGCGCGCGACTTCCCCCGTCGGCGACAGCCAGACCGACTCGCGAACCCCGACGACGAGCGCCGGTGCCTCCGGAACGCGAAGCGGTGGCGCCGCCGAGCAGCGCACGCGGTGAACGCTGGCCATGCCCGAAAGTATAGGCGGTGAGGCGGGTGTCGTCTCGCCCGACCGCTGTCGGCTCACCCCGGCGGCGCCAGACCGGGTTCAGTCAAGGCAGATGGTGCCCGGCTGATCATCGGCGCACACGAGCGTGAACTCCCGCTCGACCGAGTGGCCGAGGTCGGCCAACGCGGTGCGCGCCAGGGTGCGAACCAGCCGTTCGGGATCGGGAATCCGTCCCGAGGCCTCGATCGTGGCGCTCCAGATCGGCTCCCGCCCGCGCTCGAACAGGGTGAAATTGAGGCTGTAGAACGAGTCGACGCGGAAAGTTGGCGGCCCCAAGGGAACCCGCAGGGGGTCCACGATCTCCGGCACCCGGTCGCCCCGCGGAATCGGAGAGCGTTCCCGCGGGATCGAATCCGCCCGGGGACCCAGCCGGTCCGGCCGCGCCCGCACATCGCCGGCCGGCGCCTGGGTGACGCGAACCCGCAACACCATCTGGCCGCGGTCGACCACCCGGAAGCCCTGCGCCGTTAAAGCCGCTTGCGTCGCCTCGGCGGCTGCGGCATCCAGCCGATCCCCCGGAAACAGGGCCGTCCGGGCGACGACGTCGACGTCGATGGTGCTGCCGGGTGGCAGCGTCCGCGTGCTCGACAGGGCCTGGAACCGCCCGAATCCCGAGGCCGGCTCCTGCGCCACCGCCGCCGCCGTGGACATGGCGAGGCAGCCGATGACAAGCCAGCAAATGGTCCACCAGCGCGGCTGCCGGCGGCACTGCCGGTGACGAGTCCGCCCCGGCTTGGCTGACCCGTCGAGGTCCTTCGCGGGAAGGCACTCGGGCGGTGCCGATGGTCCCTGCATCGTGCGATCCTTTCTGGCGGTATTGCGGTCGGCACCGACCGCGCGGGCACGTTCCCCCTTCGACCGGCGACTATACCCAGCCGGGGCCGTCAGGCAAACCGCCAAGGGTGCAGCCGTTCTTGTCTAGGGTTTACGGGCGTGCGGACCTTCCACCAGACAGGTGATGATCCCGCGAAGGGTCCGCACCTCCTGGCTGGTGAGCCCGGCGCGGCCGAGAGTGTTGCGGAGGTTCCGCACCATGGAGGGCCGCTTCTCCCGGTTGCGGAGGAAGCCACAAGAATCCAGCTCCTCTTCCAGGTGTTCGAACAGGGCGAGCAACTCGGCCTTGTCGGCCGGGCCCGTCTCCTTGGGCATCACCATTTGCGACGGCGGCACATCGACGCCGGCCTGAAACCACTCGTACCCTACCAGCAGCACCGCCATGCCGAGATTGAGGGAGGCAAAGCCGGGATTGAGCGGCACCGTCACCACCGTATCCGCCAGGGCCACGTCATCGTTGTGCAGGCCCTTGGCCTCCTTGCCGAACAGAATGCCGGCGGCGGCCCCGGCGGCGAGATGGCCGCGCAGCTCCGCCGCCGCCTGGCGCGGCGTCACCACCCGCTTGGTCATGTGCCGCAGGCGGGCGGTGGTGGCATAGACGAAGGACAGATCGGCGATGGCCGCGGCCGTGGCGGGGTACAGCTTCGCCCCATCCAGCACGGCATCCGCTCCGGATGCCGCAGCCACGGCCCTGTCGTTGGGCCATCCCTCCCGCGGGCGGACCAGGCGGAGGTCGGTCAGGCCGGTGTTGAGCATGGCCCGTGCCGCCATGCCGACGTTCTCGCCAAGCTGCGGCTCCACCAGGATCACCGCCGGCGCCGGGCCGGGCACGGCCAGCCGGCTCACGTCGGTTCCGGCCATCGGGGACGCTGCAAAGACGCTCAAGCGGCGTCGGCGGTCACGCCCGCGCAATACAGCTTGTAGACGATGCTGTCGCTGAGCGCCTGAAAGGACGCGTCGATGATGTTGGTGGAGACACCGACGGTGGTCCAGCGTTCGCCGTGGTCGTTGGCGGATTCGATCATCACCCGGGTGACGGCCCGGGTCCCGGCACCGGGGGTGAGAATGCGCACCTTGTAGTCCACCAGCTGGACATTCTCCAGTTGGGGATAGACCGGCAGCAATACCTTGCGCAGCGCCGCGTCCAAAGCGTTGACCGGGCCGTTGCCCTCCTCCACCGTCATGAAGTGCCGGCCGTTGACCTCCAGCTTGACGGTCGCCTCGGACAGGGTGATCAGCTCGCCGCGGGCGTTCCAGCGGCGTTCGTCGATCACCCGGAAGCTCTGGCAGCGGAAGTACTCCGGCACGCCGTCCATCGCTTGGCGGGCCAGCAGTTCGAAGCTGGCCTCGGCGCCGTCATAGGCGTAGCCGTCGTATTCCCGCGACTTCACCATCTCCACCAGTCGCGCCACCTTGGGATCGCGGGGATCGATCGTGAGCCCGATGTCGCGGAACCGGGCCAGGATGTTGGAGCGGCCGGCCTGGTCCGACACCACGATGTGGCGGTGGTTGCCCACCAAATCGGGCACGATGTGCTCGTAGCAGCGGGGATCCCGCTCCACCGCAGACACGTGCAGCCCGCCCTTGTGGGCGAACGCCGACTCGCCGACGTAAGGCGCGCTGCGGTTGGGGGAACGGTTCAGTCGTTCGTCCAGCATCCGGCTGACCCAGGTGAGCCGGGTCATGTCGTTGGCCGAAACCCCGGTTCGGTAGCCCATCTTCAGCACCAGCGACGGCAGGATGGAGATGAGGTTGGCATTGCCGCAGCGTTCGCCGAGACCGTTGAGGGTGCCCTGCACCTGGCGCACTCCGGCCCGCACCGCCGCCAGGCTGTTGGCCACCGCGTTGCCGGTGTCGTCATGGCAGTGGATGCCAAGCCGCTCGCCAGGGACGTGCCGTGCCACCTCGCCGACGATCGCCTCCACCTCATGCGGCAGGGTGCCGCCGTTGGTGTCGCACAGCACGATCCAGCGGGCACCAGCATCGGCCGCCGCCTTGACGCAGGCGATGGCGTAGTCACGGTTGTCCTTGAAGCCGTCGAAAAAGTGCTCGGCATCGAACATCACCTCGTCCACCCGCTCCCGGGCGTGGCGAATGCTTTCGGCGATCATGGCGAGGTTCTCTTCCGGCTCGGCGTCCAGGGCCACACGCACCTGAAAGTCCCAGGACTTGCCCACCAGGCACGCCACCGGCGCGCCGGAGCCGAGGACGGCAGCCAGGCCGGGATCATTCTCGACGCTCCGCCCCGGCCGCCGGGTCATGCCGAAGGCGGACAGGCGCGCACGGTGCAGCGCCGGCGCTGCGGCAAAGAAGGCATCGTCGGTGGGGTTGGCGCCGGGCCAGCCGCCCTCGACGTAATCGATGCCGAGGCTGTCAAGCTCGATGGCGATCGCGGTCTTGTCGGCAGCGCTGAAGTCGACGCCCTGGGTCTGGGCGCCGTCGCGAAGGGTGCAGTCGTAGAGGTAGACGCGATTGTCCGTCATCGTTCCCGGCCGGTTGATTGTGAGTGCGCGGGAGAATGCCGAAACCGGCCGCAGCGCACAAGGTTTTCACTGAACGCGTTTTCTGGGGTTGGGGCCGGCTCAGCCGGGCGTCTGCGGATCGGCGGGCGCGACACCGCCCGCCCGAAGGCTTAGTGTGCCGATACCCTGGTCCCGGGCCGGAGGCGAATTCGGATGATCCGTCTGCACCAGTTTCCGCGGTCCTTCGGGCTGCCCAACCCCAGCCCGTTCTGCATGAAGGTGGAGACCTACCTTCGGCTGGCCGACATCCCTTACGAAATCGTGGATCTGCACGACCCGCGCAAGGGACCCAAGGGCAAGGGGCCCTTCATCACCGACGGCGGACGCACCATCGCCGACTCCCACTTCATCCTGGACCACCTGAAAGCCACCTACGGCGACCCGCTTGGCCAGGGACTTGATGCACGAGACCGGGCCCGGCACATCGCGCTGGTCCGCATGTGCGAGGAGCACCTCTACTTCGCCGCCGTCCGCCTCCGCTGGCTGGTGCCGGAGAACGCGGCCATCATCCGGTCGACGTTCTTCACCGGCATGCCGGCGCCGCTGCGCCCCTTGGTCTTCCGGTTGGCGCGCGCCAAGATCCACCGAGACCTGATGGGCCAGGGCATGGGCCGCCATACGGTGGCGGAGGTGGAGCGGCTCGGCAGCGAGGACGTCGAGGTGCTGTCGGTCACCCTCGGCGAGGCCCCCTTCTTCGGCGGCGATGCGCCCCGGGAGGTGGACTGCACCACCTGGGGGTTCATCGCCAACCTCCTGGTCCCGCCGTTTCGCATGCGAATGAAAGATGAAGCCGCCGCACGCCCCAACCTTGTGGCGTACCACCACCGCATGATGGCACGGATGTTCCCGGAGCTGGGGTGAGAACGGGGAGGAGCCGGAACGGGACTGAAGCGAGGCGAAATCCGGGATCGCCGGGACTTCGAAGTCGCCGCCCTCGGTGGTCGGCACGCCCGTACCGGCCGGGGTGCTACTCCCGCCGCAGGACGCGGTTGACCAGGAGCGAGGCGAGCCAGTTGTCGCGGAAGCGGGCGCGGACGTCGACCGGGTCATAGACCTCCGCCACCCAATCAAGGAACGATAGGCCGCGCTCCCGCTGGTCGGCCAGAAAGCATTCGAAAAAGAAATCGATCACCCCGGTCTTGGCGTGCTTGACGTGGCCGTAGCGGAGCGAGAGCTGCCGCATGGCGAGGCGCATCGGCACGCCCTCGTGCAGGTGCAGGTACAGCGTCGCCATCAGGCCGGCCCGGTCTGCCCCCGACTTGCAGTGCATCAGTACCGGGTGGCGGAGCTTCGGGAACAGGTCGGCCGCGGCCAGCAGCGTTTCCCGGTCCAGCGGCTGGCGGGAGCGGACGGGGAAGTCCACCATGGTGAGCCCGAGTTGTTGGCAGGCCTCGCGCTCCAGCAGGTAGCTGCCGCAGGTCTCCCGCCGCCCGCGCAGGTTGAGGATGGTGCGGATGCCGGTTCGCCTGGCCCAGCGCAGATGGCGCGGCGACGGCTGGGCCGAGCGCCAAGCGTTGTCGGTCAGCCGATGCCGATTGCAGTACACGTCCCGGATGAAGCCGTGATCCACCAGCCACATGCTGAGGAAGGCGCGGCGACGGTCCGCGGGCGACAGCGCCCGCACCGCCGGGGCGAGGATGGGCAGGTCAGGCATGAACGAGAGGATGGGAAGCACGGCGGCACATCGCCACCGTCGATTATCACGGTGCGGCGACCAAGCCAAGCGGAGGCGGCAGGCGGCGAGAGCGCGCCTTCGGACAAGTTGCGACGACGACCCGCCCTACCGCCGCAGCATCCAGCCGGCGAGGACGGCGACGCTGCCGAGCGCCAGGGTCACCCCGAACATGCGGCCGATCCGGCGGGCCAGCGGCGGAGGCGTTGCCGACCGTGCCGCGACCGCCGCGGCCGACTCCTCTGCCGATGCTTCGGTTGCCGCGGCCGTTGCCGCGGTGTCTGCGTTGTGCTCTGCCGCGGCATCCTTGCGCTTGCGTGCCGGCGCCTTGCGCCGCCGCGCCGGCTTGGCGGCTTCGGAGCCACCGTCCGGCCTGGTGGTCTCGTCCTCGTTCACGGCTTCCTCCTGCACCCACTCGCTCCGGCTTCCGCGGGGCGATCGTTGCCAAGCGCCAATGCCCTCCCTATCCTAAGGCGTTCTTCGGCAAACCTGAACCGCCGATTGAGGGGTTGCCGCAACCGGGACGGTGACGGGCGGACGGCATGAACCTGTTGGAGGCGCTTCGGTACGGGCCGGAAGCGGCCGGTGCGGACGCCGGGGTGCCCGAGAACCGGGAGCACGCCGCGGCGGTCTCGGCTGCGGCGGCGAACGGTGCGGTGATCGCGCTGCACACCGCGGTTCCCGGACGGGCGCGCTTGCGGGTCGCCGCCCTCCGCGCCAATCCCGCCCTGGAAGCGGTTCTGCCGATGCACCTGCAGCGCGGGAACGGCATCCGGGAGGCCACGGTGTCGCGCTGGAGCGGCACCGTGCTGGTGCAGTTCGATCCCGCGATGCCGCTCGATGCGGTGGTGGCGGCGGTCACGGCAGCCGTGGATCGGGCGGCCGCAGCTCGTGCGGGCACTCCGTCGCCGGCTCGATCCCCCATGCCGCCGGCCCCCAAGGCGGCGCAGGAGGCCTCCGGCCGGGGCGATCCTGGGCAGCCTGCGCAACCGGACGTCCCGTGGCACCGGCTCGAGGTGGCCGAGGTGGCCCGGCGGCTCGGCAGCTGCCCGCGGCAAGGGCTGAGCCCGGCGGAGGCAGCGGAACGGCTGCAGCAGTTCGGGCCCAACACCCTCGCCGAAGCGCAATCGCGCTCCACCCTCGCAATGCTGTGGGAGCAGGTGGCGAGCCTGCCGGTGGCCATGCTGGCGGCCTCGGCGGTGTTGTCGGCGGCCACCGGCGGCTTGGTCGACGCGGTGGTGATCATGGGGGTCGTCGCCATCAATGCCGCCATCGGCTACGCCACCGAGGTCAGCTCCGAGAAGACCATCGCCGCCCTCGGCAGCACCGCGCCCACCTTCGTCAACGTGCTGCGCGACGGCCGCGCCACCCGGGTGGCGATGGAACAGGTCGTCCCGGGCGACCTGCAGGTTCTGGAAGCCGGCAGCTTCATCGCCGCCGATGCCCGCATCGTGGCCGCCGACGACCTGACCGTGGACGAATCCACCCTGACCGGGGAAAGTCTCCCGGTGCGCAAGACTGTGGCGCGGCCCAAGGGTGACGTGGTCCCCCTCGGCGACCGCACCAACATGGTGTTTCGGGGTACCGCGTCCACTGGCGGCAACGGCCGCGCGTTGGTGGTGGCCACCGGCCAGGATACCGAGATCGGCCGGATCCAGGCGATGATCGGCACCACCGCCACCCTGGAGACGCCGATGCAGATGCAGCTGGACCGGATCGGCGGCCAGCTCGCCTGGATCAGCACCGGCATCTGCGCGGTGGTTTTTCTGCTCGGGCTGGTGCGGGGGCAAGGCGTTCTGCCCATGGTCAAGTCGGCGGCCTCCCTGGCGGTGGCCGCGGTGCCGGAGGGGCTGCCCACCATCGCCACCACCACCCTCGCCATCGGCATCGGCAAGATGCGCCGCCACAACGTGCTGATCCGCAGGCTCGACGCGGTGGAGACCCTGGGCGCCGTCCAGGTGGTCTGCTTCGACAAGACCGGCACCCTCACCCTCAACCGCATGGCGGTGGTGAGCATCGCCTGCGGCGGCAACACCTACCGGCTGGCGGACGGCGCCCTGACCCGAGGCGGACGCGCCGTCGATCCCGCGGAGAGCCCGGACCTTCGCAAGCTCGCGGAGGTGGCGGCGCTCTGCAATGATGCCGAGGTCGAGTCGGAGGACGGCCAAACCGAGCTGCGCGGCTCCGCCACCGAGACGGCCCTGATCCGCATGGCGATGGATTTCGGCATCGACGTCGCGTCCCTTCGCCGGCGTGCCCCCGGTACCACCACCAATCACCGGACCGAGCGCCGGCCGTTCATGGGGACCACCCACGCCGGGGAGGGCGGCCGCCGGCTGTTCTGCGTCAAGGGCAACCCCACCACCGTGCTCGAGATGTGCCGCTGGCAGCTCATCGGCGGCGCCCGCGAGCCGCTGACCGACGAGGCATGCCAACGTATCGACGCCGCCAACGAGCGGATGGGCGGCGAGGCGTTGCGGGTGCTGGGCGTGGCCTTTCAGGAGGACAACGACGACCAAGGCGATGGCGGCCCGTCGCTGACCTGGCTCGGCCTGGTCGGCATGGCCGATCCGGTCCGGCCCGGCATGGCCGACCTGATCGATGATTTCCACAAGGCCGGGATCGGCACGGTGATGATCACCGGCGACCAGAGTGCCACCGCCTATGCGGTGGCGCGGCAACTGCGTCTCGGCCGCGGCCAGCAGGTCGAGATCCTGGACTCCACCCACCTGGAGAAGCTGGAGCCGGAGGTGCTCTCCAGCCTCGCCAAGCGCGCCCAGGTGTTCGCAAGGGTCAGCCCCGGCCACAAGCTGCAGATCGTCCAGGCGCTGCAGCGGGGCGGCGCCGTCGTGGCGATGACCGGCGACGGCGTCAATGACAGCCCGGCTCTGAAAGCGGCCAACATCGGCCTGGCCATGGGGCAGGGGGGCACCGATGTTGCCCGGGAAGTCGCCGACGTGGTTCTGAAGGACGACAACCCGGAAACCATCATCGTTGCCATCCGCTACGGCCGCACCCTCTACAACAACGTCCGCAACGCCCTGCGCTTCCTGCTCGCCACCAACCTCAGCGAAATCCTGGTGATGCTGGGGACCACGGCGGTGGGCTGGCGCCAGACCCTGACGCCCATGCAGCTCCTCTGGATCAACCTGCTGACCGACGTCTTTCCGGCCCTGGCGCTGGCGATGGAGCCGCCGGACGGTGACGTGATGGCCGACAAGCCGCGGGACCCCGGTGAAGCGATCCTGCGGCCAGGCGATCTTCAGCGCGCCGCCCGCGAGGGGGCGGTGATCAGTGCCGCCGCCCTGGGTGCCGCCGCGTACGGCCATCAACGCTATGGTCCCGGCGGGCAAACCAGCGCCATCACCTTCCTGAGCCTGATCACCGCCCAGATGCTGCACGCCCTGACCTGCCGGTCGGACCGCTACGGCCTGTTCCGGGCCGGCCGGCCGCCCCCCAATCGGGCGATGACCGCAGCGCTCGGTGGTTCGCTGGCGGCGCAGGGGCTGGTGCTGGCGGTGCCAAAGCTGCGCACGCTGATGGGCCTGCAACCGCTCAGCGCGTTGGACCTTGCCGTCACGGGTGCCGCCGCCGTCATGCCATTTGTCGTCAACGAGGCGCTGAAGCCGGCGTCGGTGCCGGGCGGGGATCAGGGGGCAACACGATCATGAAGGGCGATTTCATCTTCACCTCCGAGTCGGTGACCGAGGGGCACCCCGACAAGCTGTGCGATCAGATCAGCGATGGCCTTGTAGACCGCTTCCTGCAACAGGATCCGTTCTCGCAGATCACTGCCGAGTGCGCTGTCGCCACCGGCATCCTGTTCATCGCCGCCCGGTTCGCCTCGGATGCGGTGGTGGACATCGCCGGGCTGGCCCGCCGGATCATCATCGAAGCCGGCTATGACCATTCGGGTTTCGACCCGAACACTTGCAGCGTGATGACCAGCCTCAGCGCGCTTCCCGCGGGAGATCGCTTCACCCGCGACGAGGCGGAGATGGACGATGACGAGATGGAGCGCATGGTTGTCCAGAACCAGGCGACCGTGTTCGGCTTCGCCTGTACCCAGACGCCAGGGCTGATGCCGCTGCCGATCTGGCTCGCCCACAAGATCGCCCGCCGGCTGGCGACAGTCCGCAAGGAGGGGCAGCTGCCGTACCTGGCGCCGGACGGCAAGACCCAGGTGGCGGTGGAATACCGCGACGGGCGCGCCGCCCGCATCCACGGTATCACGCTGGTGGCGGCGATCAGCGGCGACGCCGTTCCGGAGCAAAGACAATTGGAGCGGGATCTCGACGACCTGGTTGTCCGGCCGGCGTTCGCCGAGGAGGAGGTGCGGCCGGACGATCGCACCCGGCTGTTCATCAACCCGGGGGGGCCGCTGATGGTGGGCGGCCCCGCCACCCATGCCGGCCTGACCGGCCGCAAGAACGGGATCGATACCTATGGCGAGTACGCGCGGCAGAGCGATTCCGCGCTGAGCGGCAAGGATCCGACCCGGATCGCCCGAAGCGGCACCTACGCCGCCCGCCACGCCGCCGTGAACGTGGTCAGTGCCGGGCTGGCCAGCGAATGCGAGGTTCAGTTGAGCTATTCCATCGGGCTGTCGCGACCGGTGAGCCTGCAGGTGCAGACCTTCGGCAGCGGCCGCATTCCCGATGCCGAGATCGCCGCCCGGCTGGATCGTACCTTCGACTTCCGGCTTGCCGGGATCATCCGCGACCTGCGGCTGCGCCGGCTGCCGGCGCTGGCCCGGGACGGTTTCTATCGCAAGCTCGCCGCCTACGGCCAAGTCGGCCGGACCGATCTGGATCTGCCGTGGGAGAAGCCGGACCGCACCGCCGCCCTCCGGGATTGAGAGCCCGACCCATAGGGGGTCATCATCGCAAGCGCCTCCGGCCTTGGGGCATTTCTGCCGCGGCGGTTACGGCTGCGGCTCGAAGCCCAGCGGCGCCCCCGCCAGCGCCCAGCCGCCGTGCCCGCGGCGCGTTGGGACCGGCGGCGCCGGGGCGCCGCCGGTTGACACAGGACTCGAACCCCGGGGACCGGGACGCCCGGCGGGCGGTGCTACGCCACCGCTTTCCGCCGCCGCGCCGCGTAGCCGAGGCCGAGCAGGCCCAGGCCCAGCAGGGCGATGCTGGCCGGCTCGGGGACTTCCTGGCCGTTAGGGGTGAAGGTGTCGTAGAAGACGATATGCGATAGTGCGAAGTTCTTCTGGTTGTTCTGATTGATCGGCGTCGCGTACGCGCCGGAGGAGACGACGATCGCGGCGTCCAGGCAGGTCTGGCTGTTGTCACTTGTACTGGTGCATGCTTGGCCGGCGCCGACATTTGCGGCGTCCACGATCCACTGGAGATTGAATCCCGCGCTGGCCTTGACGGACCAGTAGCGGATCCCGGGGTCGCCGTCCTCCGGCTTGAAGTCATACACCCACGTGCCGGTGCCGGCATCGGACGCGAGAAAATCACTGCCGGCGAACTTGGTCTCGTTAACGGTGGGAAAGATCGGATTGAATGACCACTCCGGATCTTTCGGTGGGGTCTTGTCGGGGGCGCCCAGGTCGTATTTGGCAATCTGTGGCGAGCCGTTGACCTCGCAATTCGGCGATGTGCCAAAGACACCGGAGCAATCGTTTCCGGAGAAGGTAATGGTAATCAAGGCCGCATCGGCGTCCTTCGGTGCCGCGACCACGACCAGCGCCGCAGCCATGGCGACGGTGCCGAGCAGTCTCGTCAGGGATTTCTGGGTCAGCATCATAAGCATCCTTGCTCTTGATCGGTTGGGGTCGATGGTCCACGTCGCGTTTCCCCCAGCCCCATCACAAGCAAACAGGGTGCCAAAACATTAAACATCACGATTTCAATGAGTTGTGCGAGGCGGCCACGGGCGTGGTACGAAAAAGTGTAAAGTGTGCCGACACCAACTCGCACTGCGTGTAGCGCCCCAAACAGGGGCGCCCGAGCGCACCCAGGCAAGAGAAGCGTTTATTTTCAGAGGGTTAGGGGGCGGCGCCGGAAACGCCCGCCGGCCGGCTTGAGGCTTCATGCCCCTGTCAGATTTCTTTACACCGAGTCAGGATATTTGACACTTGCGGCGCGCCCTCACCCTCACCCGCATCGCGGGAGAGGAAGGAGCCCGCGCCGCTCCCCACGGAGCAGACGTCCCGCGGGGCGTTTTTGCCGCGGCGGTTACGGCTGCGGCTCGAAGCCCAGCGGCGCCCCCGCCAGCGCCCAGCCGCCGTCCACCATCAGGACGGCCCCGTTGACGTAGCGGGCGGCATCGGAGCCGAGGAACAGGCAGGCGCCGGCCACATCCTCAGGGGTGCCGAAGCGCCGCAGCGGCACGCTCGCGCTGATCCGCTCCCTGGCCTCCGCGGTGGGGGCGAGGCGGGCCATGCCCTCGGTCCCGGCGATCGGGCCGGGCAGCACACTGTTGACGCGAAGGCCCTCCGGACCCCATTCCACCGCAAGGCAGCGGGTCACCATGTCCACCCCCGCCTTGGCGGCACAGACGTGGAGCTGGTGCGGCGAGGCGACCACCGCCTGCGGCGCCGAAATGTTGATGATGCTGCCGCCGGGCTTGCGCATGTGCGGGTAGGCCGCCTTCATCACGTGGAAGGTGCCGAGCAGGTCGATGTCCACCACCGCCTTGAAGCCGTTGGGGCTGATCCGGTGGGCGGGCGCCGGGAAATTGCCGGCGGCACCGGAGACCAGGACATCGATCTCTCCCGCCTCGGCGCGGAACCGGGTGAGGGCTTTGGCCACGGCCTCGGCATCACGCACGTCAAAGGCATAGCCGAGGGCCCGCCGGCCCGGCCGCGACAGCATGGCCACGGCGGCGTCCACCTTGGCCGGGTTGCGGGACGCGACCCCCAGCCGCGCGCCCGCGTCGGCGAAGGCCCGGGCGATGCCCAGGTTGATCCCGCTGGTGCCGCCGACGACCATGACGGTGCAGCCGCTGTAGTCGAAGGTCGCGCGCATGGTGTGTCCCCCCTTGGTCCTGGCTCGGCTTTCCGAACCGTCCGGCGCTGTGAACCGCGGCCGCGGTCGCTTGGAGGCATCATGTTACGGCGTAGCAGATGTCAATGCAGGACGGCACACAAAGAGGCTCTGCCCGCCAGGACTTGTCCGGATGGCTGGTCTCGATTGACGGCGTGGCCTTTGACGTCGACCTGCGCTGCTCAGTCATCAACCTCGGCCCAAGCGAACACGAGCTCCTGCTGTTCCCGCAGGAACGCTTCGTCATCAAGGACAGGATATCCCAGGCTCTTTGCCGCAGCCACGAATCCTTTCAGGGTTTCCGGCTCCATCGCGCCCGTATCTGTATTATTTTTGTTGACAACGATTGCGCTCAGCATGGGCCAATTTTTTCGGTGTGCGTACTCAACGAGCCGCCAAAGATGGCCGCCAACGGAATAGTGAACCTGGTTCCATTGTGCGCCGCTGGCATCCGACAGGTCCTTGTAACTGATGAAACGCCTTTCCTTCGCGGCCGTTCTGATGATTGCAAATGATTTATCAAAATCAAATCCCCTTCCATGACGCATCTCATTTTCCCGAAGGGCGTCCAGATAAATAGGATTTTCTGTTGCTTTCTTGCTGCGGTGATTCGCGATTAAGTTATTTAGTCGAATATCCGAGAGTGTTTTCACGTCGATCGGCATGGTCAAATCCCTCTCCTGGTGGAAAGCCAACCCGATGAGTGGCGGAACGGAGTGTAATCGGTCCGCTTAATCTTCAGCTTGACATCGGTCGACGGAGTGACCCGACGCATACAGCGCTGAAATTTCGCGCTACCAACCCCGTCGATCATGACGGGTGATTATGACCACCAACGGATAAAAGAGAGATTACGCCTTGCCGATCAGGCACTTCGGTGTGGTGCCCGCTGGGGGACTCGAACCCCCACTCCCGAAGGAAACGGATTTTAAGTCCGTTGCGTCTACCGGTTCCGCCAAGCGGGCTGAGGCCGCCCGCGCCGGGCGGCGGCGCGGGTTTCGCCCCGCC
>REES01000012.1 GCA_007694935.1 Rhodospirillales bacterium
GCCGAGTGGCGTGGTCTCTTCGCCGAGTAAAGGACAGCGTCACTGTCCAAGCTGAGACTATTTCGAATTTGTCTGACACCACCCGGCATGATCCATGCGCCGGTGGATTGACCCTCGAGCTGTGATCAAAAGCCCTGCGCGATCGTTCGCACATCGGGCCGGAACGGGCAAGACGAGCCGACAACGGCTTTTGAACGCAGGACCTTCGGTATATACAACCGTTTGATGAGTGCCGTCGCTGCCATGCCGGGAGCAGGTCCGCCCTTTGAACGGCGGACAGGGTTTCGTCGGGCGTGGTCGAAGTGGCGACAGGCGTGCGAGCGGTGGGGTGGTTCATGCCGTTACCGAGTCTTTTCGACGTTTGCCAACCGCGGGACGACGTCCTGCGCGGAACCATTCAGGAGTCCGACTTCGCCGCGGACCTGAAACAGGTGATCACCGGAGAGGCTCCCGAAGAGACCCGAAACCCGGCTCTGTTCTTCGCCAACACGCATCCCACCCAGGGTCTGAAGAACCTGCTTCACAATGTCTGTCGCCGCCTCAGTGGCCAGGGTGGCGAAGTGTCCTCCATTTTCCGCCTGCACACCCAGTACGGCGGCGGCAAGACGCATGCGCTGATCGCGCTCACCCATGCGGCCAACGGGATGCAGGGGGTCGGCCATGTGGAGGAGTTCGTCGACCCTGCTCTCCTTCCCCGGCAAGCGGTCCGGATCGCCGCGTTCGACGGCGAGAACGCCGATCCGGCTTCCGGCCTGCCAATGGGCGACGGCATCCGGGCGTTCACGCCGTGGGGTGAGATTGCCTGGCGCCTCGGCGGTGCGGCCGGCTACGAGGCGGTCCGCGCCAACGATGAACAGGGCATTGCTCCGGGGGCCGAAAACCTGCGGCGCCTGTTCGGCGGCGACCCCGCTCTGATCCTGCTGGACGAGCTGGCCGTCTATCTGCGCGCGGTGAAGCAGCAGCCCGTGGCCGATCAGCTGGTGCGGTTCCTGACCAACCTGTTCAAGGCGGTGGAGGGCACGCCCAACGCAGCCGTCGTCTATACCCTGGCGATCGGCAAGGGCGGCCGGGCGGAGGATGCCTATGGCGCCGAACACCAGTTCGTGCATGACCGGATGGCGGAGGCGGAGAGCGTCTCGGCACGCAAGGCGACGCTTCTGGATCCGACCACCGAGGACGAAACATCCCAGGTGATCCGCCGCCGGCTGTTCAAGGCCATCGATGATGACCGCGCCGCCGCGATCATCGCGGAATACCAGTCGATCTGGCACGCCCATCGCGACGCCCTGCCGCCAGAGCGCGCCGGCGAGGATCGGTCAGAACGGTTCCGGCTCGGCTATCCTTTGCACCCGGAACTGATGGCCACGCTGACCAACAAGATGTCCACCCTCGGCAACTTTCAGCGCGTGCGCGGCATGCTGCGGTTACTCGCGCGGGCGGTCGCGCATGTATGGCAGACCCGGCCGGACCCCGTGCATGCGATCCACCTGCACCATCTCGATCCCGGCTCCGGCCCGATCAAGCAGGAGATCATCACCCGCCTCAACCTGCCGAGGCTGGAAGCGACGATCCGCAATGATGTGAGCGAACACGAAGGCGGTCGCGCGGCGCTGGCTCAGCAGTTCGACCGCGAGCACTATGCCGGAATGCCGCCCTACGGCTCCATCGTGGCGCGCCCGATCCTGTTCCACACCCTGGCCTTTAACGAGACTCTCAAGGGGTTGAACGAACACGAACTTCGGTATTCCACCCTTGCCCCCGGCATCGACCCGAGCTTCGTCGACGATGCGCGCAAGCGCTTCGTGCAGCAGTCCGCCTACCTCGACGACCGGCCGAACGTGCCGCTGCGCTTCCTGACCGAGGCCAATCTCACCCAGGTGATCCGCCGGCAGGAACAACAGGTCGATGCCAATGAAGTCCGCGCACTGCTGAACGACACCATCAAGTCGATCTTCAGGAACTCGACCCTCAACCTCGTGCCCTTTGCCGGCGGTCCCGGCGACGTGCCGGATGATTCCGGCGATGGCCGGCCCTACCTCGTGCTCATCGGCTATGATGCGGAAAGCGTTCGTGCGTCGGAAGTGATCATCCCGGCTTTGGTGGAGAAGGTGTTCCGCCACAAGGGCGCCAGCGGCAGTGATTTCCGCCGCCACCTCAACAACCTCGTGTTCGTGGTCGCGGACGAGGCCGGCAAGGAGGAGATGCGCCGGAGCGTCGTCTACCGCCTCGCCCTGGACCAGTTGCGCCGGCCGGAGCGCCTGGCCGAATTGGCCGAGCATCAGCAGGACCGGGTCCGGGAACTGTACCGCGGGTCCGAGCACCGGATGGCAACGGCGATCCAGCAATGCTATCGCCACGTGTTCTATCCCTCGCGCAACCGGCTGGATGGTGCCTCGATCGATCTGGCCCACAGCGCGCTGGACGTGGCGGGGGCGTCCGCCGATCCCGGCCAGGGGCAGAAAGCCGTGGTGCGGCTGCTGCGCGATCTCAACAAGCTGCGCATGGAAGACGACGCGCCGGATTCCCCTACCTACATCCGTGAACGCACGCCGCTCAAGAAGGGTCAGATATCCACCGCCGACCTGCGGGCCGAGTTCCGCAAGGACACCGCTCTGCCGATGCTGATCGGCGATGGCGTCTTCACCAAGGCGATCCGCCAGGGCATCGATCAGGGGGAATACGTGTACCAGTCCGGCGATCTGTTGTACGGCAAGGGCGATCCGGCGGCGGCCATCCGGATCGACGACCAGTCGTTCGTGTTCACCGCCACCTACGCGCGGGATAAAGCCATCTGGCCACGCACCGTACCGCAACCCGCACCCGCCGGCCCATCCTTCCCGCCAGCGGGCATCGTGCAAGGCGGCGGCCTGCAGGAGGGGGCAGGCGGGTCGATGGCAGCTGCCATGGGCGGTGCGACGTCGCCGTCGCTGCAGGCCCCGGTTCCGCCCGTGTCGGAACCGGCGCTCAGCGAGGAAGGGGTGTTGCGTGAGGCGCTGACGCGGCTGTGGGAGCGGGCACGCAGCATGAAGGTCATCGCCATCGGCCAGTTGTCGCTGAAGCTGTTCGACGCCGGTGACGGCTTCCGCCTGATGGGGGCGGTCAATGCCATCGCCGGCGCGACCAAGACAGTGCGCCTCGAAGGCGGGTACGAGACCACCGAGGGCGGCACCCTGGAGCTCACGTTCGTTGGCCCCGTCACCGATGCCCAGCCGGTCAAGGATTTTCTCGAACCGCAGCTGCGCGCCGCGCGCGACAAGACCATCAGTCTGACCTTCGAGGTGGATTTTGCCGAGGGCCTGGTCCTCGCCGGCGACGCGCCCGAAACCTTGACCGAGCGGCTGGCCCGCTTTTCCGCCGGTGCGGCGTACGTCACGGCGACCGCGAAAGCGCTGCACTGAGGCTTGCGGAGAAAGGAATGACCGTCCCGGCCGTCGATCAGCAGGCTTCCCGCGCCGTGCCGCAGTACCAACTGCGCGCGCGCTGCCACCGGCCGGGGGATGCCGAACTGGAGGTGTGGCAGCTGCCGTCGCCGGCCACGCCGCACCTGAAGGCACCCCTGCGGGTGGCGGGCCTGCGCGGGCGCAACCTGTCCCTGGTGGAGCACCGGGTG
>REES01000116.1 GCA_007694935.1 Rhodospirillales bacterium
GAGTGCACGTCGGCGCCGAGGAATGGTCCCCCGGTCTCACCAAGGAATGTCGGTCGACACCCAGTGCCCCTCACCGCATGATTTGACCCAGAATGCCTCCGACGAAGCCGGGGCAGTTCACGCCGCTGGGTCACGAAGTTCGGCCCCGTGATCGCCCGCCAACGCCACCTCACCTCCCGCCGCGTCCTGCGCCCGTTCAGAGCGGAGGCCGCGGATGCATGGACAATCGCGACCACTGCGGCCTGATCGGAGCGAGGATCGGTCCGAGATGCGCCCGCAGTCCGGTTGCCGTGGCAGTGCCGGGCCGACACCCTGTCCAGAGAACGGTGGCCAACTCTCCGGTTCCTGTCTGTTCTGCCAAGTCATTAACAGCCTTCACTTCTGATCGAGCCAAGAAAGTTACCGTAACATACAAGTTGGCCGGCCTCAGTGAGGCAAGACGGATTTCCGGCAGTGCTTTGGTGACGTATTGTCATTTTTGAACAGGCTTCGGCCGGACCCAAACCCGCGAAGGAGATCATCCATGAAACAGGACAAGCCCGACGCCGATCGACGCAGGGCCCTGCGCTGGGCCTTCATCCTCACGCCGGCGGCTCTGCTGGCCGGCATGGGGGCGGCTCGCGCGCAGTACGTCGTCTACGACGCGTGCCCCTACGGTTGCGGCGCCGCCAGCGTCAACGGAATGGCGCGACGCACGGCACGACGCACCTCCCGGCGGCACGCGGCCGTACGTTAGAGCGATTTCGCTCGCCCGGGTTCAGCCGAAAGCGGCTGCCCGCGCTGCTCGGTTGCACGTTTTGCGCGCGATGCGCTTTCAGTCGGAAAGGAAATTCGAATGTCCATAAGGCATTTGTTTTGCCGGTCGGCGCGGTCTTTGACTGCCGCCTTTGGGATGGCCGCCGTTTTGGTCATGGCCTCTGCGAACGCCGAAGAGGCCAAGAATGATGCGGAGCCCGCCCCTATGAACGCAGAGGAGGCCCAGGTAGATCCGGAGGCCGCCAGGATCCTCAAGGCGATGTCCGACGCGCTTGCCGCTTCCGAGATGCTGAGTGGCCGCGCCACCACGCTGTACGAAGTGGTTCAGCCCGGGGGCATAACCCACCTGCGGGAGGAGAGCATTCTGTTCTTCGTGCGCCGCCCCGATGCTCTGCACGTGCGCACCATCAACGACGAGGGTGTGCACAGGTATTTCTGGTACGACGGCCAGAAACTCTCCCGTCTCATTGATGCCGAGTCGGGACGTCAGTACACGCAAATCGACGTGCCCGACACGCTTGACGCGATGCTCGCTTATATTGCCGACACCTACCAACAGAACATGCCGCTGGCCGATTTTCTCTATGCCGACCCGTACGGCACGTTCTCCGAACACCTGATCTCCGGCGCCTACCTGGGTGAGCGGACGGTGCGCGGCAAGCCGGCGCATCACCTGTTGTTTGAGAGCTACGGTGTCGATTTCGAGGTGTGGATCGCCGCCGAAGGCCCGCCGGTGCCCCTGCGCTTTGCCATCAACTACGTAACCGAGCCGGGCGAGCCCTTGTTCCTGGCCGAGTTTGAGCAGTGGAACCTCGAAGCCTACCTGGATCCCGGCATGTTCGGCTTCACGCCGCCCGAGGGTGCCGAGGAGGTGCCGGCCGCCCGGCGTGAGGAGTAGCGTTTGCGGCGTCCGAGAATTGGTGTCGGTGCGTGCGGGGAAAAACGCCCACCAAAGGGCAAGACCAAGACGGCACGCACCGGCTTCGCGGATCTCCGTCGGCAACCGCATCGATGCGGCCGTGATCGCCGCAGGGGCTGGTGCCGACATTGACGAACGGCAGGCGCACGTCCTCGAACAGGCGCGGCTGGTTGCCACGACGGACTGCGCGAAGCAGACCTTGACAGCGGCGAGGTTGCCACCGGCGCGATCACGATGATCCGGTCCAGCGCATGCCGCTCAGCATTGTTTGTGCAGGGTCCTTGAGCCCCGAACAATACGGCCGAACCCTCGCCATGCCGCCCTCCTGCCATGTCAGAGACGGTAGCACCCAAGCACCGTTCCACACACAAAGCATCGACAAATTGTTGAGGCGAGTCCCCTGACCTCATGCAAGCAGTCACCATATCGTTCCGTCAGCATTCGCGCCATCGTCGCCTCCCCTCGCCCGTTCCTGCTGCCGCGAACATGAGTTCCTGTTTGGCTTCGGCTATGCCGGCTTGGGACTTTGCCAGCCCGGGAGTTCCGGATCATGTCAACCGCCGATCCCAACTCTTCGCGTGATCCGCTACGCGCCACGGCGCTCACCCTTTTCATTGTGATTGCCGTCGTTCTCATCCTGGTGCAGGGGCGCGCCATCCTGGTGCCGATCGCGATCGCGGTCGTCATCTGGTACATCATCGTCGCCTTGTCCCAGGTGATCGCCCGCCTGGCGGTCTTCGGGCGCACGCTGCCCCGGTCTTGGTGCGGCGCCGCGGCGATCGGATGCGTGTTTCTCGCTTGGTTCATGTTCGTCGAACTCATCCGGCAGAGTATTGCGGCGATACAGGAGGCAGCCCCCCGCTATCAAGAGCGGCTGGATGGATTGTTGCAGCAGGGCGGCGACTTTCTTGGGCTCGGCGCCGCGCCGAGCCTGACGCAGATATCGCGGGACATCGATCTGACCGTTGTCGCCGAATACTTTGTGTCGGCCGCGACGCCCATCGCGTTCGACGGCATCATGATCTTCTTTTATGTCGTGTTCCTGCTGGTCCAGCAGAAGTACATGGCGCCTAAACTCGGCGCCATCGTCCACGCCCCCGCGCGTCGCCAAGCCATCGAGGGCGTGATCGAGGAGATACATGCCGAAGTGCGCAAGTACATCGGCGTGATGTCATTCCTCGCGCTGGTTACGGGACTCGTCACCTATCTGGTGCTCACCCTGGTCGGGATCGATTTCCCGATCCTGTGGTCGGTGGTGATCGCGCTCTTCAGCTTCATCCCGACCATCGGTACCGCCTTCGGCATCATCCTGCCGGCGGCCCTCGCCGTGTTGCAGTTCGGCTTCGGGGGCGCGGTCGCGATCGTCCTCGCGACCCTGGGGGCGGCGCAGATCCTGCTCAACAACGTAGCCCAGCCGGCGCTGATGGGACGATCCCTGAACCTCAGCCCGTTCCTTGTGCTGGTGACGCTGTCCATTTGGGCGTCGATCTGGGGGATCGTCGGCGCCATCCTCAGCGTGCCGATCACGGTGGCGATGGCGATCATCTTCTCGCGCTTCCCGGCGACCCGCTGGGTCGGGGTGCTGCTGTCCAGCGAAGGCAAGGCGCGCTGACACTCTGCTCCGCTCTTGCCCAGATCCAACTTCCGTTGGTGAATTGACGCAATTTATCGAAGTTTTGTACCGAACTGGCATCGTTGTGGGCGGAGCTCCGGCGACAGTGCGCTGTCGACGCCGCCTGAGTTTCCTCGCAACGGGTCCCGGAAACACCCAGGCACGGCGCACCTCCCGGGGACAATTCAAAAGGCACTTCCGGGGACAATCACGCCGAAACTGACACATGCGGTACCGTCAACTTGATGAGGTCGAAACGGAGGTTGAAGAATCCTGTCGACAGCAGTAGCCTTTCACCCGTGGCGTGGCGCGGACTTCGTTGCTGATTCAGTGTCAACACCCTGGGTCACTGGCTGATTTCGAGCCACGTCAGCGGTTTTAAGACCCGAGCCACGAATATAGGCCGGTCTGGTCAATTCGCCGAACTTGACATACGTCACTTTTGTCAGCGGCGGGATGGGGGCCTCATTGGCGAGAAGCCCCCGGAGGAGGTATGACTACCGTGTTTCCGATCAAGGATGTCGAACGCGCCGTCACCCTTCGCGATGGCAGTACGGCTGTGATCCGCACGGTCCGTTCCGAAGATGCCGCGTCGCTATCCCGAGCTCTCAAAAAAACAAGCCAACAGGATATTCGAACCAGGTTCTTTACCTTCGTCAAAGAGTTTGAGCCGGCCATGTTGATCCGCGCGACGAACGTCGATCCGGCATGCGAACTGGCTTTGGTCGCGACCAACGGCGATGACCCGGAAGACATCTGGGCGGGTGGCCGTCTGTTCCTTGAACCGGACGGACACCGGGCGGAATATGCTGCGATGGTTCGGTCGGACCGGCAAAAAGTGGGGCTTGGACGCGCCATCATGGATGCCCTGATCGACTATGGACGGCAGGGCGGACTCACCGAGATCTGGGGTATGGTCATGAGCGAGAACCGCGGAATGCTCGACTTGGCGCGGCGACTAGGATTCGAAATTTCTCTCGATGAGTCGGATGCGACCATAAGGATCGTCAGGAAAGACTTATCCCTTTGACTCCGATACCCCAGGAATGGTGCGCCGAGGTTGACGGGGTGATGGGGGTGTTCGCGTAACGTTCTCGCATGTTGGGCCGCTGGAAGCACGATCGCCCGATGTCCCGCGCCGCGTTCGAGGTGCGCTTCCCCGATGAGACGGCCTGTGCAGCGTACCCATTCGCGCGGCGCTGGTTCCGGATGTCAAATCCAGTACGAGGACCACGCCCGACACCACACATATGCGTGCTGCGGACTGGCAATTCGGTCCCATGCGACAGCTTTCCCCGGAGCCGGATGCCGCGCTCTCCGCAACCACTCATCAAGCACCGCCAAACCCGCCGGCAGCCCGCCGACTATGGCTTCACCCTCGTCAGGCTGACGGTACCGCTCCCGCTCCCGGCCGATCGTCCCCTCGAAGAGACCGATCCCCTATGGAGCGCGCCTGGAGGGCGCGGACCGATCGAGTTGGAACCTGACAGGGCCCCGCGCCTTCTGGCCGGTGGCATCGGTGAAGGTGCCGTCCACCGGTGCCTTCTTGCCATAGGGACTTGTCAGGATCGCGACGTGGCCACCGGGGAAAGCCACGGTTTCGATCACGTCCGTGCCCTCCAGGAACCTGTTACCGGCCATCGCGCAGGGGGGCGTAACCAAGTTGTCCTTGATCGCATAATTCTGGTACCAGGACACACCCATCCGGGCGAAATCCCGAATGTTCAAGGGCTTGTCGTACAGGGACACCGGCAGCGTGCCATCCTCGGCAATCGGCTGCTGGAACGTGATCGAGCTCATGCGGGCGATCGCCGGCGGCAGATGCACGCGCTCCTTTCGTAGCCAGCGATACAAGGCCGCGGGCGTCTTGCCGGGATTGCCCTTGGTCGCCTTCTGCAGCTTCGCCATGTTGAGCACGGTAATCAGCGGCGTCTCCTGATCAATGGCGACGAAGCGCATGCCGAGGGACAGAAGGTACCCGTTCGCCACCATGTTGCCGTTGGGCATCGGCGACAGAACGAAATTGTCGTGCAGCTGCGGCATGCCGCTGATTGCCTCGGAAAAGGTGCCATCCACGGGCGTCACGTTGGAGATCAAGGTGTCGCACACGTCCTGAAGCGTGCCCGACAGCATGTTCATCATGCAGATGTAGCCACCTTGGCAGGTTCCGTTGAGGGTTGCTTTTTGCCCGTGCTTCTCCACCAGTTTCTCGCACAATGTCCGTGTCTGCGTGCAGTCGTCATCGGGGGTCATGGTCTGAACAGCTTCAGTCTCCCAGATGTTCTTGACGACACGAACATAGGTGGGAACGCCCTCGTTGGCGAACGCATGAGCGTAGCTCTTGTTCTCAAAAGGCAAGAAGGAAAGGATGTTGACACCCAGCATGTAAGGCGGGACCAGAAGGACTGGCTTCAGCTCGTTGCGAACAGCAACGCCATCTTTTATCGGAAGCACCTGGTACATCAGAAAGGACGGCGTTTCTGCAAAAAGTTGGTAGTTGGCCGAATCGAAATGGAAGCCGAACTCATCCTTGATGTTTTCAACTTGATCGTTGAAATTGGCAACCGCTCCCATGACTTCGGCCTGGCGTCGCACGAATGCGTCAAAGGTTTCGCCCTCGCCGCCGAGAAGCGTTGTGGTTGATGCCTTGATGCCGTCCTCTACTTGATCCAGGATGAATTTTGTCAGTTGTTCCTGGTTGGACAGGAGGCCGCGATTCACCATGAGCTGGCTGTGTTGCAGCACTTCACTCAGCTGGCTCCAGCTCATCGGGTTCTGCCTTGATGCGTTCAGCGCGATGTCGGCAGCGATGAGGCAGCTATCCTTGAATTCCGCCCGTTCGCGCTCAAGAGCACGATTCAACGAGATCACATAATGCCACCAATTGGCCGCCAAATCACCGACGCTGACAGATAGCGCACCCATGTTCCGCCCTCCGGTTCCTGTGACCCGTACCATGTCACAAAGAATCACGAGCTCGCACAAGAGGCAGGGAAGTTACTGTAACATACGAACCAGGAGGCGTCACGGGCGTACAAAGCATCTTTCAGATCGTTCAAGGTGTCGTGAAGCTTTTTCGCAATCGCAATGGTGGCGATGCCGCGCGCCAAAGATCCCTTTTGGTGCGATGTCGGACACAGGGCTCAGGATGAGATCATGTCGGAGACCGTGGAAAACAGGACGTTTGACGAAATCGACATTGGTGATACTGCCAGCCTGACCCGCACGCTCCGCCCCGAGGATGCGGAGACCTGGGCTGCCGTTGCCGGCAATCCGAACCTCATGGCAAGCGCGCAAGAGGTTGGCGTCACGGATGCCTTCGAGGGCGCCGGGGCCGGCGGCATGTGGGCGGCGGCGCTCATCTCAACGGTCATCGGCACTCGGCTGCCCGGCCTTGGTTCGAGGACGAGGTCGGTGAACCTCGAGTTCACCGCTCCTCCCGTCCCCGGTGTCGAGGCCACCGCTACCGTCACGGTGAAGGAAAAGCGTGCCGAGTCCGGCACCATCGTGCTGGACTGCCGCGTCCATGCCGGCGGTCAGGACGTGCTCGCGGCAACAGCGGTGGTCGAGCCGCCCAGGCACAAGATCCGGGCGCCTCTGCGCGAGCTTCCGAGCGTCCAACTGCGGCGGGAGGATCGCTACCTGGAACTCCTCAAGAAGTGCGAAGGCCTGGAAGCGATGAGCACGGCGGTGGTGCATCCCTGCAGCGAAGACGCGCTGGTCGGTGCAATCGAAGCCGCCCAGCACGATCTCATCAAGCCGATCCTGGTGGGCCCTGAGGCCAAGATCCGCGCTACCGCCGACAAGGCTGGCGTCGACATCTCAGCGTTTCCCATCGTTGCAGCCGAACACAGCCATCATGCCGCCGTTCTTGCCGTCCAACTGGTGCGCTCGGGAGAGGCGCACAACCTGATGAAGGGCAGCCTGCACACCGATGAACTCCTCCGTGCGGTACTCGACCGGGAGCAGGGGTTGCGAACCGAGCGGCGCCTCAGCCATTGCTTCTTGCTGGCAGTGCCGACGTATGAACGGGCGATCATTCTTACCGATGCCGCCATCAACATCAGTCCGGACCTGATCACCAAACGAGACATCTGCCAGAACGCCATCGACCTCGCCCACGCGCTGGGATACGGTGATCCCAAGGTGGCGATCCTGGCGGCAGTGGAATCCGTCAATCCCGACATGCCGGCAACCCTTGATGCCGCCGCGCTGTGCAAGATGGCCGACCGCGGTCAGATAAAGGGGGGAACTCTGGACGGGCCCCTGGCCTTCGACAACGCCGTGGACGCGGACGCGGCGCGGACCAAGGGCATCGTGTCACCTGTCGCCGGGGTCGCCGACATCCTGGTGGTGCCCGACCTGGAGGCCGGGAACATGCTGGCCAAGCAACTCACCTTCATGGCCAACGCCGAAGCGGCCGGCATCATCGTCGGTGCCCGGGTCCCGGTGGTGCTGACCAGCCGGGCGGACAGCGCCCGAACCCGGCTGGCGTCTTGCGCTCTGTCGGTGCTGATGGCGGAGGCGCAGCGCCGGGGTGCCGCCCTCGGCAAAGTCGCGGAGTAGGAATGATGGAATCCGGTCTCCTGGTGATCAACGCGGGCTCCTCCAGCATCAAGTTCGCCGGCTACGCCGATCGCGGTGGCGACGACCTCGCCTTCCTCGGCAAGGGGCAGGTCGAGGGCCTCAAGACCGAACCGCGCTTCGTGTGCAAGGATGCCGCCGGAGACACAGTGGGTGAGCACCGATGGTCGGGCGCCATCAAGCATGCCGAGGCGATCGACTACATCATCGGCTGGATCGAAGAGAATGCCACTGACCTCCGGGTGACGGCGGCGGGCCACCGGGTGGTGTTCGGCGGAACCGAGTACACCGTTCCGACCCGGCTGGACGACCGGGTGATCGCCGACATCGAGACGCTGGTACCGTTTTTCCCGTTGCACCTGCCTCACAACCTCGCCGCCATCCGGGCGCTGACCGAAGCACATCCGGATCTGCCTCAGGTGGCCTGCTTCGACAACAGCTTCCACCGAACCCTGCCGCAGGTGGCCCGGTGGTTCGCCCTGCCGCGCCGGCTCTTCGACGAGGGCGTGCGCCGGTACGGATTTCACGGCCTTTCCTATGAGTTCATCGCGCATGTTCTGCCGGATTATGCCCCCGAAGCCCGGCGGGTGGTGGTCGCCCACCTGGGCAGCGGAGCGAGCCTGAGTGCGCTTCGCGACGGCGAAAGCGTGGAAACCACCCTCGGCTTCAGCGGGCTCGACGGGCTGCCTATGGGAACCCGGCCGGGCGCGCTCGATCCCGGGGTGCTGCTGTATCTGCTGCAGGCGGGCGACATGGATGTCGCGGCACTCGAGAAGCTTCTCTATACCGAGTCGGGCCTGCTCGGAGTGTCCGGGATCAGCAACGACATGCGCGATCTGCTGGCAAGCGATGATCCGCGGGCGGTCGAGGCGATCGACCTGTTTGTCTACCATATCGGCAAGCATCTCGGCGCCCTGGCCGCGGTCCTGGGCGGGCTGGACGCCCTCGTCTTCACCGCCGGGATTGGCGAGCACGCTCCCCTCATCCGCGAGCGGGTGTGCCGTCAGGCCGAGTGGCTCGGCGTCCAACTTGATCCCGCGGCCAACCGCGCGGGCGGTCCCCGCATCACCACGGCGGACAGCCCGGTCTCGGCCTGGGTGATCCCGACCGACGAGGAACGAATGATCGCCATGCACACCCGGCGGGTGTTGCAGGGTTGAGGGCGCCACACGGCCCCGCAGACACGCCAGGACTGGAGAGCATCGTCAAATGAGCGACATGACACCGACGGAAAAGTTCTTTGCGAAGCTGAAGCAACGGGTGGAAGGTCCCGAAGGCGCCCTGGCCGGCAAGAAGGCGCTGGTGGTGGGCATCGCCAACAACCAGTCCATCGCCTACGGCTGCGCCCTGGCGTTTCGCGCCCTGGGGGCCGAGGTGGCGATCACCTACCTCAACGAGAAGACTAAGCCGCATACCCAGCCTCTGGCCGAGCGGCTGGAGGCGCCGCTGTATCTTCCCTGCGACGTGCGCGAGGAAGGTCAGTTGGAAGCCGTGTTCGATGCCATCGCCAAGACGTGGGGCAAGCTCGACATCGCACTGCATTCCATCGCGTTCGCCCCCCGGGAGGACCTGCACGGCCGGGTGACCGATTGCTCCCGCGAGGGCTTCCTGATGGCCATGGACGTCTCCTGCCATTCCTTCATTCGCATGGCCAAGCTGGCCGAGCCGTTGATGAAGGACGGCGGCGCCCTGTTCACCATGAGTTACTACGGCGCCGAGAAGGTGGTGGAGAACTACAACGTCATGGGTCCGGTCAAGGCCGCCCTGGAAGCCTCGGCCCGTTACATGGCGGTGGAGCTGGGACCGAAAGGCATCCGCGTGCACTCGATCTCGCCGGGACCGATCCAGACCCGTGCCGCCTCGGGCATCGACCGCTTTGATGAATTGATGGAGAAGGCCGCGTCCCGCGCGCCGCGGCGCATGCTGGTCACCATCGAGGATGTGGGCGCCGCCACCGCCTTCCTCGCCAGCGACTATGCCAAGCTGATCACCGGCGATACCATCTACGTCGACGGCGGCTATCACGTGGTCGGGTAGCCGCGCATCCGGGCCCTGAGTACCGCCGCCTCTTCCGGGGCGGGCCGTCTTGACGACGCGGCAGAACTTGGTGTGGGCGACGCCGCTCCCAATTCTCAACCCGCCGCTCGGAGCAAGTTTCCCGGCGGTTGGTTGACCGTTCTTTCCTTCCGGGCGTCAGCGCCGCAACCAAGTCACCGCATCGTCGCGCTGCCCGGGCGAGAAGAAGCGCACCTTGGCGCCCGGGGCAACGTCGACGAGGCGGGGCTGCTCCTCGGCAAACTGCGACCCGGCGATGACGGCAATCTTGCGAACGGCATCGCCGATGGTCTTGCCGGTCACGGTACCGAGGGTTTTCGCGCCCTTTTCCCATCCTTCGAGATCCAGCCAATCGGCCAGGATACTGAAGCCACCACGCTCGCCACCGCGCAAGTGCAGGCCTACGGCCGGATACCGAGCCTGTAACGCGTCCATGGCCTCGTCGATGTCCGCTTCGCTGACCATGCCCTTCATCTCTATCGTCAGGATTCGATCCTGCTCGTTTACGTCGAGTTTGATCATGGTCGTTCCTTTTGACTGTGTTCGCGTGCCAGAGACACGGGAAATTCCTCTCTGATGGGCCCATGATAGCGTAAACGCCGACGGAAAGCGCGCGCCAGGATGCCGCTCGGGCAACCGGCAGCCAAAATTTGACCAGCTTCCATTACAGGCGCATCTTCCTGCTTAAGGGCTGGCAGGCGGCGTGCCGCCCGTTGCCGGTGGCGGAACTGCCTCCCCGGGGCTCCATTCCAGAATCAGCGCATAGAGGATGGCCAGGATCGTGGGCCCGAGGAAAATGCCGATGAAGCCGAATGCCATCGCGCCGCCGAGGATGCCGAACAGCACCAGCAGCAGCGGCATGCTGCTGCCCCGCGAGACGAACAGCGCTTTCATGACGTTGTCGATGTTGCTGACCACCAGCACCCCCCAGAGCGTGATGAAACCGGCGAGGACCAGTTCGTCGGCGCGGAACAGCCATATAGCCACAGGCAGGAAGACGAGGGCCGGTCCGCCGGGAACGATACCAAGAAAGCCGGTCAGCAAGCCCAGCAGGAAGGGGGCCGGCACGCCGACGATCACATAGCCGATCGATGCGAGCGTCGCCTGCGCCAGGACCGCGCCCAGCACCCCATAAACGACCCCTTTCAGCGTGCCATGGGTTACGGAGAGCAGGTGCCGGCTGCGCTCACCGGCGATGTGACTGACCACGTCGCTCAGGCGCATCAGGGCGGCCTCGCCATCGCGGAAGAAGAAGAACGCACAGACAATGCTGAGGGCAAGCTGGGCGATGCCGCCCACGAGTGTTGCGGCAAGGCCCAGAATCCATTTCAGGCCGGCGCCGATCAGATCCCGTTCGCCCTCGGTGAGGTGGCCGTCCGCGACCAGTTGCAGCCAGCGTTCTACCAAGCGTGGCCCGATATAGGGTATCCGCATGAGGAAGTCGGGCGGAGCGAGGCCGTCTTCGACGGCTGCCCGCAAGCGTCCGCCCAATGTCGCCACTTCCTCGGTTATGACCGTGGCGATCACCGCGACAGGGCCAAGCAGAACGACGGCCAGCAGCAGCGTCATCAGGATTGCGGCCAGCGTCCTCCGGTTGCCCAGCAGACGTCGAAGCCGGGAGAATGCCGGCCACATCGCGATCGCCAGGATGACGCCCCACAACAGCGGTGCCAGGAACGGCATCATGATGATGAATGAGGCAACGGACAGCATAACGATGAACAGAAGGGCCAGGCTGCCCGCGATGTTGGGCTCACCCAGCCGCAAGGTCCGTTTCATCGTCCACCGCCTGTCGCCAGTGACGCGCGGTTCCTGATGCCGCCAATCGTCCGATTTCCGGCGGCTGAGTCGATCGAGTCGGTCGGGACCGGGGAAAGCGCGCGACAGAACGTCCTCGACATCAGCCGGGATCCCCGTTGGGAGGTACGGTCGACGGAGCACCAGACCGTCTGCCGAGCCAGGTCGCAAACGGCCTTGCCGTCACGCCATGGGCGACGACGCTGAGGATGATGGTCCACACCGCGGTGGCAACGATCACACCCTCGCCTTCGACACCGGCGTCGAGCACGAGAATGGTGAACACGATGCTGGCCAGCCCGCGCGGCCCGAACCACCCGACGAAGAGCTTGTCCATGGCGGAAAGTCTGCTTCCTGTCAGGGCGAGAAACACGGGAACCATGCGAATGATGGTGAGACTGAGGACGGCATAGAGCAGCACGTCCGGTGACAGCAGATCGCCGCTGCGCCCTACCACCACCGCTCCGAACAGCACCCAGGTCAGCAGGCTCAGTGTCTCGCCGATGCCTTCCGCGGGGCGCAGGATCGCGTGCTTGTGCCGACGGATGAGGACACCGGCCAAGAGCCCGGCAACGAAGCACGCGATGAAGCCGCTGCCGCCGCTTGCCTGGGCCGTTGCAAAGCAGAGCAGCGCCAGCGCGGGAACAGTGAACTGCAACCAGACCTGATCCGTCCATTGGCGCTGCAAGGCGAAGCGCACGGCGGGCACGGTCAGCCCGACGCAACCGATGCCGACGGCCAAGCCGATGCCGATCTCCTCGCCGAAGGTCGTCAGCGCCAGATGCAACGGTGCTCCGCCCGCCTCGAGCTCCAGCGCCAGGACCAGCAGGATCAAGATGACGGGGACGCAGATGCCATCGTTGAGGCCGCTTTCCACGTTGAGTGAGTTCCGTATCGCGCCCGGGACCACCGGATTGGTCACGACTGCCTTGCCCAGGGCGGCATCGGTGGGGGCGAGGATGACGGCCAGAAGGGCAAGCTCGAGCAGCGGCAAGTGATCGAAGATCATGATGCCCGCAATGAATCCGAGGAGCATGGTCAGCGGCAAGCCGATGAGGAGCAGCCGCACCGGCATGGTCAGGTTGCGCCGGAGAACCGCCATGTCGACGCTGGCCGCATCGGTGAACAGCACCAGCGCCAACGCCAACTCGGCCAGCACGTGCAAGCCCGCCCCGCGAAGCTGGGGCTGTAGCCAGCCGAGTCCGGTCGGACCGAACAGGAGACCGAAGCCGGTGAACAGGATGGCCCCACCCACCAGACTGCGCTGCATGCGGCCGGCAACGATGCTGTAGACGAGAATAAACCCGGCCAGGACGGCCAGATTCTGGTACATGATCGGCGACATCAGAGAAGCGCCGCTCCGCGGGTGCTGAGCGTGGCGGCGGCTCGCCCAGCTGCGCCTGCAACGCACACAGCGGGATCTCGACGGCCCTCGGCGCGCCCGTTACTGCCGGTTCGAAGGGTTCGCGGAGGTCGAGCAGGGACGAACGCCCCCGCCGCTTCCCGCCGGTGGCTGCGGGGCGTCATCCCGTTCAGCACATCGGCAGCCACCGTGCCGGCGGGGTTGACCGGATCCTTGGCACGGCCGCTCACTCCGCGGCCGCGGCCGCGGCATCGGGGGGCGGTGCGGCATCTTCGTGCCGGGCCTGATCGGCCGCAGCACGCCGGCGTTCGCCCTTGAGCGTCTCCCTGAGCCACTGGAACGCGACGTAGAGCGGCGGGATCAGGAAGATACCGAGGAGCGAGGCAGCCAGCATCCCACCGAACACCGGCAGCGCCACGGCGAGGCGGCTCGCCGCTCCGGCGCCGCCGGCCACCAGCAGCGGCACGAGCCCGGCGAGGAAGGCGAAGCTGGTCATCATCACCGGACGGAAACGGAGCCTCGCGCCGTCGATGGCGGCGTCCAACAGCGGCCGGCCCTTCTCCCGCTCGATCTTGGCGAACTCGATGATCAGGATCGCGTTCTTCGCGGCGAGCGCCACCAGGACGACCAGTCCGATCTGGGCGTAGACATCGAAGCTGAGACCGATCAGGCCGATGGAGAGGATCGCCCCCAGCACGCCGACACTGACCGAGAGCAGCACCGGCACGGGGATGGTCCAGCTTTCGTACAGGGCGACCAGGAACAGGTAGGCGAACAGCAATGCGAGGGCGAGCACGATGGTGGTCTGGCCTGCGGCCTCCTTCTCTTGCAGGGCGGTGCCGGTCCATTCGTAGCCGAAACCTGTCGGCAGGGTCGCACGGGCCACATCCTCCATGGCGAGGAGGCCATCGCCGCTGCTGATCCCCGGTGCCGCCGCGCCGTTGATCGTGACCGAGCGGAAGCCGTTGTAGCGGGTGATGGCTGCCGGTCCGAGCTCAAGGCGGACGGTGGCAAGCGAGGTCATCGGCACCATCTCGCCCCGATTGTTGGGGACATTGATGGCGTAGATGTCATCGGCCCGGTTGCGGAAGGGGGCATCGGCCTGGAGGTTGACCTGCCAGGTGCGCCCGAACAGGTTGAAGTCGTTGACGTAGAGCCCGCCCAGCGTGCCTTGCAGGGCACTGAAGACGTGGCTGACGGGAACCCCCAGGATCTGCGCCTTTTCGCGGTCCAGTTCGAGGAAAAGCTGTGGCGTGTTGGCCGCGAAGGTGGTGAACACGGCGCCGAGGCGGTCTTCCTGGTTGGCGGCCACGATCAAGCCGCGGGCGGCTGCGGCAAGGTCGGCGACACTGCCGCCGGAAAAATCCTGGAGCTGGAATTCGAAGCCGCCGGCCGTGCCGAGCCCCACGATCGGCGGCAGGTTGAAGGCGAAGCCGGCCGCCTCCGGAATCGCGGCGATCTGCTGCTGCATGCGGGCGATGATCGCTTCGACGTGCTGCTCGGGCGCCGTCCGTTCCTCGAAAGGCTTCAGGCTGACGACGAAGAAGGCCGCGTTGGGCTTGCTGAGGTTGATCAGAAAATCGATGCCGACGATGGCGGTGACATCGGCGACGCCCTCTTCCGCCGCGAGGATCGTCTCGACCTGACGGACCACCGCCTCGGTCCGGTTCAGCGAGGCCCCTTCCGGGAGCTGGATCTGGGCGAAAAAAGCGCCCTGGTCCTCGGACGGCAGGAAGCCCGTCGGTGTGTTGGCGAACAGGGCGAAGATGCCGACGCCGGCGCCGACCACGAGGATCAGCGACACGTACGACACGCGCACCAGCCGTTTGACCGCACCGACGTACCCGTCGCGGACGCGGTCGATGCCCCGGCTCACCGGCCCCTGGATGAGGCCGAGCGCGAGGCCGAGGGCAAGCCCCAAGGGCAATCCGACCCAGCTGTGGACGATGTGGGCGACGACGGGTGCCAGCACGACGCCGATGACCAGACCCTGGACCAGATGGCTCTTCAGGCCATGGGCATGTCCGCCCGGTCGCAGAAGAAGCGCACACAGGGCCGGGCTCAGGGTCAGGGCATTGATCGCCGAGATCACCATGGCGACCGAGACCGCCACCGCGAACTGCTGGAACAACTCACCGGCAATGCCGGGAATGAACGCAACGGGGACGAACACCGACAGCAGCACCAGGGTGATGGCCAGGATCGGCCCGAAGATCTCCCCCATCGCCTTGCTGGTCGCCTCGGCCGGACTCAGGTGCGGCTCCTCCTCCATCACCCGCTCGACATTCTCGACAACCACGATGGCGTCGTCGACCACGATGCCGATGGCCAGCACCAGGGCCAGGAGCGAGACGGTATTGGCGCTGAAGCCCATCACCAGCATCACCGCGAAGGTGGTGATCAGGGCGACCGGAACGGCGATGATCGGGATCAGGGTGGAGCGCCAAGCGCCGAGGAACAGGAAGACCACGATCGCCACCAAGGCAAAGGCCTCGATCAGGGTGCCGACCACCTTCTCGATGCTGCTCTCGACGAACACGGTGGTGTCGAAGACGACGCCGTAGGCGAGGTCGTCGGGGAATCGTTCGCTGAGGCGCTCCAGTTCCCGGCTCACCGCCTCGGCGACGGCGATGGCGTTAGCGCCGGGCGACTGGTAGATGGCCATCGCCGAACTGGGGCTGCCATTGAAACGCGACATCAGGTCAGCGCTTCGGGCGCCCATTTCGACCCGACCGAGATCGCCTACGGTGACGATGGAGCCGTCCGGGTTGGCGCGAACGACGATGCGCTGGAATTCCGCCTCGGTGGTCAGCCGCCCCTGGGTCGTGATGGTGAGCTGGAACTGCTGGTCCGGCGTCAGGGGGGCGGCCCCGATGCGGCCCACCGCCGCCTGAATGTTCTGGCTGCGAATGGCATCGGCGACCTCGGCCGGCGACAGTCCGAACGCGGTGAGCCGTTCCGGGTTGAGCCAGATACGCATCGAATAATCGAGCGGGCTGAACAGCGAGGCATCACCGACGCCGTTGATCCGCTTCAACGCGTCAATGAGGTTGATGGTTGCGTAGTTGCTGATGAACAGCTCGTCGTAGGTGCCGTTGGGCGAATACAGCTGAACCACCTGCAACAGCGCCGAGGACTGCTTTCTCGTGGTAATCCCCTGGCGCTGCACCTCTTCCGGCACCAACGGCGTGGCCAAGCCGACGCGGTTCTGCACATTGACGGTGTTGATGTCCGGGTCGGTGCCGAGCGCGAATGTCACCGTCAGCTTGTAGCTGCCGTCGGCGCCGCTGACCGAACGCATGTAGAGCATGTTGTCGACGCCGTTGACCTGCTGTTCGATCGGCTGGGCGACGGCCTGTTCCACCACGTCGGCGCTGGCGCCGGGATAGCGCGCGGTGACCGAGACCTGCGGCGGCACGATCTCCGGGTACTGCGCCACCGGAATGGCCGTGTAGGCGATGGCGCCGGCGAGCGTCATCACGATGGCGATCACGATCGCGAGGCGCGGGCGCCTGATGAAGACATCGAAAATCATGAGGCGGGTCCTTCGGCAACCGCCGACGGGGCCACCTTCTGGCCCGGGCGTACCTTCTGGATACCCTCGACGATCACCCGTTCGCCCGCTTGCAGACCGTCGGCGACGATGGTCTCACCACCTTCACCGGCGCGCTCGAGAAGGCGCACCCGGCGCTGCTCGACCACGTCGTCGTCACCGACGACCAGCACGTAGGTCCCGGCCTGATCGACCAGGAGAGCCGCCAGGGGGATCATCAGTTTCGGGCTCGGTTCACCCAACTCGACGGCGACGCCAAGGAACTGTCCCGGGGTCAGAAGCCGGTCGGGATTGGGAAAGCGCGCCCGGATCGGCAGGGTGTCGGTGCCGGGCTGTACCTCGACTTCGGCGAAAGCGATCGTGCCGGGATGCGGGTAGACGTCGCCGGTCGGCAGTTCCGCCCGCACGACGACGTCCTCCGCTCCGCCGCGCGCCTGGGTGTCCTGGCGCATCCTGGTGAGCACCGCTTGGCTCACCGGAAAGTTGACATAGATCGGATCCTCGCTGACGATGGTCGCGAGTGTGCCGCTGCCGGGGCCGATGACGGCGCCGACGGAGAACGCCGAGCGGCTGATCCGGCCGCTGATGGGCGCCCGGATCTCGGTGTATGAGAGTTCGATTTCCGTCGACCGCACCGCGGCCTCCGCCTCCGCCACCTTGGCCTGATCCAGCAACAGCCGTGCACGACGCTCATCGACCTCCGCCGCGGGGATGTTGTTGCCCCTCAGAAGCTGCTCACCACGGGCGAGTTGTGCCGCCGCCGTCTCGACATCGGCTGCCGCCACCTTCACCTGCGCCTGACGTGTGGCAAGGATAGCCTCATAGGGCGCTTTCTCGATCAGGAACAGGAGGTCGCCCGCGGCGACCTCACCGCCCTCCTCGAACAGCCGATGCTCCAGAAATCCCTCCACGCGCGCGCGCAGCTCGACCCGGTCCACCGCCTCGGCGCGGCCGGTGTAGCGGACGCTCGGCGTCATGTCACGCAGCGCCGCGGTGGCCACCCCGACCGCCGGCGGCGGCGCGTCCTGCGCCTGGGCGGGCGCCGCCGTCGCTGACGCCACGAGCAGGAGCGCAACCAAGCCGCCCCTGAGCACTGTATCCCACTGCAAACACACGCTCTGCATCGCCTTCCTTCCGATGATGAACAAGCAACCTCAGCAAACCCGGGCACGCCGGATAGTACGTAACCGTAAGCCCATGGCGTTTCGGGACAACACGCTGGCGCTCGGAACCTGCCGACGTTATCCTTGTCGTGTT